>CALLDH010000346.1 GCA_937998345.1 uncultured bacterium | reverse complement strand
GATCCGCAACTCCTCTTGCGCGGCCGGCTTCTCCTTCGCTGGCTCGCTCTTCTTCTGCTCCCGCTCCTCCAAAATCTCCTCCATCGACTTCGGGCGAAGATCCTCTGCGGTGTAGGGCAGTGGCTCGATTCCGCGTTCGAGCCAGGTGTGCTTGCCAGCGAGCAGATCTTGGCCCACGCGGGTCGCGTGTGCGTCGTCGTTGCGCCAGAGATGGTGGAACAAGGTATCGATGTTTCGCCGCGTCTGTCGTGCGAAGAAATCAGCGAGGTCGACGGCCTGAGCTGCTTCTTCGGCCCCGTCCTGCTGGAGCTTGTGGGCGTACCGCACGGTGGCGGCTAGTGCGAAGATTTCGATGCCGATGTCGATGATCCGGAACAGGAAACCCTGGCGGCGCTCGAGGCTCGGGCCGAAGCGCGCGATGCCGTGGAAGGTGTTGCGCGCGAGCCGCGCCGACGCGCGAGACGCGTAGCGCAGGTGCTTGGCGAGCTTCCCGTATCGCGAGAAGCTTGGCCACAGGCTCCAGCGGAACCAGCGCGTTGGATACCACCAGGCATAGAACGCGAGGATCTTCGGCAGGGCGCCAAGGCGTTGCCCGATGCTTGCCTTCGGATCGATGAGCGTGCCCGCCACTCGTAGGTGCTTGTCGACGGCTTCGCGCGCGATGAAAAGATGCATGATCTCACTCGAGCCCTCGAAGATGAGATTGACTCGGTTGTCACGCATCGCTCGTTCGATCCCGATACCCGCCTCGCCACGCGCCAGGAGCGAATGCTCTGTCTCGAAGCCGCGGCCGCCTCGAACCTGAAGGGTTTCATCGGCGAGCTTCCAGTTTCGGACGCTGTTCCATTCCTTTGCGGCCGCTGCTTCCAAGCGGATATCGGCATCCTCGTGGTCGGCGAGCTCGCCCACCACGTAGGCGATCGACTCCATCGCGAAGGCCGAGGAGAGGATGTAGGCGTTCTTGTGTGCAATGGCCTCATGCTTGCCGATGGGGACGCCCCACTGAACGCGCGCGTTCGACCATTTGCGTACGACCTCGACAAAGCGTTTTGCCGAGCCGGAGGTACCTGCGGGCAGGCTGAGCCGCCCGGTGTTCAGCGTGACGAGCGCGATCTTGAGCCCGTCGCCGTCTTTGCCGATCAAGTTGTCTTTCGGAATCTTCACGTTGTCGAAACTCACGACGCCGTTCGCGAGGGCCCGCAGCCCCATGAAGCGACTCCGGTGCTCGACCTTGACGCCGGGCCAGTCCATTTCAACGACGAGGCAATTGATTCTCTTCGTGGCGGGGTTGCGCGCCATGACCACGATGAGGTCGGCGAGGGTGACATTGGTGCACCAGAGTTTCTGACCGTTCAGCACGTAGTGCTCGCCGTCCTCAGAAAGCTCTGCCGTCGTGCCAAGCCGAGCCGGATCCGAGCCTGCCGAGAGCTCGGTTAGCGCGAAGGCGGAGATCGCTCCTCTTGCACACCGCGGCAGGAAGCGTTTCTTCTGCTCTTCGGTTCCGAAGAGCTTGATCGGCTGGGGGACGCCGATCGCCTGGTGCGCGGACAAGAGCGCGGCGACGTTGCCATCGTGTCCGCCGAGCAGTTGCATCACCCGGACGTACTCGGGGTGCGTCAATCCGAGGCCCCCGTAGTCCGTTGGGATTTTCAAGCCGAACGCGCCGAGCTCTGCGAGGCCTGCAACCACTTCCGCGGGATACTCACCGCTCGCATCGATCTCTGCTGGGTCGACCTTGTCGCGGAGAAAGTCCGCTAACCGGTGATAGAACTCCCAGAACTCGGGACGCTCCGGTTCATCGAGTGTGAGCCGTTCGAGGAGGTCGATCCGGAAGTTCCCGAGAAACACATCGCGCATGAAACTCTGTCCGCGCCAGGACTTCTCTCGCGATTCCTCCGCGACTCTCCGTGCTTCTTGTGCGTCTACCATTGGGACCTCCGAAGTTCGTACAGCCGCCGTCAGATTGAGGGCGAACGAGAAATATCAACGGATGGACACGATTTCACAAGACCCAAGGGAGGCCAGGAGCCCCAAATCTGTGTTTCTGCTACAAAGATCTGTTCTGACTGGTCGTAGACCACGCGCCACGGGCTCGTATTCGCTCTGGAGCTCACCGACGATACGCGCCTGGTGAGGTTCCGCTCCACTGTTTGAAGCGTTTGGCGAAGTGGTACTCGTCGTCGAAGCCCAGACGCGCGGCGACTGCCGCAAGTGGCTCGGTGCTGGTGCGGAGCAAATCGGACGCGGCGCTCATCTTGAGGTTCATCGCGTACTTCATCGGGGGGATCCCGACGTTTTTCTTGAAGAGCCGGATGAAGTACGACTTGTCGAGTCCGAGCTCGGCTACGAGGTCATCTAAGCTGTACGCCACGCCAACGTGTGAGCGCATGAACTCCAACGCTTGCTCCACGGATGGATGGCTCCCGCTTGCCGTGGGTGTGTCGACCATCAAGTCGTAGAGGAGGCCGGCCATCCTCGCGGAGGCAGCGCGCTGTTGACGCGTATCGTCCGACAGAGACTGGCGGCTCATTTGCGCAAAGAGCGCATGGTAGCGGTCGCCGAGGCGGT
>CALLDH010000345.1 GCA_937998345.1 uncultured bacterium | reverse complement strand
TCCGGGGCGGCGTCACGCTGGATCGATGCGTCGTCTGGCCCGGTACGACGGTGACACGCTCGGCAACTCGCGCGGTGATCACGCCAGAGCACCGAATCGAGCTCAGCTGAGTCCCATCACCTTGGTGAGCACCACGGTGATGTTGTCAGGGCCGCCGGCTTCGTTGGCGCTGTCGATCAGCTTGTTCGCCGCGGTCTGAAGGTCTTGATGGGACCCGACGATCCGCTGGATGTCGGGGTCGGATACCGGCCCGCACAAACCGTCGCTGCAGAGAACGTAGATATCGCCGATCTCGGGGCGGTCGAGCACGGTGTCGACCTTCACGGTGGACTTCATCCCGAGCGCGCGAACAATCACGTTCTTGAGCGGAAAGTTTTCGATCTCCTCTTCGGAGAGTCGCTTCATCTTGATGTAGTCGTTGAGTAGCGAGTGGTCCGCCGTCAGCTGCTCCATCTTTCCGTCGCGGATGCGATAGACGCGGCTGTCCCCGACATGCGCGATCAGCACGCCATCTTCGACGACGAGAATGCCGACGACCGTCGTGCCCATGCTGTGCATCTGCGGGTCTTTTTGAGCCGCCTCGTAGATGCGGAGATTCGCGAGCTTGATACCGGTGATCAAGCGGTTCTCTTCGTAGCCCCGGGCCTTATCCATCTTGTACGGCCACGTCGCTTCCGCATCGGAGCTGGTCGCGCGAAAGAACTCACGCAGGGTGTCGATGGCCATGCCGCTCGCAACTTCGCCGGAGGCGTGTCCGCCCATCCCGTCGGCCACCACATAGAGGTTGTCCTCCTCGGCCAGCATGAAGCTGTCCTCGTTGTGGGTGCGTTTCATCCCCACATGCGTGTCGCCGATGGCCAAGACCCGAGCCCGTGACATGTTCCCCTTCGAATCCCCCTGGAATACGAGATTAGCGACCCGGCGACGGCCAAGTCAACGAAACAGGCTTATACTCGCCCGAACGTGTCCAGTGACCCTGAAAACGAGCTCGCGTCGGTCATTGCGAGCGCGCGGGAGCTTCTCCGCTGGGAGGAGACCCTTGGCGGCACAGGATTTCCAACGCCAGAGGCTGCGTCGCCGCTCGAGATACCACCGGGAGGGCCACGGGCGCATGAGGGCGATGAGGACACCGCGGCTCGCCTCCAGGTGCTCGCCGACGAAGCTGCCGAATGCACCCGCTGCGAGCTGAGCCGTGGCCGAACCCGGAGCGTCTTTGCCCGAGGGACCCCGGATACCGACCTGGTATTCGTGGGCGAAGGTCCGGGCTTTCACGAGGACCAGCAAGGCCTCCCATTCGTCGGGCGAGCGGGCCAACTGCTCGACCGTATGGTCGCGGCCATGGGCTACGGCCGCGACGGGGTCTACATCTGCAACGTCGTGAAGTGCCGCCCCCCAGAGAACCGAACCCCACTCCCTACGGAAGCCGAGGCGTGTGCGCACTATTTGGTGCCACAACTCGATCTCGTGCGGCCAAAGGCCATCGTCGCCCTCGGCCGCTGCGCGGCAGAGAACCTGAATGTCGTCCCCCCGGCCGGAAGATGGCGAGGAATCTGGGGCGAGTGGCGAGGCATCCCGGTCATGCCCACCTATCATCCGGCTTTCTTATTGCGGAGCCCGCAGTTCAAGAAGCCGGTCTGGGAGGATCTGCAAGAAGTCTTACGCCTCCTCAACCGCGAAGCCCCCAAACGCAGCCGCTGACACCGACACGGGCACTGCCGCTGGCACTGGCGCTGACACTGGCGCTGACACTGGCGCTGGCACTGGCGCTGGCGCTGGCACTGGCGCTGGCACTGTCGCTGAACCTACTTCCGGTGACAAGTCCCGAACGCTCGGGGGTCGTCGTATTGCGAGCTCCCGTTGGTTTCGGCCTTCTCTGTCATGTCGGGTCCCACACTGAGCATCTTCGGCGGCTGCGGGTCTACATCGGTCCAAATCGAGCACTGTAGCCAGTAGTCGCAGTCGTTCTCGACGTACACGATGTGCCGGTAGTGCGAGCCCATTTTGTCGGCCTCGGCCCAGAAGCTGTAGCAGCTTCGCGCGGCGGCTTCTGACGAGTCGAGGGAAACGAGAGGTGCGGCGATGCTCAGGAGGAGCGCGGCACCCAGAGCAAGTCCGACGGAGGCCTTCATGGGGAGGCATTGTGCGCCAGCGCCAGTGCCAGTGCCAGTGCCAGGGTCAGTGCCGGCGCCAGCGTCAGCGCCAGCGTCAGCGTCAGCGATGGCGCCGAGGACCCCCCCTGATGCGTCTACGACGGTGTCCTGTATAGTCGCGCGCATCGAAGGGACCTGAAAATGCCGAGATGCGCTCATACCAACTTCGTCTACCGCGTCATCGCCGTTTCAACGGCGGTCATCCTCCTCGGTGCGGCGACCGCCGGTTGCGGATCGCCGATGAGAAGCGTGACGACGCCGGCGCCGGCTCCGTTGGCTGCGGACAGTTCGTCGACGGGCAGCGTGCCGGTGGGGACCGCGGTTCCGATTCGGGTCGTGCAGGCACTGTCGTCCAGGGAGAGCGATTCGACCTATCCCGTGACTACGAGGCAACAGAGCTTCGTCGTCGCGCACGACGTGCGAGGGAAGGCGG
>CALLDH010000344.1 GCA_937998345.1 uncultured bacterium | reverse complement strand
GGTCACAGCCTGCACGTGGTTTGTGACATGACCATCGCCAGCGCGGAGCATGCGCTCTTCAAGCAGACCGACCCTGATGTGGCCAGCTTCGACAGCGGCTACGGCTCGGCTCTGCTCGCCCGCCAAATCGGGCAGAAGAAGGCCCGTGAGGTGTTCTTCGTGGGCCTCAATTATAGTGCACAAGAGGCGGCCGAGATGGGGATGGTCAATGCGGTCGTTCCCCACGCAGGGCTCGAGGATTTCGCCCTATCCTGGGCCAAGGAAATCAACTCCAAGAGCCCCACCGCCATGCGAATGCTGAAGTTCGGCTTCAATATGATCGACGACGGCCTCGTCGGCCAGCAGCTCTTCGCCGGGGAGGCCACCCGGTTGGCGTACGGCACCGAGGAGGCCCAGGAGGGCCGCGACGCCTTCCTCGAAAAGCGCCCTCAGGACTACCGAAAGTACCCCTGGCACTACTGAGCCCGAGGATCTCGCCAAAGGAGCTCTGTTCTGGGGTACACTCCCCAAATTGGACTCAGACCTAAAACGTGCCAAATGAGCACATCAGGAGAACGGAGTAAGTCATTTCAAGTAAGATATTCGTAGGGAACCTCAACTTCGGCACGACGGACGAGGAGCTTCGTGAGCTCTTCGGAGAAATCGGTGAGGTCGTTGACGTTCACATTCCAAAGGACCGGGAAAGCGGACGCCCCCGGGGCTTCGCATTCGTTCGGTTCGCAGCTGAGGAGCACGCGGCCCAGGCGGTCGAGAAGTTCCACGGACGCGAAGTTGGTGGCCGCGAATTGCGGCTCGATATCGCGGAAGACCGCCCCCGGCCCCCGCGTCAGCAGCGCGACTTCGGGCCACCACCGGATCGTAACGACTACGGCCGGGGCGATGGCGGAGGTAGCTACGACAGGGGCGGCGACGGTCGCTCGTTCGACCGGCCGAAGAAGCCCAAAGGCAGCCGCCGGGGACTACGCGGCAAGAAGCGAAGCCTCTAGCGCCATCCGTCCATCGAGCTCTGAGCGCCTTACGCCGCTTGGGCTCGTGGCCGACCGAACACGGGGAAATTAAAAAATCTCGGGCGAGGTGTTAACCCCGCCCGAGCGCCCGTTGTGTTGTACCCCCAAGGAGTGTGAGTCTCGGTTTGCCCTGCCGGCGGGTCCCTGATCAGCCGCCGACAGCCCTACTGTAAAGCTTCGCAAGCACGGTTGTCAACACGTATTTTTGCCTACAATTGTACCAAAGTTCCGCGTGTTTGGGCTGGGCCCAAGCGCCGATACCGCTTCGCGGCACTTCGGTGGTATAGAGCGCCGATGGCTACGCATCAAAGGCTCGGCGACCTGGCAGAAGCGCTCGAAGCGGAGGGGGCGGACGAGCTTCGGGTTCACGTCGTTCGGCGCGCGCGCGAGTTCAAGCGCTCCTGGGTGAACATGGCGGAGGCGCTCGTCGAGGTCCGCAATCGGGAGTCCTATCTCGACTGGGGGTATGAGGACTTCTACTCGTATTGCTCGCTCGAGCTTCAGCTCAAGCAGGCGACCGCCGACAAGCTGACGGGCTCGTACGTCGCGCTCAAGCGCCACGCACCATCGGTCTTGAAACGCGACGGCCTCAACGAGCGCATCCCGACTTGCGATGCGGTCGACTATTTCGCCAAGGCCCTCAAGAAGGGTCCGAGCAACGACGCTGAGCACGAACGGGCCGTGGACCAGGAAGTAGTCGACGAACTCCGGGCGGCGGTCTTCGAAGAAGGCGCACCCGTGACCGAGCTTCGGAAGCGATTCAATCCGGTCTTCAACCCGAAACCCGAGGGTGCGGAACAAATCGATGCGATCCGGCGCGCGATGGCGACTGCGAGACGATTGGAGAAGATGGTCGAGGAGATCGATGGCCTGCGTCGCCCGATCTTGCGCGCCACCATCGACAGCCTCGAGATGCTTGGTGAAGATCTGACCGAATTGCTCGAGCGGACCAAGGCCCAGTACGCGAAGTCCGCCTAGGGCGACGCGCGCAAGGGCGAAGCCGTGTGAGAGGCACAAATCGTCGCTTTGGCTGGGGGCTTGAAACTCAGTGGAACGTGTTCTATTTCATGGGACCGTTCACAATGCCTGACAAAACCAATGCACCGGCCGTCGAAGGTCTTTTCACCATGGACCCACGCGAGCCACGACTGCTCGGGACGCGATGTCGCGCGTGCGGAACCTATTTTTTCCCCGCCGAGAAGACCTTCTGCCGGAACCCGGCGTGCGACGAGGCCGACTTCGAAGAGGTCCCCCTGAGCCGTACGGGGAAGGTCTGGTCCTACACGAGCGCGAGCTACAAGCCGCCCGCGCCCTTCGTGGCCAAAGAGCCGTTCGAGCCGTTTGCGATCGCGGCGGTCGAGCTCGAGGAAGAGGGGATCACGATCCTCGGCCAGGTTGCCGACGGCATCGGCGTCGACGCATTGAAGACCGGCATGCCGATGGAGCTGGTGCTCCGGGAGCTTTACGAAGACGACGAGCACATCTACTTCACTTGGAACTGGAAGCCGACCAGCGGCGGGAGTGACGCATGAGCAAAGACGTTGCAGTGCTCGGGGTCGGCATGCACCCGTGGGGCAAGTGGGGGCAGAGCTTCGTCGGCTACGGTGTCAAGGCTGCGCAAGATGCGTTGAACGACGCCGGCGTCCAATGGAAAGACATTCAGCTGGTGGCGGGCGGCGACACGATTCGCAACGGCTACCCTGGCTACGTGGCGGGCGCGACGTTCGCGCAAGCGCTCGGCTGGTCCGGGGCCAAGGTGTCGAGCTCGTACGGCGCATGCGCGACGGGCGCACAAGCGATCAGCGTCGCGCGGGCGCACATCTTGGCGGGGCTTTGCGAGGTGGCACTGGTCATCGGTGCCGACGCTGCCCCCAAGGGCTTCTTCGCACCGACCGGTGGCCGGCGCCCGGAAGATCCGGACTGGCTGCGCTTCCACATCCAAGGGATCACCAACCCCACCTATTTTGGACTGTACGCGCGACGCCGCATGGACGTTTATGGCGCCACCCAGCAGGACTTCGCCCAGGTAAAGGTGAAAAACTCCAAGCACGGCCTCCACAACCCGAACGCTCGGTACCGCAAAGAGGTCACGCTCGAAGACGTGATGAGCTCGGTCTTAGTAGCCGATCCACTTCATCTGCTCGATATCTGCGCCACGAGTGACGGCGCCGCGGCGCTTGTGCTCTCGAGCATGGACTTCGCGCGGAAGCACACGACCGACCCGGTGAAGATCGCGGCCGTGTCGACGGTCACCCCTGTGTACCCCAACAGCATCATCGAGATGCCCAATCTGGCGACCGATTCGAAGGCCGGCGTCGGACTGCCGGAAATCGGATTCAAAGAGTCGATCGCACACGGCGCCTACGAAGAAGCGGGCCTCGGCCCGGAGGACATGAGCCTCGCCGAGGTCTACGACCTGTCGACTGCCCTCGAGCTCGATTGGTACGAACAGATCGGCCTGTGCCCACCGGGTGACGCCGAGAAACTCCTGCGCGACGGCGACACGAGTATTGGCGGCCGAGTCCCGGTGAACCCGAGCGGCGGCCTGGGATGCTTCGGCGAAGCAGTTCCGGCTCAGGCGATTGCACAGGTCTGCGAGCTCACCTGGCAACTCCGCGGCCAGGCCGAGGGACGCCAGGTCGAGGGCGCGAAGGCTGGCGTGACCGTGAACCAGGGATTGTTTGGGCACGGGTCGTCAGTGATCTGTACCGTCTAGGGCCGGGTCAGATTCCGAGACCGGGGCAGCGTCAGTCTAGGGCGGCGAGCTCTTCTTCGAGCCGAGCATCTAGATTGCGATCCTGTGCGTGTGCTTCGACCCTGCGTGTCTTTCCACCACGCCCCCTGAACCTCCGTGCCATCACGACGAACCACAGGGTCGAGAGCGCAAGCGCGATGACAGGGATGACCCAGCCCGACTTCACGGGTGGGATGCTCAGATCGAAGCCAGGCACTCTCGCCTGCAGTCGATCGCGGATCTCAGGCTCAGGCACGCCGTCTACGACCCACTCTCGAATATCCCGCCGCCACTCCCCGGCTTTGGGGCTTGGACAGGAGTTGAGTGTCTTCCCCGGACAGAAGGGGCTCGCGGTGTTGCGCACAATCGTCTGCACCTGCCGCCCCTCGTCCGGAGCGTCTTCGACGGGCGCCGGAGCACACGCAAAAGCAAACAGAAGCGCTGAGATCGCAAGTATGCGCATCATCACAGATCACATAAGCCCGCCCGCCCAAAGCAGTAAGGTGGCAAATTGTCGCAGCGACCAAACCTATCCGCGGCACCGACGCTGACAAGGGCACTGACACCGACACGGCCTCGAACCTCGGCCTCGGAACCGGCCCCGGCCCCGGCCCCGGTCCTAAATGAGCATCCCCGCCACCGCGGCCGTCATCAACGACGCCAGCATCCCCCCGAACATCGCGCGCAACCCCAGCCTTGCAAGATCATGCCTTCGCTCGGGTGCGATTCCCCCGATGCCACCCAACTGAATACCGATCGATCCAAAGTTCGCAAATCCGCACAACGCGTAGCTAGCGATGACGACGGTACGTGGCGACAGCTGTGCAACCCCTTCCGATAGCGACTCGTAGAGGTGCAGATACGCGATGAACTCGGTGAGAACGAGCTTCTCGCCAAGAAGCGTTCCCACGGTAGCGCACTCGGCAACGGGCACTCCGATCAGAAACGCGAAGGGCCAGAAGATCCATCCGAGGATCTGCTGTAGCGTGAGTGGCTCCACCGCCGCGGCACCCTCGAGCCCGGCCCAGTCGTTGTAGAGCTCGAACGGCATGCCGAGCAGCGCATTGGTGAGCGCAATCAGCGCGATGAAGGCCAGCAGCATCGCCCCGACATTCAGGGCCAGCTTCATGCCCTCGTAGGCGCCTCGCGCGGCGGCATCGATGACATTCACATCGGGATTGTCGATCTCGAGCGTGACCTCCCCCGCTGTGTCCGACCCTTCGGTCTCCGGCCACATGACCTTGGCGATCACGAGCGCAGCGGGAGCGCTCATCACGCTGGCCGCGATCAAATGTCCAGCGATGTCGGGAAAGACGTCCTTGAGCAGCCCGACGTATGCGGCCAGGACTCCACCGGCGACGGTTGCAAACCCGCCGGTCATCACCGCCATCAGCTCGGACGTCGTCATCGTGCGGATGAAGGGCGCGATCATGAGAGGTGCTTCGGTCTGTCCGACGAACGAGTTTGCCGCTGCAGAAAGCGTCTCAGACCCTGAGGTTCGCATCGTGCGTCGCATGACCCACGCGAACATCCCAACCAGTCGCTGCATGATGCCGAGGTAGTAGAGGATGGTCATCAACGAGGAAAAGAAGATGATCGTCGGCAGCACGTTGATCGCGATTGTGAACTTCTCTGACGCAAAGTCGCCAAAGATGAACTCGGTACCTTGAGCAGTGAAGCCCAGCAATGCGATGACCATGTCATTGAGCAGCGAGAAAAGTCGCAGCCCAACGTCGGTCTTCATCACGAGAATTCCAAACGACACCTGCAGGCCGATGCCCCAGCCGATCACTCGCCACGGCACCCGATCCCGATGCTTGGAAAGCAGCCAAGCAATCCCAACCATCGCAAACAGCCCAACCAGCGACACAATCCGCTGCCAGAACGGAACTGCCCCCACCTCAGTCGTCAAAACAGCAGACAAACAACCCATCGCGCCGGATACTAACCCAGGTGATAGCTTGGCGGCGGTGGGGCGGGACAAACTGCCGCCGAACGCATCCGACAAGAATAGAAAAGGGGACTGTCCCCTTTTCTATTCGTAGGGGACGTTGAAGCGGGCGCGGTAGGGGGCGATTCGGGATTCCACGTCGTCTTTGGTCATGCCGAAGTCGGCTAGGGAGTATTTGTGGCGGCCGTATTTGTGCTGCTTGTTGGCCTTTCGCGAGGTCTCCATCGCCTTACGGGCTTCCAAGGTGAGCTCGGCCCCGGCGGCTTCGAAAATACGTTCGACCTCGGGGATCGGGTCTTTGATCAGGTCGTAGTACGAAACGTCGATGAAGCCTTTGTCGTTCACCCGGTCACGGGTGGCCATCGTGCGGCGCGCCATGTTCTCGATCTTGCCAAGCCAGTGATTTGCCACTCGGTTCGGATCGACCTCGTCGCTGAAGATCATCTGCAGATGGGTCAGCATGCTGAAAAGTGATGGGCTCGTCTTGAGGGGGTCGCGGTGCGTGTGAACGATGGCGGCGTTTGGAAACACCTCGAGGAGCGGATCGAAGTACTCCTGATGGTGGGGCGTCTTGAGCACCCAGCGCACGTCTTTGCCGATGCCGGGCCGCTGCCACTGCAGGTACTGCATCATGCGCTTTAGCGCCAGGTACGCCGGAACATGGTCCTGCTCCTCCAGCCACTTGGAGTACGTCGGCACGTTCATCATCGCTTCAGGCGTAGTCGTGAGGAACGCTTGCTCGAGCAGAATCACCTCCTCCTCGGGCGCATCCGGCTCAGCCGGATGAATCGCAAAGAACCCGGGTGACATGTACTTGAGCCCTCTCCCAACTGCAGCGGCCTGCGCGAACCGCGGATCCTTCTTCTTCCTGGGCGTCTGCTTCGGTGGGGCCGGGTTGATCGCCTCCCAGGAGGCAAGCGAGCGAATCGCTGGGTCCTGGGCGATCAAGCGGTGCAGCATCGTCGTTCCAGTGCGTGCCAACCCGGCCACGACGATCGGTGCCTCGACAGGAATGTCGAGGATCTCAGGGTGCCGCTTGATTGTGTCTTGCGCGACGAGCTTGTTCGCCAAGATGCCGACAATCCGGCCGCGGATGATCATGTGACCGACGGGGTTGAGCGCAGCCTCGCGATTGATCGAGTCGGCTAGCACCTCCAGGGCGTCTAGAAAGCCCTCATCGCCAAAGTCACTGAGTCCCATCTTGCGCCGCGCGTCCGACAGGACGCCGTCGACCGTGATCGGCTTACCGCCGATTCCAACCCCCGACAGAACACGCCCAACGCGATTCACAAATGCGATCGCGGCAGGACGGTACGGCCGATCGAAAGTACTCGTAATTTCGCTAGGCGGCATCGCAGGCCTCAGAGCTCGGAGAGCTTCACCACTCGAGTCTGCGGCTCCGGGTGCTCGTTCGCGCGCACCCATCGCCAACACATCGTGCCCTCTTCGTGGCCAACCGTGTCGATCCAATTATCGAATCCCTTGTTTTCCGCCGCCACCACCACTTGCACCGATCCATCAAGCCGGTAGTTCGCGGTGTGCTTGTTCACGTGAATCGGGTAGTAGCGATAGTCGAGCGACTCCATCCAGTAGTTGTTGAGCTGGAAGTTCCAATGCTCGCACTCGGGCGGCGTCGCCTCGATCACCAGCGCTTCGTCGGGCGCCAGCTTCCAGTAGCTGTGGTAGTAGGCGATGTCGGGCACCCCGCCCGCCTGATTCGACACCTCCTGCGGCATCCGCGGGAGCTTGTTTGTGGACTTCTTGAAGTTCTCCGCCCAGCTCGCGAACATGATCGCCGCGCCCGCCACGAGGCCAGCCGACATCGTCAAGCCCTCCGCGCACTTCACCGGATCAAACGGCGACGGCTGCCCATCCCCGCCGATCCGCTCGATCTGAAGGTCGGCAATCGTCTCGTTCGCACGATCCAGGAACGTCTGCCGCACGATGAGCGTGCCCGTCTCTTTCTCCATTGGAAGCCAGTTCCCAGGCTTCTCTTCGGTGCTGAGAATGATCTCGAACGTGCCGTCCGGCTCGATTACGAGCGACGAGGCTTCGAGGTACCCAGTTGGCGGCATGCCGCGACCTTGCCCGTAGTTGCCCCTCTGAGTGAAGAAGCCGAGGTATTGCACCGAGCCACGGTTGCC
>CALLDH010000343.1 GCA_937998345.1 uncultured bacterium | reverse complement strand
CGAACAACGGCTGGGCGCTCTTCGGGCTCGGCGAGGCGCTCGATGCTCAGGGGAAGCGTTCCGAGGCGGCCACGGCTAGGGTCGAGTTCGAGCAGGCCTGGTCGAATGCCGATGTCGAGCTGACCGCATCCTGGTTCATGTAGTGGGCGTCTCGTCGTCCTGATCGCCATCCGCGCCAGGCGTTTCGCCCGGATCCTCTTCGTCCGCGCGTGCCGTCCTATTTGCCATGAAGCGATCGAACTCGGTGCGGTCCTTGGCCATACGCAACTGCTTCAAGAAGTCGTGGAACTCTTGCTGCTCTTCTTCGAGGCGTTGCAAGGTTTGATCGCGATACTCGTCGAACGCGCTGTTGCCGCTGTGCCCGCGCCAATGAGGGCGAGCCCAATGATCTCGGCTGCGCGACCGCGACATCCTGCCCGAGCACCCATGCGACCCGCGTGACCCGAGCCGCCCACTCGTCAGGAGAAACGCCAGGAAGGCGAGGCCGACTGGCCAGAACACGACAAACGAAAGCACGAGGAGCGCGATCCAAATCGGCGTTCCTACATCATCCAGCCTTGCCACCATCTGCGTCATTTCGTGCTCCTTTCAGGGGTTTTGCATATGTAAATGTTCTTCACATTCACATATGGAGCGATGTGCGGGCCCCGTCAAGAAGCAATCCGCTAAGAAACGCTCCGCACTCCCTATTTGGAGATACCGAGACCATCCAGATAGACGAGGACGGCAGCCTCCAAGAGCTCTGATGGGGACATCGGGATGGTGCGCCTCGACCCGTCGCCGCGAGAGTAGAGGGCGGCGATGCCGTGGGCGAGCGAGAACAGATGGAGCGCCATCATCATCGGGGGTGGGCGTTGAGCGGCCGTCGCTGTGTTCGAGATGGCCTCGCAGGCCTGGAGCAACACGTTGAACGCCCGGTCTTCGGCGGCCTTCACTTCTGGCGCTTCAGAAGACGTGAGGCCGGACTCGAACATCGCGGAGAACAGAGCCGGCTCTCGTCTCGCGAAGTCGATGTAGGCCTGCCCGATCCGCTCGACGGTTGCCACAGCGTTCGGGCTTCCATCCTTGGCGGCGGCGTCTAAGTCCTCCGCCAGCGATTGGAATCCTCGCTTCGCAATGTCCGCCATCAACGCGTCGCGATCGCGGAAGTGCCGGTATGGCGCGGCCGGGCTCACTCCGGCCCCGCGAGCGGCATCGGCAAAGGTGAAGCCCGCGGGTCCCTTCTCCGAGATCAGCTCGAGCGCAGCATCGATCAATGCCTCGCGAAGATCGCCGTGGTGATAGCCACGTCGCTCGCGCGAGGGGTGTCTGCGCTTGTGCCGACCCATACCTCTTCTTTAGCGCCGATTGGTGAAGGGTGAAACTTTGGGCCTGTTCAGCTCAACCAAGCAGGCTACTGCGTTTCACGACTTCGGAGCTTGGGCCCTCCGGGAACTCCTCCGACAAGAGCCATCGGCAAAACACCACGCCGTCGTCGTGTCCTCCGGTTCCGACCCAGTTTCCGAGCCCCGGGTCTTCCTTGCAGACGTAGATCGTCCATCCGCCGTCGTCATTGAGTTTGGCTTGGGCCGAGTTCACGCAGACCTTGTGATAGCGCGAATCGAACGACTGCATGTAGGCGTTCCAGGTTTGGACGCCCCAGTAGCAGCACTTCGGAGAGCGGCCGCGCAGTACCAGTACCTCGTCGTCGGCGAGCTTGAAGTGGGCGATGGCGTAGACGTTGTCGGGAGTGCCCCAGCCCATGCCGTCGGGGTCGAAGGCGAATGGCTCGTCGAGCACATTCATCTCGGTCGTTGGGGCCAAGGGCACCGTCGCCGCGGTCTCGTTCACGAAGTTGGCGACCGCTCGGAGCTTCTTCGATAAGCTGGCGTCGGTTTCGGGGCCGGGAGGAGGAATGTCGGCCGTGTTTTCGATGTGGACGTCCGCGAGCTGGTCCTGGTCGCGATCGAAGTAGTACTCCCTGGAGATCACGCAGACACCGCGCGGATCCATCTTGAAATGGTTGGGCTTGTCCGGTTCGTCCGGGCCGATGAAGATCTCGTACGAACCATCGTCCCCGAAATTCATGTCGGTGTGGTTCACGTTGAGTGCGAGGCTGTCCGACCAGGAGCCGTCGGGCTCGCCGGCATACACGCAGAAGCTCAGGTAGCAGGCGTCGCCGCGCTTTCCCCAGATCCGATAACGCTGATCGCTACTCACCTGGGTGAAGCAGTAGATCGAGTCGGTGTTGTCGCCTAGGATCTTCTGGGTGTAGCGCGCGACGGGGACGAAGAACGGGCGCAGCGGGTCGCTCTCCATATAGAGCTCGAAGCCGTACGCCAGCAGGTGGGCCAGATGCCGGTAGCCCTGGAGCTGGGCTTGCGGGCTCACTTCCTTGAACTCGTCTGTGAATGTCTCGGGAAGCTCCTTGAAGATGTCGACCAGCTCGACGAAGGCGTCATGGGTTTCGGTCATCGCGGGACTCTATCATCGTGGAATCCGCGCTCAAATGGGTTATCAGGTGTCATCGTGGCATCAGTACCGGTTCTTCCAATGGGCGTTCGGGCCCTCAATGGCACCCTGAGACTGCTTGGCGGGAGGACCCCGTACGGCCGGCCGCTTTCCTCGGAGCGACTGCACCGACTGGCTTCCAAACAGACGGGGCTCACCGACTTTGGCAGTCCGTCTTATCGAGTTGGCTTCGACACACTCCTGGCTTCCTTGAACGAGGAGGCGAAGCTCACGCCGCTTGGTAGGCTCATCGCCACCGAAGAAGTGCTGACGGCCTTGAAGAACCGGTTGCAGCTCGAGGCGCATCATCAACGGCACCCGGACATCGGCGCCGCGCCGATTCTCGCTCCCATCATCATGATGGGCATGGGGCGTTCGGGTACGACGATCCTGCACGAGCTCTTCGCCCTCGATCCCCGCAATCGAATCCCCTCGACCTGGGAAGTGGACATGCCTTTTCCGGCCCCCGAAGCGGCCAGTTACGACAGCGACCCGCGGATCGAAATCATCCAGAAGCGGCTCGACCGTACCGACAGCATCATTCCCAACTTCAAGAGCATCCATCGCATGGGGGCGCGGCTCCCCCAGGAGTGCGTGCGCATTACGACCGGTGAGTTCGCGAGCATGATCTTCGGCTGCACCTATGAGGTGCCGAGCTATTCCAGGTGGATGCTCGACGAGTCGGACCCGGCGCCCGCGTACGACTATCATCGCCGATTCTTGCAGCTGTTGCAGTGGAAGTGCCCCGGCGAGCGCTGGGTGCTCAAATCCCCGGGGCACCTCTGGACCCTAGAGCAAATGCTGACGACCTATCCGGACGCCCGGCTGATTCAAACCCACCGTGACCCGGTCAAGACCGCATCGTCGCTGTCGAGCCTGATCACCACCTTGAGAGCAATGGGAAGCGATGATGTGGATCCTGCCGGAATCGCGAAGCAGTGGATGCGGTGGAACGCGGCGGCGGTCAATGCGTCGGCTCGTGCAAGGCAAGAAGGGATCATCGCGCCCGGTCAGGTCATCGACGTCAGTTTCTACGAGTTCATGGACGCGCCGCTAGAACAGATGCAGCGCATCTACGATTTCTTCGACCTCGAGCTCTCGCCCAGCGTCCGAGAACGCATGCAGGAGTACTTGAACACCCATACGGCAGAGCAACACGGCGTCCACCGGTATGATTTTCACGACTTCGGTCTCGACCTGGACGAAGAGCGCGAGCGCGTTCGCCCCTATCAAGAGCACTTCGACGTGCGCTCGGAGATCTAATAGACACGGTCATGCCCTCGCAGGCACCGAGTGCTGGACGGGTGCGGCGCTCGGCGCTAACCGAACCTCCGGAGTAGCCATGGATTTCAGCCTTGATGAAGAGACGAAGCTTTTTCGTGATGCCTACGTGCAGTGGGTGGAGCGAGACCTCCTTCCGCTCGAGGAGAAAGAAAAGATCACGCAGGACACCGCGATCGACCGGGACCTGGTTCGGAAGATCCGGAAACAGGCGGTCGAGCTCGGGGTCTGGGGTCATCACATGCCAGAGGATGTTGGGGGAGGGGGGCTGAGCAACGTCGCCTCGGTGATCCTCCGCGAGGCTTGCGGGGAAACCGGCAGCGTTCTTGGCTCTCTCGCCATCGCTGGGCCCGAGGGTCCCTCGCCGATGCACCTGGTCTTCAACGAGGCCCAGCGCAAGAAGTACCTGGACCCCGTCATGGAGGCGGATCAGACCTGTTGCTTCATGCTGAGTGAGCCGGGTGCTGGCTCCGACGCGCAGAACATCCAGACTCGCGCGGAAAAGACAGGCGACAAGTGGGTGCTCAACGGCAGCAAGCACTTCATCTCCAACGCGCACCATGCCGACTGGGGTGTGGTGTTCGCGACGACGGACGCCCAGAAGCGAGCCAAAGGCGGAATCTCGGCGTTCATCGTCGAGAAGGGGCAGTTCAAGGTCGGGCGCCAGCATGAAGGCATGGCTGGCTACGAGGGACAGGCCGAGGTCATCTTCGAAGACGTAGAGGTGCCCGAAGAACAGCTCGTCGGCAAAGAAGGCTTCGGTTTTGCGCAGGCCATGGCTTTCCTGGGCACCGGGCGCCTGCACATCGCGGCTGGCGCCGTCGGCGTCGCGCAGTTCTTGTTGGACCTGGGCATCGACTACGCCAAGCAGCGGCAAGCATTCGGACAGCCGATCGCCGCCTACCAGGCGATTCAATGGATGCTCGCAGACAGCGCCACGGAGATCTACGCAGCCCGCAACATGGTCTACCACGCCGCCTGGCTCCTCGACCAAGGCGACCACGCGACCCGTGAGATGTCGATGGCCAAGCTCTACGCGACCGAGATGGTCAACCGCGTGTGCGACCGCGTACTCCAGGTCCACGGCGGCATGGGCTGGATGAAGGACACCAGGACCGAGGGCTTTTACCGATCACTGCGGGTCATGCGAATCGTCGAAGGGACCAGCGAGATCCAACGAATGATGATCGCGCGGAGCCTTTTCGCTGGCTGAGTTGTCCGTCCTGTAGGGGCCGGGCTATCCTCCGGCTACTGCGGGGATGATCGAAATGATCAGGCCGTCGGTGACGGGGGTGTTCAGGCCGTCGATGAAGCGGGCGCTTGTGTCGCCGACGAACACGTTGACGAAGGGCCGGATGTTGCCCTCCGGCGTTAGGATCCGCGCGGAGAGGCCAGGGTGACGCGCTTCCACCTCCGACAGCGCACCGCCTAGTGTGTCGGCGTCGACGATGACTTCGGTGGCCCCCGCCGTGAACGGTTGCAGACCGGTTGGGATACGCACGATCACGCGATTCAAGGCCACCTCCGGTCAACGCTCCACGACGGCGACCACCGGCTGCTCGGTCGTGCGCATCGATGCCAGGACGACCCTGTCGAAGCGATCGGTTTCTGCCAATGCGATACGCGCCGCCTCACGCGCCAGTCCTTCCTTGTCGGCATCGTCGACCATGTTGATGACGGGTACCACCGCGCGGCCCGCGGAGCTTCTGAGCAGCCCCGCATCGCTGACCATCAGGCGCGCCACGTGCTGGGGCTCGATCACCATACCCGGTTGCAATCCGGTCGCCGCGCACAGATGTTCCAGGCGATGACCGATGTCGTCCGACAACGGCTCGCCCAGCGCGTGAGCAGACACGATGCCAATCAGGGTGCTGCAGTCGGGGGGCAATACGGGTTCACGGTCTCCAGGCGCTTTGATGAATCGCATGCGCGCGCCGTCGGCTTTGACGAAGGTAGCTTCCCGCCGCGTGTCGGCATGCAATCGCGAAACGAGCTCCGGGGCGATGCCGCGATAGCGTCCGGGCTTGCCGGAAGGTGCGGCAAAACCGATTCGCTCCAACTGGGCGTGCTCCTTCACTCGAGCCGGCAGCTCGGACTCCTCCGCAAGCACGGTCGTTAGACCCAGGCGCTTGGGAAAATGAGCCGTGAACACGGTTGCCGTGAGTGCCACGCGTCCGGGGTGCCGGGCAAGGAGATTATAGAGCGTGCTCTTCTTCCCTCCTGCACCCACGGCGCAGATCACGCCGTGACGCGCCTGGAACAAGTCGAGTATTTCGTCGTCGGTCATACGGTCAGCGCCAACACGCTCGAGATCGGTGGCAGAAAGCCGGCTGCCATCTGCCAGCTGTCACCGGCATCGCGACTGGCGAACAGGTGCCCGCCGTTGGTGCCGAAATACACTCCGCAGGATGGGCCGGGAAGGGTGTCCATGGCTTCTCTGAGCACACCTACATAGGCATGCTGCTGCGGCAGACCGGCGCTCCGTTCGGCCCAGCTCGCCCCTCCGTCATCACTTCGGTAGACGCGCAGCCGGCCGTCTACCGTTGCACGCATGTGTGAGTTCGACATTGGGATGCGAAAGAGCATATCCGCATCTGCGGCCTGGGTTGCGATGGCAAAACCATAATCGCTCGGCACGTCGCCCGTGACCTCCAGCCAGGAGCGCGCACTATCGTCGCTTCGATACACACCGCAGTAGCACTGGCGGTACAAGCGCCCGCCCGGATGCAGGATCAGCCGGTGCACATTGTGCCCGGCTTCCGGGTTTTGGCGCGGAATGTTCTCGGCGCGCACCCCCTGATTGGCAGCGTGCCAGCTGAGACCGCCATCGGTGCTGCGATACACGCCGCCGGCAGACACCGCAGCGAATACGTTCTGGGCATCGGCCGGGTCGACGTACACGGAGTGCACGGCGAAGATGCCCTTCGACGGCTCCCAGAAGCGATTCGTCGGATGCTCGTTGAGCCCCTCTACCGGTTGCCAGCTCTCACCGTCGTCATCCGAGACGAACAGCCCGGCGGGATCGATACCTGCATACAAACGCCGACCGTCGGGCGTCATCGCCAGGTACCAGACGGCTTTCAGGCTTTCCTCGTATCTGCCCTCGGGGTGATGCGGTGAGGATGCGAGCGGCTCCCAGCTGGTGCCGGAATCGTCGCTCGCGTAGACGTGAGCGCCCCATACATTGTGGTTGGCAGCGGCATACAAACGCCCGGGCCGCGTCGGATGCGCACAGACGTGTGCGATTTCATGGCCCTCGATCTGCGGGGCCCCGATGTTCCACTCCCTGTGCGCGCCATCGGTCTCGATTCGGAACAGGCCTCGGCGTGTGCCGACAAAAAGGGTAACGCCATTTTGGTTGGTCATGGAGCCATCGCCTCAGACGAACGCCTCGAAGGGCTGCACATCGACTTGTGAACCCGCCTCTATGATTTCCGCGTTTTCGGGAACCACGATGAAACAGTTCGCTTGGGTCATCGAGCTGAGTATGCCGGAGCCTTGATGGCCCGTTTTCGCGACCACGTATTGCCCCTGCGCGTCGCGCGATAGAACGCCGCGCAAGAATTCGGTGCGGCCAGCCTTGGTTTTGATCGCCGCCGCGCTGGTGGCGCTGATCAACACCGGTGCCTGTGGCTGCAGGCCGCCGAGCTTCAAAATCGCCGGACGCGCTAGCTGGTAGAAGGTGGCCATCACCGATACGGGGTTCCCCGGCAAACCAAAGTACAGAGCGTCACCCAGCGTGCCGAACACGGTCGGCCGCCCGGGTTTGATGGCAACCGACCAGAAGTCGATCTGGCCGATCCCGTCGAAAATCTCCACGAGATAATCGGCTTCGCCGACCGACACGCCGCCGGAGGTCAAGATCAGATCGGAACCCTCTGCCGCGCGCCGCAAGCCCGCTTCGAGCTCGTCGGGGCGATCCGGAATGACGCCGAGATCGATGATCTCCGTACCCAGCCGTTGCAACATCCCGAACAGCGTGTAGCGATTGCTGTCGTAAATCTGGCCCGGCTGCGTTGGCGTGCCGACCTCACAGAGCTCGTCCCCAGTAGAGAAGAACGCCACTCGTGGACGCCGCAGCACATCCACCTCGGCGACGCCAATGGACGCGAGCAGGCCGATATGCGCGGGTTGCAGCTGTGCTCCGGCTGGCAAGGCGACATCACCCGCTCTGATGTCTTCACCGGCCGGGCGCACATTGGCGCCGCGCAAAGGCAACGCCTCGATCTGCACCCGTTCGTTGTCGGCGGTGACACGTTCCTGCATGACCACGGTGTCGGCACCCTCGGGCACCGGCGCCCCGGTCATGATGCGCACGCATTCACCTGGGCCCACCCGGCCGTCGAAAGGCCGGCCGGCCAGTGCGGCGCCAATGTGCCTCAGCTCCAGCGGCGCCGCATCGGGGAGGTCAGCGCTGCGCAAGGCGAAACCGTCCATGGCGGAGTTGTCATGCGCGGGCACGTTGATTGTCGAGCTGACATCGCTCGCAAGCACTCGTCCAAGTGCTTGCCGGATTGGCAAGCGTTCAGAATCGGTGATGGGTGCGACCGCTGCAAGCACGCGACCGAGGGCATCGCTCAACGGCAACGCCGGACCGTCGTGGCCGCAGCCGGCTTTATCTCTAGTCGTCATTCGCTGGCATTCCGTTGCTTCATGCGTGCTTCCAACACGTCCCGGTCCTCACGCTGGTTGATATTCAGGAAATTGTCGGGGCTGTCACTGAAATCCACAAGCTGCATGTGCTGCCGCCCGTACCAGCGGTCGATTTTGCGCCCGCCTGATTGCAGAAAGGTGCCGAGATCCTCGAGCAGGCTGCGGCGGATCAACGCGAACACCGGCTGAATGCGATCGCCGTCGTGGGCCACGGCGAGATCGGTGCGCTCGTCGTCTTCGCAAGCTGCGGCCAGACGGCTCACACAGTCAGCGGCCAACAGGGGCGAATCACAGGGCACAATCGCTACCCAGTTGGTGCCTGCAGCCGCCAGGCCGCTGGCGATTCCGGCGAGCGGCCCGAGGAAATCCCGGCTTGCGTCGGTAACGACCGGCAAACCGAAGGCGCCGTACGCATCGAGGTTGCGGTTCGCGTTGATGATGACCTGCTCAACCTGTGGCGCCAGCGTCTCCAGCACGTGGCTGATCATCGGCCGGCCGGACACTTCAATCAGACCTTTGTCTCGCCCGTCCCACCGGGTCGCGCGACCGCCCGCCAGCACTACTCCGGTGATGTCCTGCGGTCCCATGGAAGCTCATTCCTCGGTGGGGTCGAGTGCGTCAGGAAAGAACAGTTGCTGACCTTCTACGCGAAAGGCGGCGATTAGTTGCTGACCGCGCTCGGACACGAGCCAGTCGATGAACTGCTGACCCTCCGGTGCTTTGATGTGGGGATACTTCTGCGGGTTGACCAGAATCACCGAGTACGGATTCAATAGTAGCGGATCACCCTCGACGAGGAGCTCGAGGCCGCGTTTGTTGCCAAACGTGACCCAGCTCGCGCGATCCGAGAGGCAATACGCATCCATTTCACTGGCGACGTTTAGTGTCGCGCCCTGACCCGAACCGGACTCGCGATACCAGTCGCGGTCGTCGTCTCCGGGCTGGAAACCGAGCGTCGCCCACAGGCTGAGCTCTCTCTTGTGCGTGCCGCTGTCGTCGCCTCGGGAGACGAAGGCTGCACGACTCGAACGAATGCGCCCGAGAGCGGCAGCCACATCGGTGACGCCCTTGATGCCTGCCGGATCCGATGCCGGGCCCACGATGATGAAGTCGTTGTGCATCACCGAGATGCGCTCGACGCCATAGCCTTCCTCGACGAACAGCTCTTCCGAAGGGCGGTGATGCACCAGGACTACATCCGCATCGCCTTTCATCGCCATGCGCATGGCCTGCCCGGTGCCCACGGCCACCACCCGAACTCCAATCCCGCTGTCACCCTTGAAGATTGGCAACAGGTAGCCCAGCAAGCCGGAATTCTCGGTCGAGGTCGTCGACGCGAGCGTAATGTTCGTTCCTTTCGGCGAGGAAAGGAGTGTATAGGACCCGAGCGCGGCAAGGCTTGCCAGCACCATCGCGCCGGCCAAGAGCTTCTTCCGGGGTTTCTCCATTCCTACTCCACCAACTCCCCCGCGATGAATCGTCCCGCCAGCGGATCCGATGGCCCACTCATGAACTGCTCTGCCGGTGCCTGCTCGAGTAGACGGCCATGATTGAGAAACAAGACTTCATCGGCCAGGCGCCGTGCCTGCGCGATATTGTGCGTCGCCATGATGACTTTTTTGCCGGCCTCGGCAAACGAACGGATCAGGTCCTCGACTCGCCTCGTCGCGGCTGGGTCCAGGTTTGCGGTGGGTTCGTCCAAGAGCAACACCTCGGGATTCAGTGCCCAGGCGCGCGCGATGGTCAGGCTCTGCTGCTCCCCACCGGACAATTTGCGCGCTGGCATGTCGGCGATGTTGGCAAGGCCGGCCCATTGGAGAGATTCCTCGATGACGCGCGCACGCTCCGCCGACGAGGCACCGCGCAGCTTGAGGACATGGTCGACGTTCTCCGCGGCCGAGCGACGCAGCAGCACCGGCCGCTGAAAGACCATGGCTTGCTTCTGCTTCACGTCCTGAACATCGGCATCGCCCCAGCGAATCGAACCGGAGCTCAAGGGCCACAAGCCATGGCACAGCTTCAGCAGGCTGCTCTTGCCGGCGCCGTTGGGCCCGAGCAAAATGGTGAGGCCTGCATCATGGATCGTGAAGGACACATCCTCGATGATGGCCTTGCCATTCGCGACATAGCTCACGCCGTTTACGACGAGCGGCAACATGTGATGCTGCGATTGCATGCGCACTCCGTTGCCGACTCAAACGGTGCGCTGGTTCGCGCCGCCCCCGATGGTTACCACGGCCGTGTTCACTGCCACCGCAATGAGCACCAGGATGATCCCGAGTCCGAGCGCCATTCCGAGATCTCCTTTGCTGGTTTCCAGGGCGATCGTGGTGGTCATGACGCGGGTACTATGCAGGATATTGCCACCGACGATGATGACAGCGCCAACTTCAGCGATCGCGCGCCCGAAACCAGCAAGGATGGCAGTCAGCAAGCGTGCCCGGCCATCCCAGAGCAGGGTGGCAATCTTCTGCCGGGTGCCGGCACCGACGGAACGCAGGTACTCGTCGTACTCTTCATGCAGGTCGAACACGGTTTGCCGGGTCAGCGCTGCGATGATCGGAAACACCAAAACGCACTGAGCAATGATCATTGCCGTAGGGGTGAAGAGCAGCCCCGTGGTACCTAGCGGGCCCGTACGTGACAGCAGCAGGTAGATCACCAGTCCGACCACGACCGGCGGTAAGCTCATCATCGCATTCATGAGGATGACGACGCCGCGTCTGCCGGGGAATGGCGTCAGCGCGACGAATGCGCCCAAGGGTAGGGCGAACACGGCGGCGAGAATGACCGCTGACAGGCTGACCCGGAGCGACAGCAGCACGACCTCGAGCAGACCCGGGTCCATTTCGACCAGCAGATGCGCCGCCGTGCGAAAGGCGTTGGAAAACTCGTTCATGGCAGACCTGGATACTGCGTTTCAGTCGTTTGCGAAAGACTAGGAGCGAGTATAGTGTCGCAGATAGCCCAACTAACGAACGACGAGGCCCCCATGAGCGACGGCAAACCCGATGACGACAAGCTGAATCTCGAGATCCGCAGGTTTCTGAAGAGAGTTGGCATCAGCTCCCAGCGCGAAATCGAACGCGCTATCTATGGCGCTGTGGACAGCGGACAACTCGACGCCGACGGCACCGTGCACGCACGGGTCACCATGGAGCTGCCCGATCTCGGCAAGACCCTAGTGATCGAAGCCGACCTCCAATTGAACTAACGCACCGATCCGGACAAACAGCCATGAGCAATTCGCTCAGCATCCCCGTCGCCGTACTGCTAGACAAGAAGATCGTCCAGGGCAAAGGCTGGTCGGTGCCTCAGTGGAATGTGGTCGGCGTGCTCGGTGGCGAACACAGCGGCAGCGAGGTCTCGGAGCCGGTGCTCGTCCGTGATGAAGACCGTCAGTACCTCTGGGGTGGGTATCGCCTCAATCTCTACCTGGATAGCTGCGAAAGCTACTGGCACAACCTCACAGGCGAGCAGCCCTCGCTGTTTGTGATCTGCACCGATACGGAGGATGGCGGCATGCAGCCAATGATCGTCACCGCCGATGGCCTGGAGGCTAGCGCCTCCACGGAGGGTGACGACAAGGTCTTCCGAACGCCGATTCCGCCCGAGATCTACCTGCGCATCGAGAAATTCGTCGTGGACAATTACGTGCCGCGCGAACGCAAGAAGCGCAAGCGTCAGAAATGGACCGAAAGCGATCCATCATGAGCTCGGACGAAAAGCCCGAGCGCGAGCCTAGCAAAGAGGCGCCCCGGGACGAGTCATCCAAGGACGAGCTCTCAGAAAATGAAGTGTCGGACGAAGATGTGTCCACGTTGGACAGCCTGGGCCCCGATTCCGATTACGGTGATTTTCTGTCGCGGGTCGTGAGTCCCAAACTCAGGCGTGCCGCGCTGCGCAAGCTGTTCTCGAGCGCCAAGTTCAATGTCTTGGACGGACTAGACGACTACGCGGAAGACTACAGCCGACACGCTCCGCTAGGAGATCTCGTGCCGGCAGAGATGCGGGCGCGCCTTGCTGCCGCCGCTTCGCGGGCTATCAATGAACCGAGTTCCGCGATGGCGCCTGCAAGCACCGCCAACCACGAGGCCCGCGCTGCGGCCCTGAGTTCACTGACCGGCCTGGAGGTCACCCCGACCTCCGTAGTGGAGTTGAGCTCCGCCGGTCGCCTGCTGGTCATTGGTGAACGAGAGGCTGCCTTGCAGGCGGCCGCCCGGATGCCCGCTGACTTTGCCTGTATGGTTTTCACGCCCGGCCCGCGGGCGCCGAAGGTCAACGAGCTCGGGGACAACACGATCATCACAGGTGGCCAGGCCGAGATCAGCGGCTGGCTGGGCGAGTTCGAAATAAGCATTCTCAGCGACGGGCTAACCTTGCGACTTGCCGAGCTGCGGCCCGGAACGAAAGCCGGGACCGACCTGGTGCTGGATTTGTCGGACAGGCCTTGCATGCGCGAGCAAATGACGCCCCTGGGCTATTTCCACGTAGGCAATGACCCGCAGGCACTAGAACAGGCGCTCGAGGAGCTCGTCGAGCTGCGCGGTTCGTTCGAAAAGCCGAAGTTCTTCAACCTGGACAGCAGCATTTGTGCGCACGGTCAGAAAGGGCTCGAGGGTTGCAGCCGCTGCATCGATGCCTGCCCCACCGAAGCCATTTTTTCACTCGGCGATTCGGTGCAAGTCAATCCGAACCTTTGCCAGGGGGGCGGCATTTGCGCGACCACCTGTCCCACCGGCGCGATGACCTACGCGCTGCCCCAGGCAGGCGATCTGGCCACATACATCCGGCGCTTGCTCGCCACCTACGGTGAGCTCGGTGGCACTGCCCCTTGCATCGTGTTTCATGACGAGCGCAGCGCGAGCGCGATGCCCGCCGCGCTGGAACAGGCCGGCAATCTGCTGCCGGTCGTGCTCGAAGAAAGCGGGTCGGTAGGCATGGATACCTGGCTGACTTGTCTTGCCTATGGCGCCCGCGCCGTGTTTGTCAGGGTTGGGCCAGAAACGCCCGAGCTCATTACAATGGAACTGGTGCATCAGGCGGCCGTGGCTCGGGCTCTGCTCGAGGGGCTGGGCTACGACCCCCGCATGCTTCAAATCGTCCGCCCGGAGAGCGACGAAGACTTGAGCTGGTGCTCGGACGATCGCTTGCCGGAGGCATCGCTGACCGCCCTGGCCAGCTTCGATGCGCTGAGCGACAAACGAACCGCACTGAAACTGGCACTGATGCACTTGGTGGAGCAGGCCCCGCAACGGCCGGACGAGATCGCGCTGCCCGCCGAGGCCGCTTTCGGCGCGGTTCAGGTCGATTCCGACAAGTGCACGCTCTGCATGAGCTGCGTGGCGGTATGCCCAACCTCGGCGCTGAAGGCTGGCGGCCAGTTGCCCACTCTCAGTTTCAGGGAATGGAACTGCGTCCAGTGCGGGCTGTGCGAGAACGCCTGCCCGGAAGACGCGATCGCCCTCCGCGCCCGCTTTCTGACTGATCACGAACTGCGCGATTCGCGCCGGGTTCTGCACGAAGAGGAGGCCGTTCACTGCATCGGCTGTGGCGAGCCCCTGGCCACCCGCTCGATGCTCGACAATTTGGCTCGCAAACTGCAGGGGAATCCCATGTTCCAGTCTGAGGAAGCGTTCCGCCGGCTTCAGATGTGTGGCGACTGCCGCGTCCGCGACATGATGCGCGGGGGCAGTGGGCCGCTTGGCTGAGGACCGGCTCCGACCCACCTGGGTGAGTCACCGTCGGGTCTATCGCTCCGCGGCCAAAGGCGTATAATCCGGCTACCGGGACAACTCGTTCTTCAGGTGCCAATCGGAGCACGTGACTGTGACCGCTCAGAAGGACATCGCAGAAGCAGGACTCGACGACCTCCGCTATCAGGAGCTGCGGGCGAACGCATACAGCCTAGTCGCGCACCTGCTCTCCGCAGCACCCAACGAAGCGACCCTCCAGCGTCTGCTTGGCATCACCACCACAGACAGCGAAATCGCGACGAATGGGAGCGGCAGTCTGGCACCGGCTTGGCGCGCGTTGCGCGACGCTGCAACGGAGGCGGAACCGGAGCAACTGGCACGCGAGTACCACGAGCTCTTCATCGGCCTTGGTCACGGTCAGGTGGTCCCCTATGCCTCGCGCTACGTGACCGGCTTCCTGAACGATCGCCCCCTTGCCGACCTGCGCGACGACCTGGCCCGGCTTGGTTTCGAGCGGCAGCCGGACGTGCAGGAACCCGAAGACCACGTGGCTGCCGTGTGCGAAGTCATGGCGTCGATCGTTGCCGATGCATCGCCGGATGAGCTGGACGAGCAGCAACGGTTTTTCAGCCGGCATATCGCACCATGGATGCAGACCCTGTTTACCGACCTCGTGAATGCCCCCTCCGCTCGGTTTTACCGTGCGGTCGGCATCTTGGGTCGCGCGTTAGTGCAAATCGAAGGCCGTTATCTCGGCGTAGGAGCAGCCTCGTGAGTGAACAACTATTGAAAAAGCGCATAGAGAGACGAAAGTTTTTGGG
>CALLDH010000342.1 GCA_937998345.1 uncultured bacterium | reverse complement strand
AGCGTCACGAACGAAGTGAGCAACGACACGGCCCGGCGCACGAGAGGGTTCTTTCCGATGTTCGGGTCGCGCATCAGGTCGAGCACGATTCGGTTACCGTTGGCTTCCGCCAAGACGGGCGACCGGCCGGGCATGAAGTTGACCAGGGTTCCTGGATTCGAGAGGTCCAATGCGCCCGATTTGATCAGCGCGGCGACCGGAGAATCGGATTCACCGTTGAGCTTGAGCATCACCTCTTCGAGCCGGAGCGCGACGGTCAGCTCCTCGTCGTTGAATACCACGCGCTCGACGAAGATGATCGCGGAGGCGCGGATCGGGGTATTCATGGCGTCGAGGTTCCCCGAAAGCCGGAGGCCGGGCGGCACAGAGTCGATGTGGAAGTCCTCGACTTTCCCGCTGCGCTCGGCTTGCAGGCCAAGCCAGCGAAGAGCGGCGAGCGGGACGCCAAACCGGAGGCCCAGCGCGCTGCGTACGGCGCGCCCGAGCTCCTCGGGGTGCCCGCGCAAATAGGAACGAACGGCGTCGACTGTTTCTTGGGGAGTGGGCATGACCGGTGGAGTCTAATGTTCCGACCGGCCCGCGTAAACGGTCAATTCGCTCAGCCCCGCTAGGGCGGCGCCGGGATGGTCGTCGGGTCGCAATACCCGCGGCCATCGCCGAGATCCACGCACCGGGCCCCCTCAAATCCGGGAACCGCGGAGCACTGGCTGATGGCCGGGTCACAGATCCGTAGGCACCTGGGGCCGCTCCTCAATGGGTCGTCAGGATCGCAGATCGCACCAGGGATACACACGCAGATGAGGCCGACGTCGCAATCGAGGCTGTAGTCGCACTGGTCGAGGATGTTAGCAGGAACGTAGTCCGGATTCTCGAGCTGGCCTGGCAGGCACACCCAGATTTCGGGGGTGCCATCTCCACCGCCAACGCCACCTTCGCCGCCGGTGCCAGCGGCACCGCCAGTGCCAGCTCCACCGCCAGTGCCAGCTCCACCGCCAGCGCCAGCTCCACCGCCAGCTCCAGCTGCGCCGCCGGCTCCAGCTCCACCGCCAGCTCCACCGCCGGCTCCAGCTGCGCCGCCGGCTCCAGCTGCACCGCCAGCACCCGCTTCGCCGCCGGCGCCACCTTCGCCGCCCGTTCCGGCAGCGCCGCCGGCACCGCCTTCACCACCCGCACCACCGGCACCATCGGGCAGCTCCTCGGAGAGCACGCAGGCTTCGTCGTCCTGACATTGGACGATCTCGGGCCCGCACTGCCTCATGCAATACTTCCCATAAACCGTCTCCGCGCAGATCGAGCCTTCGCGGCACTCGGCCGTATCGAAGCATGCGTTGCCGTTGTTGACTGGCTTCACGCACGCGACAAGAAGCGCCGTCGTCAAAGCAAAGGGCAGAAGGAGGGCTCGGGCGGTCATCGAGACCGTATGTAGCAAGAGAGGCGAAAGGGCGCGATTTTTGTACACCCGTACAGTCGGCCGGCGCGCCTACCCGGGGGCTTCCGCCCTACGATACAGCTTGGTTTCGTCGTCATAGACGAAAAGCTCGGCGCCAGCGTCGAGGGGGTCTGTCTCGAGGGCGGCTTTGTCCGGGCGAAAACCGTCGGTCATGGGAATCCGTTCGACGCGCTTGACCCAGCCTGGGCGCTCGCTCGGGTCCAGTCCCGTCGCAAACTCGTTCCAGGCCCCCAAATTCAAACCTTGGTTGCCCTCGGTAACGACGACCGCCACGGCACGATCGCCACCCTCGCGCTCGACCCCGTAGACGACGGTGTGCCGCAGGTCGGCAAAGCCGTAGAGGGCGTCCTCGATCGTTCGGGTCGCGACGACACCGGCCTTCGTTCGCAGCATTCGGCTGTGTCGGTCAACGAACCAAAAATCACCGTCGGCGTCGCGCCGCAGCACATCCCATGTGATGAACCAGATGTCGTCGGCCTCGAACACCCCTTGCAACAGGCGCCGGCCAGCCTCGTCGCCTCCGGTGAAGCTCGCGAGCGGATGGTCAGCGTCGAGACGTGCGAGCAGCACGCCGGGCTCGCCGGCATCACAGCGAACGAGGAGGCCGTGCTCGCCACGGACGAACTCCTCGGCGTCGAAATCGTAGCGGACCAGGGCGACCTCGGCGCTCCCCGGGAGCGGGCGGCCAAGCGCGCCCACCTTTTCACCGGATGCGTTGGCCAAGACTGCATTGCCTTCGGTGGCTGCATAGAACTCGAGAATGCCCACGGGGCCGAACCGATCGACAATCCGCTGCCACACGTCTCGCCGGAGGCCGCTCCCGGCAAACAAGCGGATCGGGCTTTCATTGTCCGCGGCGGAGGGCTCAGCGCGGAGCAGCTCGCGCAACATCTCGCCGGCATAGAAGACCACGGTGGCGCCATATCGGCGGACATCCCCCCAGAACGCCTCGGGGTCGAAGCCGGTCGCCAGCGCCAGGCGAGAGCCCCCGACCAGCCCTCCCCCGACCGTCACCAACATGCCGGCCGGGTGATGAAGCGGCAGACAGCAGTAAACGGTGTCGCCGGGGGACAAGGTACACGCGGCTGCGGCGCCGTACGCGGAGAACGCCCATCGCTGGTTGGTAATCTTGGCCGCGCGTGGCTTCTTGCCGCGCCCCGCCGTGAGCATGATCAGAGCCAGGTCTCGCGCGCACCCCGGGTTCGGCTCGTACCAGCCGGGCAGCTCGACCGTGTCGGGATCGATGAGCTCCATGTCGGTGACGCCCGGGGGGAGCGTTCGTTCTTCGCGCGCGCCGCCTAGCACGAGCACCTCGTCGAACAGCTCTTTGGCCAAGGCAGCGCTGTCGGGGTCTGCGATCAGGAAGCGTGGCGCGGATCCATGAATGGCGTCGCGCAGCGTGGCGCTCGAACGGCCTGGGCTAAGCAAGATCGGCACGGCACCCAGTCGGCTCAACGCAGCCGTCACCGAAAGATAGCTGGGCCGCGCCTCCATCAGTACGGCGACTGGCTCCCCGCGCCGAATCCCGCAACGGATCAAACCCCGAACGACGTTGTCGACTCGGCGATCCGCTTGTGCGTAGGAGAACGCGCGCCCTTCCCAAAGGAAGAAGGTGCCCTCTGGATTGGAAGCGGCCTGCTCGGAGAGGGCGAGCCCCAGGCTTATCCGTGTGTCCGGCCCCATCTGCTGGAGCACACTGAGGCGCGGAACCTGCCAACGGAGGCTGTCGAGCTGCTCGCCAAAGTCCGTCGCAGACCGGCCGAGTCGTTGCCACCAAGCACCCACCGTACCGACGACAGTGCGATAGAAGAGCTCAATATCGAAGTCGACCTCGTCGAAGTCCGCTTCCTCCGGCTCTTCGAGCGGCGGCGGGGCTTGGATCGCCGATGGCTCGGGGCCGGCTCCTTCGCGCCAGCGAACCCAGCTCGCGACGCCGGGCCAGGTAAACGACATGGCTTGTCTGCCGACGACGAGCCCGAAGTGCCCCGCACGCATCGACACTTCGAAGAGCTCTGCGTTGGGGGCGGCGCCGCGGATGGCGCGAATCGCGGATTCGTTGGCGATGGAGTCCCGTTCGCCAACGAAGAACATCACGGGACAAGTGATGTCCGCGAGCGTGACGGCGCGGCCGTCCACGACGAAGCCCCCGGACAGCATTCGATTATGAACGACGAACTCGTGGATGAACTTCTTGAGGGCTGGCCCGGGCCAGGCGACGAACCCTTCACCGCCGAGAAAGCGTCGGCGCGCCTCGCGTTTCTCGAGCGCCTGCCGGTCGTGCAGCTTCCGGACGAAGTCCATGAGCTGGCCGACTTCCTTGTGAACGGCAAGAAGTTTGAAACCGGTGCTGGTCAGAGCCCCGGGTAGGCCTTCGAGCTTGTCCAGCGGCGCATCGATCGCGCCTTGAGCGAGCTCGAACAAGCGACCGGCGATCGTGTCCTCGATGTTGGGGAGGTTGCGGTGAATGTCGACGGGACTTCCAAACGTCACTAGCGAAGCGATGCCCTCCGACTTTCGATACGCGGCGGTTTGATAGGCGAACATCCCGCCCTGCGAGTAACCGACCACATGCACGTCGTGGCCTGTGGCATTTCGAATCCAATCGATCGAATCACTGACCGCTTTGATGTGGTCGTCGAGGGTGCGTTTCATGCCGCCCTCTTCTTGCTCGGGCGAGCCGAAGTCGATGACCCAAACGTCGAGCCCCAATTGCGTCAACGCGGTGACACCGCTGATGTCGGGCGCGACATCGTAGATCTCCGCGGTGACCATCAACGGAGGGATCAAGAGCAGTGGCGCCTCGACGCTCGGACGGTGGTCGTCCCCACCGTACCGTCGAAGCCGCGCGATGCGCATCTGATGTGCGATCTTGTATGGCGCATGCTCGGGATCCGTGAAGTGTCCGAGCCTCGCAAGCTCGAGGGCGTTTTCAGTGGCCATCGCGACCCGGCGAAAAGGTGCGCGCCAGCTTGGTTTTCGGCCTGTCTTCGTCATCGTCCGGATTGCGACCCTAACACCAAGCAAGCGGGAGTTGGAGCCCTTCCCCCCGCCGTGTCACAACCGCCCTCGGCGGATGACAGTCCTCGCTTCGATCACGATGCCCCCCTTCACCGACGATGAGCTCGCCCTGCTGCGGCGCATCGAGGGCGTGCTCGCGCGCCACCCGTATATGCGCGCGGACCTCGGCGGATCGGGTCCGATCGCCCAGGAGCTCGAGGATGTGCTGAGCACGAGGCTCGCGCTCCTGCACACGGCAGGGTCCGTTGCGGCAGGCAGTGAAGCCGCGGTGCTCCTCGGCAAGCTTCGGGGTTGGGAAGAACAGCTCGCCAACGCCGTGATTGAGGAGGAGGATTCGGAGGAGGCCCGTCTTCAGTACGCGACGACGCTTCTGCTGCACCCCGAACCGCATAGCCTAGAGACGCGCGGCACGATCGCGGCGAACATCGACCGCGTCACCGGCTCATGGGAGCAGCTGCGCGAGAACCGGCCGGCGAGGTCGATTCTGTCCGCGAGGTTGCAACAGAACCGCGACTTCTTTCGGCACGGCGCGCTGCTGCCTTTCTACTGGGTGAGGCGGAGACGGATTCGCAGGCTTCTTCCGGGCGTCGTGCTCAACAATTCCGCCCTTCGCGAAACCCTATTTGCCATCGAGCAAGTGGGTCCGCTGGTTGACAACTTCGCGTTCAAGGGTGCCGCTGGGATTCCGGTCACGACCTCGGTTGGCTTGGCAGACATCGCATTCTTCTACATGCAGCTCGCCGACGAGTTCCTCGACGAGCTGGCGGTAGCAGCCGGTGGCCACGACGCCGCCGGGCGTGTGCTCCAGTCGGTTTACCGGGACGATGCCTCCGAACGTCCGCTTCGCGATCTCTCACTGGGCCACCTTCGGAAGAGCGGCATCGATCCGGATGCTCACGTGACCAAGTTCGGAATCACTCTGGCCGCACTGTTCGACGCCCTAGACGGTGTGGCGGTCACAATCGATGAGCTTCTCGCCAATGCAGGCGGCGCAACGGTGCACGCCACGCATCTCTTTCTGCACCATTGCTTTCAGACCTACTTGGACGAAGCCGAGCTTTGTTCGAGCGCAGTCGCGCGTCGACCAGACCAGTTGCGGCTGCGAGACACGGCCTGGCACTTCTATCGTAAAAACAACATGGTGATGATGCTCTGGCTCGATCTTCGTGCGCGCTTGCTCGGGCTCGAGCCCGCCAAGCACGTCGCTGCCATTCGCCGCTGGGGGTATCTCCTTTCGGCGTTCCAGATCTTCGATGACCTCAAAGACATCGCGATCGACCTCGGAAAGCAGCCAAGCTACCCACTTCAGATCGCCGCGAACGACTTCCCCACGGAGTTCGCTTGGCTCGAAAGACGCTTCAGTGCGGGGCGACTACCCGTCACACGCGACGACGTTCCCGAAGTGAACCGTCGAGCAAGCAGGACGGTCCAGCAATGCATGCGATGGAGTCGGCTCATCGCTCTGGCCCACTTCGACAACACGCTTCTCTACGCATGGGACCAGCGCTGGCGGAAGAGCTGGACGCGACGCCGCAACTCGTTCAACCCCGCCGGCAGCGCAACGCCGCGGGCGCGACCACACGCGGTGGACCGCCTAGTCCGCGCGCTGCTAGCGACGCGAGGGACTGACCCGATGCCAGTGGTGAACGACGAACAACTCGCGTTCGCGCTCGACGCGACCGCTTATGATGGCTCGTGGCAAATTTATCTGGCGCTGTTCCCCAACGTCCGCGCGATGTATCGATTCGCAACCCTGCGGATGTGGATGACCGCAGAAGAAAAGGCGCAGGCCGCCCGTCAACTCCTGCGCCGTTACCCTCGCGCGCGAGCGAACGCCTTAGTCGGCCTCGCCGATGCTGATGTCGACCATCAGGTCACCCGCGATCGCCTCGAGGCTTTCTCGAAGCTGATCGAGGTCTAGGTCCCTCGGCGCGCGAAGCTTGGCCATCGCCTTGAACAGGGTGTCGCCGGACCAGGGCGCCCCATCGCACTCGGTATTGAGCTCGTCGACGTTGACGCCGCGCGCTGCAAGCGCTTCGGAAATCTTGTGAACGATGCCGGGACGATCGCTGCCGATCAGCTCGAGCAAAATCACGTGCCCCTCTTCGATCGCTTCCTCGAAGCCACGCTCGACCACTACCCGAAGCCCCTCCGACCGCAGCCCTTCGAGCCCCTTGGACAAGGCATCCGCCTGAGCGGCGGGCACGCTCACCCGAAGAATCCCGGCGAACTCTCCGGCCAGCCGGGACATCCGGCTCTCCACCCAGTCGCCACCGTGCTCCTCGACGACGGCCGAAACCAACTCGACCAACCCCGGCCGATCCTTCCCGAGCACAGTAACAACGAGACTCTCCATGAGGGACAGGCTCCATACCCGTAATCGCCCGACATTCCAAGGCTTTTTAGGTAGAGATCGCAGCGCCTCCAGACGGGCGCTGAGATCTCTACCTGAGAAGCGGCTAGATCTCGGGGGGTTAGGACCGTAGAGCGTGTCCTCATGTTCGCGAAGCGTACGCAGGAGGTCGAGCCGTTCCTTGCCATGGAGGTGATGGAGCGGGGGATGGCGATGGCGCGGGCCGGAACGAGGATCGTTCAGCTCGGCGTTGGAGAGCCAGACTTCGATGCGCCGCCGGCTGCCGTCCAGGCCGCCGTCGATTCGCTGGTGTCCGGCGAAACGCACTATACGGACAGCCGCGGGTTGTTCGTCCTACGCGAGGCGATCGCCCGGGAGTGCGGGGAGCGTCGTGGGGTTGCCGTGAACCCTGATCAGGTGGTGGTCACGAGCGGAACGTCCCCGGCGATCTTGCTGTGCTTGAACCTGCTGGTCGATCCAGGTGACGAAGTGATTCTCGCCACGCCGCACTACCCTTGCTACCCGAACATGATCGCCGTGTGCGGCGGCAAACCCGTCCTCGTGCCAACGGGCCCCGAAGACGGCTTCGTGATGGACGTTGCCAAGGTGCGGGCTGCGATCACACCGCGCACGCGCGCCATCTTCCTCGCGTCGCCTGCCAATCCGACGGGCGCGGTTCAGCCGAAGGAAGTTGTCGAGGAGCTCAGTGACCTCGGCATCCCAATCCTCTCCGACGAGATTTACGACGGGCTGACCTATGACGGCGCAGAGGTGACCTCACCCTTGGGCTTCACCGAGAATTGCTACGTGCTCGATGGATTTTCGAAGCGCTACGCGATGACGGGATTCCGCCTGGGCTACCTCATCGCCCCCAACCTTGCGATGCGGCCCTTGCAAAGCTTGATGCAAAGCTTCTTCATCTCGACGTCGCAGTTCGTACAGCAAGCGGGCCTCGCGGCGCTCGTCCATGGCGCGGAGCACGTCGAGCACATGCGCGAACAATACGCGATTCGCAGGCGAATTCTGGTCGACGGACTTCGAGATATGGGGCTTTCGATCCCGATCGATCCGCCAGGCGCCTTCTATGTACTAGTCGACATGCGCCACTTCGGGCGCGACTCGCTGACTCTCTCGTTCGACATTCTCGACAAGGCCCACGTCGCACTCGGCCCCGGGCGAGATTTTGGCGAGGCCGCCGAAGGTTTTGTCCGCTTCAGCTTCGCAACGTCGCGCGAGGAGATCGAAGAGGGGCTGCGCCGATTGGCCCAGGTGCTCCCCGAGCTCTGAGGATCAATCCGGTTCGCCGAGCAGCGCGAGGAGCGCTGCTTCATCGATGATTTCGACGCCGAGTGCTTGCGCCTTGTCGTGCTTGCTTCCGGGATCGTCTCCGGCAACGACGTAATCGGTCTTCTTCGATACCGACCCCGACACCTTGCCCCCTGCCGCCTTGATGCGTTTCGTGGCTTCGGTGCGCTTCAACGTAGGTAGTGTCCCCGTCAGAACGAACGCCTTGCCAGCCACGTCGGCAACTTCACGGACGTCGGCCGCTTCCACGCTCAGGCTCACGCCAACCTCGGCCAGCCCCGAGAACACCTTTCGCACCGCGGGCGCATCCAGCTCGTGAAAGATGCTGTCCGCGCTCTTGCGCGCAAGCCCCTCGATCGCGCCACGCTCGGAAGACTTCGCCGGCGCAACCGTCTCCACGGCTTCTTCATCCTCCGCCACGTATCGCGCCGCAAACTCCAGCAGCGAATCGGCTGTCTTGAAATAGGCGGCCAGGTCCTCGGCCATGGTCTCACCGACGTGCCGAATCGCCAGGCCGTTGAGCACGCGCGCGAGGCCGCGACCCTTGGCTACCTCGAGGCCCGCCTTCACACGCTCGGCGCTCTTCTCACCCATGCGATCGAGCGCCGCGAGTGCACTCGTCTCGATGCGAAACAAGTCGTCCGGCGAGCGCACGCCAAGCCTGTCGACCACCTGATCGACCAGTACTTCGCCCATTCCATCGATATCCATCGCCTGCCGGCTCGCGAAGTGCCGCAGCCGCTCGCGCACCTGGTCCGGGCACGCCGGGTTGGGACAGTAGACGAAGATCTCTTCGCTCACGACCTCCGTGCCGCAGGTCGGGCAGGCGTTGGGCGCCACGAAGCGCTTCGCCCCCCGCTTCCGCTTGCCTCTGTCGACCTCGACGACTTGGGGAATGATCTCGCCCGCCTTCTCCACCAGCACCGTGTCGCCGACACGGACGTCCTTCCGCTCGAGCTCGACGAAGTTGTGCAGCGATGCTCGGCTCACGGTCGTCCCTGAAACGAACACCGGCTCTAGGATCGCAACCGGCGTCAGCTTGCCGGACTTCCCCACGGACACCTCGATGTCGAGGAGCTCGGTGGGCTTGCGCTCGGGCGGGAACTTGTACGCGATTCCCCAGTGCGGGTGATGCCCCGTGGCCCCGAGCCGCGCGTAGAGCCTGAGGTCGTCCACCTTGATGACCATCCCATCGATGTCGTAGTCGAGCTTCTCTCGACGGGCCTGGTAGTCCTCGCAGTACTGGAGGGCTTCCTCTTCGGTAGTGGTTTGGAAGACTTCGCTCAGGTACACCTCCGCGCCGCGGTCGGCCAGCCACTGCAGCACTTCGTGCTGCGTAGACGGAAGCTCGACTCCGTCGTTCCACGCGACCTGGTAGAAGAACGCCCGAATACCAGTCGCTTCGAGCCCGGCCGGATCCTTGCGTTTCATCATGCCGGCACAGCCGTTGCGCGGATTGATCAACGGCCTTTCGAGCGTCGCGTTGAAGCGCGCAAACTCGGCCAGAGGCCAGTACAGCTCGCCACGAATCTCGATCTCGCCCTTGCCGGCACGCTCGAGCTTGGTCGGAACGGTGCCGAGCTGAACCACCTGCTTGGTGATCACGTCGCCCTTGTGTCCATCACCCCGAGTCACCGCGCGCCGCAGCTCGCCGGCGGCGTAAAGAAGCGACACCGAAATCCCATCGACCTTTGGCTCGACGATGACTGGAAGCTCGTCGACTTCGAGCTCTTTTCGCCTACGGCGAAACCAAGCCGACAACTGGTCAGAAAGCGCCATCGGCTCGCCGCTACTGCCCCGCCGATTCGGTGAAAGCTTCTCGAGCGAGAGCATCGGCTCGCGGTGCTCCACCGTCTCGAATCCGGCGGTGTGATCCTGCCCAGGCTGCACGTCGAGCCGCTCCGACGGATCGATTCCCAGCCGATCCGCGAGCTCCCCGTATCGCTCCACCAAATCATCGAACCCCGCATCCGTGATCTCCGGCACCCCGGCCCGATACGCCGCCTCGTGATACCGAATCTGCTGCGTGAGCTGCTCCAGCTCCACTTCCAACCGCGCCCGACCACCCATCCCCCAAACCTTGCCAGAATTAACCCCTTCTAAACGGGGACAGTCCCCTTTTAGACAGGGTTAATTGTCGTCTTTTTGGGTGATGTTGTGACAACGGGGTTCCTCTAGGGCAGCTTGTTTAGTTGGGGATGAACGAGCAAGGGCAGCGTCCCGAAAGCCACGGGGGAGAATCGAAGGCTCGGTACGAGCGCGAGCGTGATGAGCAAACGCGCCTTCGCTCGCTCGGTGCGCTGTCGCACATGTTGCCGGTCCTCTCGTTCATCTACGCGGCCGCCGCCGTTCTGTTTCTGGTATCTCCGCCGTTCATCCCCAACACACCTCACGTGTTCATCTGCGCCGTGTCATCCGCGCTCGTGCTTCTCGTGTGGGCGGGTATGCGTGTCGACGACCCTCGCTTCGACACGCCCATCTCGGTCGCCACCATTTCGGTAGCGGCAGGCATGGGACTGACGATGTATGCGGTCAGCGGCGCGATCGGCAATACGACCACGCTCGCCATCGCGATCGTAGCCGCAGGCGCCCTCCTGTATCGATTCTCGATGTTCGCGGTGATGGTCGGCGTGGTGTTCGTCGGCTGGTTTCAACTCGCGGATGGTGAGGCAATCGGACCGTACAGCCTGGGTCTGTTCCATCTCTGGGCGGCGACCGTCGTCGGGGCATTGGTCCTATGGTCCCGCCGGCAACTCATGTTCAGACTCCATGAAGAAGCCCAGGAGGCCGACGCAATGCGCCGCCTCGCAACCGAGCAGGCGCATACGCTGGTGCGCGCGCGCGACGCTGCAATGGCGTCCGCCCAGGCAAAGGGGCAGTTTCTAGCGAACGTGAGTCACGAAGTCCGCACACCCCTCAACGGCATCCTCGGACTCCTACAATTGATAGACGCGTCGACGCTTCCAAAGCCGCAAGACGAGTATCTGCGCGAAGTCCACAAGTCCGGCCGCTCCCTGCTCGCAATCGTCAACGACCTGCTGGACCTCTCGAAGATCGAGGCCGGCGAAATGTGTCTCGAATCCGTCGCCTTCGACATCATCTCGATGACCGAGGAAATCGCCGTGAACTATGCTTCCGCGGCCAACGCCAAGGGCATCGAGCTGATCACCGAGGTCGGTCCGAACGTTCCGTCCGAGCTGTGTGGCGACCCGCTCCGGCTACGGCAAGTGATCTCCAACCTGGTCAACAACGCGCTGAAATTCACCAAGGAGGGCGAGGTCATCGTGGGAATCCGCACCCGCGATCGAGGACCGTGGCACGTCAATCTCGAGATCCGCGTCTCAGACACTGGTGTCGGCGTCTCCGAGGAACGAGCAGAAAGCATTTTCCGCCCGTTCTCACAGGCGGATGCTTCCACGACCCGCGAATACGGCGGCACCGGGCTTGGGCTCCCGATCTGCCGGCAACTCGTCGAGCTCATGGGTGGCGACCTTCAGCTGAAGAGTAAGGTCGGACAGGGCAGCACCTTCTATTTCGACGCGCGCTTCGAGCTCGAAGAGAGACTCAGCGAGGAGCTCAGAGCCGTCACGGAGGCACTCGCGGGCATGAAGGTCTTGGTGCTCGAGAGCAACCGCCGCGCGCGTGAAACGCTTTGTGCACAGCTCCGGTCTTGGAACATAGACGCCTGGCCAACGACGACGTTCGATGGTGCGCTCAGAACCTTCCGCGGCTCGCAGCCTCCAAGCGCCGCGCTGATCGACCTCCGCAGCTTAGGCAAGGATTGGCGAAGCCGGGTTCTCGAGCTCAACGACGCCGCTATGAAGAACGGCGGCTCAGTCGTCGCGATCTGCTCCCATCGGCACGAGATCAGCGAGTTGCTCGAGGCCGGCATCCACGTGCACGTGGAGAAGCCGATACGACGGGCCAAGATCGTTGCGGCGCTCCTCGAAACACTCAACCGCACCGGCTCCGAGCAGCGCCCTCAGGGTGAGGTTGCCCGCCCCTCCTTGCCTGCTCCCCCGCCAAAGGAGCTACAGTCCAATGGAATGAAGGTCCTCGTCGCCGAGGACAACGCCATCAATCTGACGGTGGTGCACGCGCACCTCCAGGCACTCGGGTACGAGGTCGACGCGGTGAACGATGGAGTTGCCGCGCTCGAAGCTCTCAAGGAAGGGCATCGCTACGCCGCCGTCATCATGGACGGACAGATGCCCAACATGGACGGCTATCAGACGACACGGACGCAAAGAGCACGCGAGACGGAGTCCGGACAAAGGCGCGTTCCGATCATTGCGCTGACCGCACATGCCATGACCGGCGATCGCAGGACCGCATTTGCCGCCGGCATGGATGACTACCTATCGAAGCCATTCACGCAGAAGCAGTTGCAGAAGGCGCTCGCGCGCTGGGCGGCGCGGCCGTCGGCGAGCATTTCTGAGTTTCCCCCCGATGCGCTCGACACGACAATCACCTCTCAGCTCTTGGAGCTCGAAGAAGAAGAGCCGGGCTTCATCTGCGACGTGATCGACAGCTTCTTCCAGACGGCAGAGGAAAGCATCGCCCGCATGAAGGCAGCCATCCGAGATGGTGAACTCAAGGAGTTGCGCGCAGCCGCCCACATGGTTCGGGGCAGCAGCCAGCAACTGGGGGCGCGCCGATTTGGGGCGACGTGTTCCAAGCTCGAAGGCACGGCCGATGTAGAAGAAGCCGGCACGATCGTGAGCGAGCTCGAACGCGACCTCGAGGGTGCTCGCGAAGCGCTGACAGGCCTCGCCGACCGGGCACTCGACGCGGCGTCCTAGCGCCAGCTGAAGTCAACCGGCGTCAGTTGCGCTGCACGCCGGCAAGACGTGAGGCATCGACGATCCAGCTGTCACGAATCGTCTGTTCCGGAACGCCATCGGCGTGCTCGACGATCCACTCGACGTCCGAAGTGTCGAAGCGCGCGATCTGATGGAAGTGGTAGATGCCAAGTCGGTTGAGCGTGCGTTCGAGGCTTGGGTCGACGCCCTCGAGCCGCTGAAGATCGTCGCGTGGCCCGAACGGTTGCACCATGACCCACGCGGGCGGTCTAGACTCACCAGTCGTCCTCGCCTCGAGCTCGGCCTCTCGGATTCGACCCTTGAGGCGCTCGATGTCATCGAGCATCCGTTCGTGAATCCCGTGCAGCACCTCGAGCTCGGTCCGCAGGCGCTCACCCCGGGTTTCGGCTTGCCGCAGGGCAGCCTGCGATTCGTCACGCTCCTCGACAGCGATGCGAAGCTCACGCCTCAGATCTTCAGGGGACTCGCGTGAAGTCGGATGTGCCTCGAGCTCGATCGCTGACAGTCGCTCGCCCGCCTCTTTCAATGAGCGGTTGCGGGCATCCAAGGTCGCGGTGAGCTGGCGCTTCGCTCGGTGGAGTGCTTCGAGTTGCTCGCTCGAAGCGCTGAGCTCTTTGTGGAGCCCTTGAATGCGCTGCTCCTGGGTGATGATGTCGGCGCGCGCCTCTTCAAGCTCGTATGCGAGGGTCTTGGCACGCACGGGTGCAACGAGGCGCCCCCAGAAAACCTGTCCCAGCCACAACAGCACGCCGCCAAACACAGCGGCGATCAGCAAAGCGCCGATCATCTGCAGCACGAGATACGTCACGTCTCACCTCCCCCAAGGCCTTCATCGCCCGAAACGAGCATGTTCGCGTCCACGACGCGTACCCCCCGGACCATGCTTACGATTCGCTCCGCACGCTGCGCCTCCGACACCGACGGCACCTCGCCGCGAAGCTCGACGTCTCGCCCGTCCACCACCGGGACGACCTTTGAAAACCCCGTGCGTTCGAGAACGGCAGTGACGCGAGTGGCAACGTCCCACTCGACCTGGTGACGAGCGGGGCTGAGACACGAGACCCAAACGACATAGCCTACGAAGCCTGCCGAAACCGTTCCAAAGACTGCCTTCTTCCACATTGAGCGGTTTGCCTACGAGCTGCATTGAACTCGATCTGCATGAGAAAATCTACGTTCTGACAAGACCTAGTCGGCCGGGCCGGCGAGGCATCGCACAAATCAGCCGGGTGCATCGCCCGATTGGGTGGTGATTGGGTGGTCTACGTGCAGCTCACGAGCCGAAGACGTGCCGCTCGACGATCTGAAAGAGGCGCTCTTGGCGATCGTCCGCCCATGTGTAGAGCGCGACCGACGGCGCCGTGAACGTCACGTCGCGGAGATCGATCGTGTCCGCCCATCGAAGTGCTTGCCTACGTTCGGCCGCTTTGGCTCGTCGCTGGATGCGCGCCAAGGTCATGTGTGGAAGCGGTGGCCGGTTGTCCTCGGGTGCGCCGGCCGCGGACAGCAAGGTCTGCCTGGCCTCGGTGATCATTCCAGCGAGCGGCTCGCGCCCGTCATCGACCATGGCGCAGAGTGCCGAAGGCTTGGACGGGTGCCCGAGCGGCTCG
>CALLDH010000341.1 GCA_937998345.1 uncultured bacterium | reverse complement strand
CTGCGATGAAGGAGCATGACTTTGCCATCGATGCTCACCCCGCCAACGTAGCCATCGACGAACATGCCGGTGACGAACCCGCCTTGGATGCCCAGCCCAGGCAGCTCGGTGACCCACTTGACCTTGCCGTCGGGGTGAAAGGCCCAGAACTGGTTCCCGTCGCCAATGTAGATGTCTCCGCTCTCGTCCAGCACGGGCGCACTGAAGACCGCTAGCGAGTCCAGATCTGCCAGCGACTGCTGCGGAGCGGATTGCCAAAGAATCTCTCCCTCGGGTGAGATGGCATGCAGATGGCTATGTCCTGGCCCCTCGCCGGTGACGGCGTAGACGGTGCCGTCGATCGCAACCACCGGTAGCACCCAGATCCCCGCCCCCTTGAGTAAGTGCCAACGCTGGCTGACATTGGCGGTCATCGCCAAGGGGACGTGATCGGAGTTGCTAGAATCGGCGTGGACCGTCGACCAGCTACTACGAAGATAGCCCTGACCCTGACGCGGGTTGTCGAACGCCGCAGCATCTGCCGCCAGACATCCAATGAGAAATGCCAGTGGCAATGCGTGTTTCATCGTGACTCCCTAACTCTCCCGGTCAGCCCAGATCGGCTTCTACCATGGCGGCGACGTTGAAGCCTGAGTCGACGGCCTGGTGGGTGCCTGCGCCTCGTCCGCCAGCGTCGCAGCCAACAATGTAAAGGCCCTTCAGCGGAGTTCTCGCGTCGGGCTTCGACTTGCCGACCTGGCCTACGACCTGCGCGATACCCACTGCTTCGCCTCCGCGTCCAGGAAGAACCGAATCGCGGCTGAGGCCCGAAATCGCTTTGGCGGAGTAGGGCTCTTTGCGGATGATGTGGTTCTTGAGGTCAGGCCATAGCTCGTCGAGGATCTGTTCGGCGCGGCGCACAGCCTCCTCTCCCATGTTCGATTCTGGGTCGGGGGAGCAGAAGACTTGGCAGTTCGCGATCTGGTGGCCCGGGACCGGTGAGAGGCTGGGATCGAACTCCGAGGGGACATCGATGGCGATCAGAGGAACGTCCGGCCAGCTTCCGTTTGCCATGGCCTGGTAGCGCTCATCGTCGAGCCAGCTCTGGTCCGAGAAGACGGGGATGAGGGCCGCATCGAAGATCCGCTTGTCGAGAACGTAGCGGTAGCCGGCGATGGCCCAACTCGGCTCGAGGGACTTCACTCGCTCGACGTACTCCACCGGGAAGTGTTCGCTGCCGGCAAGCTTCAGCACCGTGGGCTGGATACCTGCGTTGGAGACGACCGCCTTCGCGCGCAGAATACCGTCGTCGGCTTCGACCCCGATCGCGCGACCGTCTTCGACGACGATCCGTGTGACGCGTTGCTTCGGGAGATAAGCGCCCCCGTGCTCGACCACGTAGTCCGCGCATGCCTCGGCGAGGCGCCCGTAGCCGCCGACGCTGTAGCGCCCGGCGCCGCCCATCGCCTGTTGCCGCATGGTGAGGATCGCCTCCGAGGCTGCAAGCCGGTTCACTGGCACCACGAACAGCGTGTTGAGGTTCATGCAAATCTGGCTCTCTAGGCCCTTCGGCAGCCCGAAGGGGCGCATCCACTCGAGCATCCCGACATCGTCGAGCGCGTCGAGCTCCTCGTCTTCGAGGCCTAGGATATTGGTGTAGAGCTCGGCGAGGGCCTCGAGCTCCTCGTCGCTCGCGCCGAAGACGCGTTGGAGGTTTTCCATTTCCTTCGGCTCCCCGGTCATCTGCAGGGGGGCGTACATCGTGCGCCACTCACCATCCGGAGCCTTGTACCGAACCGATGCGGCGTCGCCTTCTGGAATGAGGAACTCCACCTGCTCGCCGATGTCGAGCACGTCTACTAGCTCGTGAAAACGGGAGTCGTGGGCCGGGATGCCGACCGCCCCGAACATCTCGAAGCGGTATCCCTTGCGGTCCACGGTCTGCACCTTGCCGCCCGCCACTTTGGTCTTCTCGACGAGTGCCACGCGCCGTCCCGAATGGGCCAGCAGGGCCGCCACCGTGGCGCCGCCGTAGCCGGCGCCGATGACACAAACGTCGTAGCTATCCATCATGATCCTCCTGAGGTCGTCGAAGGGTGACGGAATCCCCGAGCTGAAACCAGCAAGAAAAGGCCGGTAAACCTTCCCCGCTTGTTCCTGACCAGGTTCTCAGGGGCGACCGGCGAGATTTTTCGCAATAATGTACTGGTGCGCACTTCAGGGGGGGGAAGCCGGGCGCAAGCGCTGCCGTCGACCCCGGAACCACAGATACCGAGCATCGGGGATGTCTTGGATTCTCGCTACCGTATCACCGGAGTTCTCGGCTCCGGCGGGATGGGCTGTGTATACCTTGCGGAGCACGTCGCGATTCAACGGCCACTGGCGCTGAAGCTTCTGCACCCAGACGTCGGGGAGATCGACGAGGTCACCAAGCGCTTTGAACGCGAGGCCTTTGCGATTGGGCGTGTCGACCACCCCAACTGCGTCAACGTGTCAGACTTCGGCAAGTTCGGTGACGGCACATTCTACATGGTGCTGGAGCTCCTGGACGGCGTGCTTCTTTTCGACCTTCTGGAGCGGGAGTCGCGGCTGGACTGGAAGCGCACGCTGCACATCGGACGTCATATTCTCAGCGCGCTCGCTTATGCGCACGGCGCCGGGATCATTCACCGGGACATCAAGCCCGAGAACGTGATTCTCGTCGACCAGGACTGCGATCCAGACTTTGCCAAGATCCTCGACTTTGGTATCGCAAAGCTCCACGACGAGAAGCATGCCGATTCGGATACGGGACTGTTGACCAACGACAACAAGCTGACCCAGCAAGGCATCACGATCGGCACGCCCACGTACATTGCGCCCGAGCAGGCGTATGGGCTCTCGATCGACCAGCGAGCCGACCTCTATTCCTTGTCCGTCATGCTGTACGAGATGATCACTGGCAAGCCTCCGTTTGACGCCGATGAAGTGGGCGCGCTCCTCCGGATGCATGTTTCGGCGAAGGTTCCGTCATTCTCTGAGGTGGCGCCTGGCCTGGTCGTTCCGGAGGCTGTGGAGCGGCTCATCCTGCGCGGCCTCGAGAAAAAGGCGGACCGCCGTATTGGCAGCGCCCAGGAGTACATCGATCGAATCGATGAGCTCATTTCTGATGCGAGCGGCTCCGGGCTTCGTGAGATGCCGTTGCGCGTGGTTCATGGCGTTCGCGGCTCGTTGGAGACCGCGGTTTCGCGGGCGGTCCCTAAGAAAGAGAAGGCCAAGCGGCTCGCTGCAGCCGGGTTGCTGGTCATCGCTCTGGCCGCCGCGGCTGCTCTGGCGTTTGGGGGTGAGGGCCCGGACGACCTGATGAGCGATAGCGAGGAAGTGAGCGAGGAGTCCCACGCGCAACTGGTCCGCGGGCACGCCGAGGCCAGAGATCAGCGCAGCATGCACGCGCTGATTGCTTACGAGAAGGCGGTTTCGCTCGACCCCAAGCTGGCCAGAGACAAACGGATGCGTACCAACGTCGAGCTGATGCTGGAAAGGAAAGCGCCGCGTGTCGCCGATGCCGCGCTCGAGTTCCTTGGGACCTTGGCTGCCACGGGTGATGGAGCCGCGGCTTATCAGCTCATCGATCTCGCTTCTTCATCCAAAGTGTCGCACAGGCGGCACAAGGCCGTGAGTGTCGCCGACCGGGTGGGCTTGGGCGATCGAATCGACCGGCTGGGCTCGTATGTTCTCGACTTGCGTCTGGGAGAGAGCTGTCCGGATCGCAAGGCGGCCGTCGCAAAGCTTCGGGCTCTCGGCAACAAGAAGGCGATCCCGGAGTTGCGGAAGGCCAGGAAGCGCATTCGCACCGAGGGCGGCGTCGTCAAGAAGAAGGTCAACACGAACGCTTGCCTCAGCGCCGATGCGGCCGAGGCGATCCGGCACCTCCAAAGCCTCTAGCCGGTGCCCTTTCATCGACGCCATGCGTTCCTGAGGCCCCTGCCGGTGCCAAACGCTCCAGTTACTTCCAAGAAAACGCGCTTTCCGTAATCCGTTAGTTTACTCTTTGTTGTCTTCGACCGGTCCTGTGATAGGAAACTTCGGTTTTCCTAGCTCTGGAGCGTGCAAGAGATGTCCGAAGAAGCTTTCGATTTCATTGTTGTGGGCGCAGGGTCCGCCGGCTGCTGTCTTGCCAACCGTCTTTCCGCCGACCCTGCCAATCGAGTCTTGCTGCTCGAAGCCGGGAAGAAGGACAACAACCCACTGATCAAGATGCCCATCGGCTTCACGCAGCTGATGTACGACGAGAAGACGACGAACCTCTACAAGACCGAGCCCGAGGCGCAGTTGAACAACCGGGAGATCAGCGTCGTGCGCGGTCGCGTGCTCGGGGGCTGTAGCTCGATCAACGGCATGCTCTACATGCGCGGCCAGCGGGAGGACTACGACGAGTGGGCGGCGCTTCCGGGTTGCGAGGGATGGTCGTACGCCAACCTTCTCCCTTACTTCAAGAAGTCCGAGAACTACGAGCTGGGACCGGCCAACGAGTTCCATGCCAAAGGCGGCGAGCTGAACGTCACCGACGTCAAGATGAGATACCCCATTACCGATGAGTACATCGATGCGGCGGCCAGCGTGGGTATCCCGCGCAACGAGGACATCAACGGCGCCACCCAGGAAGGCGTGGCACATGCGCAAGTGAACATGAAAGGCGGGCAGCGTTGGAGCTCCGCGGATGCCTTCCTCAGCGCAGACGTGAAGAACCGGCCGAACCTGACGATCGTGACGGAGGCCCTTGCGCAGCGTGTTCTGCTCGACGGAAAGAAGGCCGTCGGCATCGAGTACAAAGACAAGAAGGGCCGCACGCACCAGGCCGAGGCGAGCCGCGAGGTGGTGCTTTCCGCGGGCGCTTACAATTCGCCGCCGCTGCTCGAGATTTCGGGCATCGGAAACCCGGATGTTCTCGGCGAGCTCGGCGTCGAGGTGATCCATGCGCTTCGCGGCGTGGGCGAGAACCTCCAGGACCACTTTCAACTCTGGGTTCAGCAAGCCGTGAAGACCCGCCAGTGCCTTTCCGAGGACGGGAAGTTTCCGCGTGTGGTCCTCGGCGTGCTCAAGTACATGTTCGCCAAGAAGGGTCCGCTCACGATGCCGGCCTGCAACGTGGGTGGCTTCGTGCCGAGTGAGGACGGGGAGCGTCCGATTTTCCAAATCCACTTCACGCCCGGCGCCGGAGGCATGGACAGCACGGGCAAGATGGTGGCGACCCCGGACCCAGGAGTGAATTCGACCGTTTGCAACGTTCGCCCGACGTCCCGCGGGAGCATCCACGCGCGCAGCACCGATCCCAAGGCATTCCCAAAGATCATCCACAACTACCTTTCGACGAAGCGCGACCGCGATCTTGCCGTCGAGGGGTTCAAGATGTTGCGGAAGATATTTCAGTCAGAGTCGTTCTCATCGCAAGCAACGTACGAGATTCTCCCCGGCGATTCGGTGCAGACCGATGCGGAGATCCTCGACTACTGGAGGCGCGAGGGCATGAGCGTGTATCACCCGGTTGGCTCTGCGAAGATGGGTGCCGTCGATGACCCGACCGCTGTCGTCGATAACGAGCTCCGCGTGCACGGCATCGAGAGCCTCCGCATCGCGGACGCCTCAATCTTCCCGCTACTCCCGTCCGGCAACACCCACGCGCCGACGGTTGCTGTCGCGGAACGCGCCGCAGACTTGATTCTCGGCAACCCGATGGCTTGAACAGCACCGGCGTCAGCTCCCAAACGCTCCGGTAGTTCCCGACTTACGCGCTGGATGGTTAACGTGCTAGAAGCGCGGCAAACGCGCCTGTAGCTCAGCTGGATAGAGCGGCGGCCTTCTAAGCCGATGGTCGGGGGTTCGAGTCCCTCCAGGCGCGC
>CALLDH010000340.1 GCA_937998345.1 uncultured bacterium | reverse complement strand
ATTGCTCGATGGGGTGCCGGCAGAACACTCGCGGCTCTCGCGACGGTCGTTCTCGATCCCGATAGACATGCGTTACCGGACAGCTGACATGGACAGGGTGGCCGCCTGCCTGATCGATTCACTGCACGGCTAGTCGCCTCGGGTAACTTTGTTGCGGAATTGGCCAACCGAGCGCCACCCACGGCCTACTTCCAACACCGACTGTACCACCGCCGATGGACGAATCGCGTTGGAGTTTCCGGTCGCACGCCCTCGCGCTATGAATGAGGCTTCACCGACTCGGATCGAAGGATCGCGGAGGATTGCTTTCGCGAGCAACTCGGAATTGAATGCGTGGCCGGCCGCCTCAACATCAATTCCCTGGAAGACGTTGGCGCGGAAGAGCTTCATTCCATTCAGGTAGCGGAAAGGGAACCCGTAAATGATCCGTACTGTCCTCATGTACGCCACAGAGAAGAGTCTGCGTCCAAGCGGCCGGATCACAGGGTTCTGAAGGTAGCCCAGGATCAAATCGAACTCGTCGCGCACTCGAACGAAACCCTTGATCGAGGCGAAGTCGATTTCGTTGTCACCGGGCATGATCGTGACCCAATGCTCCGGGTCGATCCGCTTGTAGGCCTCGAGCAGCGACCATCCGACCCCACGGTTCTGCGCGTTGTACATGGCCGAATAGCCGTACCTCTCACAGATGTCTGAGATCTTTCCCTTCGTTCCGTCCGACGACCCATCGTCGATGAGAAGTACGTCGACGCGGAGAGGAAGCTCGGAGGCAACTGAACGGATCGACTGAACCGTTTGCTCGATATTGGCTTCCTCGTTGTAGCAGGGCACGACCACCACGAGGGTTTCGTCGGAACGTACTCGCTCGGCTTCTGCGGTCGGACTGTTCATGGAAACGAAACTCGATACTAGCAACAGCGTCCGTCTCCAACCAAACAACGGGGGATCGTCGAATCGGCTCGAGCGACGCTGGTTCAATTCGGCCTTCTTTTTCTGGTGCGGAGATGGGTTGGGCTAGCATCGAACCGATTTGGCCAGGCCGCAAAGTAACACCTCAGCACTTCTGTTCATCCTCTTGGGGCTTTCATTCTGGGCGGCATTTCAGATCGTCGGGCTGGCGCACCACGGATACGCGTTGGGGCTCGGCAGCACGGAGTTCCCCGCCCGTGGATTCGTCATCTTCGCGCGGCACTACGCACTTCTGGGGGGCGCCGGGGCGATCTTCATCGCACTTGGCGTGACTCGATGGGGATCGCTTCCTTCCCTGGACCGGGCACGCTGGTTCCTCCCAGTTGCGACGGTGCTCGCAGTCGCCATCCCCGCGGCGATACGGTGTTTGGTGCTCGACGGAGGAGCGGTTGCCGATGACGAATCGGTGTACCGCTTCTCTGCCCAACTACTGGCATCTGGGCGAGTTACGGCTCCGTCGCACCCGCTGAAGCTGTTCTTCGACCATGCGTTCATCGTCAACGATGGGCGAATGTTCTCCCAGTACTTCCTCGGATGGCCCGCGATCATGGCCCTGGGCGTTCCATTCGGCGCCACCGGTTACGTCAATGCGCTGGTCTCAGGAGCGACAGTCCCTGCCCTCTACCAGCTCCTGAAGACGACTGTCGGCGTAGGATGGGCTCGCCTCGGCGTAATCGTGTTCTTGACGTCACCGATGATTCAAATTGCGGCGGCTACTGAGATGTCTCACACATCGACCCTCGGGGCCCTGGTCTACGCGATGTGGTTTGCGAACCTCGCCCTCCGCGACGGCGGTCCGCGCACGCATTTCGGCTTCGGGCTCGCGCTCGCGATTGCTTTCGTCATTCGACCAGCTTCGGCGGTAGCAGTGGGATTGCCATGGGGGCTGGTGTGGTTGCACAGGCAGATTTCGAAGCGGACGTTCGCCAACCTTCTCTGGTTTGGCCTTCCAACGGTCGTGCTGGCCGCGCTCTTTCTTCTGGTCAACGCAGAGCTCACGGGATCCCCGTTCGGGACGGCGTATCAGCGTGCCTTCGAGTACGGCATCGAGAACGGTCACCGTTTCTCGCATGTCCTGGGCTCTCGGGCGGGTGGCACGCCGATGCTCAGTCCGCGGAAGCTGTCCGGCCTATTCGACATGGTTGGCGCTGCCCAGCTGCGGCTCAACATGTCGCTCTTCGGCTGGCCGGCTTCTTTCGCGTTCTTGCCGTTCGCCATCGGTGTTCGACGCGCCTGGCTGTGGTGGGCCAGCGTCGGGACCTACCTGGTCACTCACTTTTGGGTTTTCGATCCAGGGATCGACACCTTTGGACCGACACACTGGTTCGAGATGGCATTGCCGATCCTGGTCCTGACCATGCTGGGATGCGAGCGATTCGGCGGATGGGCGGAGCGAACTACCCCGCAGCTCGCCGACTTTCCTCGCAACATGCTTCTCGCGTTCGTCGCCGGGTCGCTGCTGTTGTTCAGCCCGTATCGACTACGCGCCGTCGCGGAGATCGGGGCCATGACCCGGAGGTCCTACGAAGTCGTGAAGAGCAACGAGGTGCACAACGCCGTGGTTTTCGTGAACCGCCCCTGGGCGGCACACTGCGACCCGAATGTGAGGCCTACGCCGGGGCATTTCGTCTTCTGGTGGCCGCTCAACGACCCAGATTTCGACAATGACGTGATTTGGGCCAACCATCTATCGATCGAGCAGGACCGAAAGCTGTTAGCGACGTTCCCCGGTCGGGCCGGCTACATCAGCTGGTGGGACCGCGAGGAATGCGCAGTGAAGTTGATGACGCTCGGGGCAGCGGCGGAGATTGGGTTTCCAAATGGCTTCATGGGTCCGCATTTCGGCAACATCCGTCCGTACACCGACGACTCCCCGGCTACCGGCGAGCTGCCGGAGTGATTCGGAGCAAACTCGAGATCCTTGCAGCATCGAGGCGGCGCATCAGAACGGTCGCGGAATCGAGCCAGTCTGGTCGCTCGTTGGCCAGAACCGCAACTCGCATTCCTGCGCTCTTGGCGGCCGTCCAGCCGTCGTGAGAGTCCTCGATCGCAAGGCAAGACTCCGGAGGAAGCCCGAGCCGCTCCGCTCCGAGTAGGTATCCCTCGGCAGAAGGCTTGGGTGAAGACACATCGTCCCCTGTAACGACGACCTGTATCTGGTTCGTGATTCCGATCTTCTCCATCCAGATTTCTGGGCTGCGGCTATTGGTGACCACGGCCATGGGGACACCGGCTTGGGCAAGCGCACGTACCGTCTCGGTCGCTCCGGGGATACTGCAGTCCGCCTGATTTCGGAGCACCGTCCTCAGCGCTTCGGGCTTCGCGTCTGAGAGCCTTCTCTTGAGGTCAGCCTCCGCCGCCGGAAGCGCTAGATCGAGCACCTGCAACCGCGCCATGCCGCTCAGAACCGCGTCCCTCGCGACATCCGGAAAATCGAGCCCGAGGTCGCGAAAAACGCGCTCGTACGCCCGCAAATGTAGGGACGCCGAATCGACGAGCACCCCGTCCATGTCGAAGAGAACCCCCCATGTCGTCATTTTTCATTCATCCACTGGATAGGATATCGTATCGAGGACGAGGGGTGGAAATGTCGAACAAGGAGATACTCGTGACCGGGGGCGCGGGTTACATCGGTGCGGTGCTCGTTCCGGAGCTCATCGGCGACGGTCACAGGGTCACCGTTCTCGACGCGTTTCTCTATGGGACCGATCCGGACACCGACCCGATCGTGCACGAACGATGTCAACGACGACGTGGCGACATCCGTGACTTCGACTATGTGGATTCCGCGCTGCAAGAAGGCGGTTTCCACACGATCATTCACCTCGCCGCGATCTCCAACGACCCGAGCTCAGAGCTGGACCCAGAAGTCACACGGAGTGTGAACCTCGAAGCCGTCGAGCACCTGATGCATTCCGCGAAGCGACATGGTGTGAAGCGGTTCCTATACGCATCCTCCGCCAGCGTCTACGGCGTCAAAGAGACAGAGAACGTCACCGAGGACCTGCCGCTGGATCCGATCACGATCTATGCCGAGTGCAAAGCAAAAGGAGAAGCGACCCTCAACAGCTTGGTTGATGACAGCTTCGTTGGGGTGTCGGTGCGATCCGCCACCGTATGCGGGTACTCGCCACGCCTGCGTCTCGATCTGACGATCAATCTCTTGACTGACCAAGGCCTCACGGACGGCCGGATCTGCGTATTTGGGGGAGCCCAGATGCGGCCCAACGTGCACGTCCGAGATCTCAGTGCGTTCTACCGCACATTGATCGATGCGCCCGCTGACAAGATCTCGGGCAAGGCATTCAACGTGAGCCGAGAAAACGCGTCTGTGATGTCGCTGGCGGAGATGATCCGGAACGAGCTGGACCCCTCGCTACCGATCGATACGGTCCCCTCGAACGACCCGCGCTCGTATCATCTTTGTGCGGATGCGGCCCGCGAGCAGCTCGGTTTCGAGCCACAACGCGACCTCGTCACAGCGGTGAAGGAGCTGCGGGACGCCTACGACGCCGGCCAAGTTTCGGACAGCCGGTCGACGGTCTACAGAAATGTGGCCTGGATGAAGGCGCACCCCGACGTTTGGCGAATCGTTGCAAAGCAAGCTTCATGACCGCGGTCCCCTACGTCGATCTCGTCAGACAGAACGCAGCGCTCCGGCCACAGATCCTCGAAGCCGTCGATCGGGTCTTGCGCCATGGACACTTCATCAACGGCCCCGAGGTAGCGGACTTCGAACGTGGGCTCGCAAGCACGCTGGGGGTCGAGCACGTCATCGGAGTTGGCTCCGGAACCGCTGCTCTCACGCTGGCAATGAGGGCGTTGGGCATTGGCCCTGGCGACGAAGTCATTACCGTTGCGCACTCGTATGTGGCCACCGCCACGTCCATCCTGCTGGTCGGCGCGACCCCGGTGTTCGTCGACGTCGACCCCGACACCGCGCTGATGGATCCGAATCTGCTGTCCTCCAAGCTCACATCCCGAACCAAGGCGGTGCTTCCCGTGCATCTCGGTGGGGTTGCTTGCGACATGGAGCCCATCCACAGCTTCTGCACCGAGAACCAACTCCATTTGGTCGAGGACTGCGCGCAGGCGATAGGAGCCACATACCGGGGGCGCAGCGTGGGCAGCTTCGGAACGGGTTGCTTTTCGCTGCATCCGTTGAAGACCTTGGCAGCCTGCGGCGACGGTGGCTTCATCACCACCGACGATAAAGATCACGCCGCGCTGCTCCGAAGGCTCCGCTCGCTCGGGCATCGCGACCGCGATCGGGTCGACGTTGCGAGCGAGAATGCGCGACTCGATACGCTGCAGGCGGCGATTCTTAACGTCAAGCTCCCTCACCTCAGGGACTGGACGGCAGCGCGGCGGCACCACGGCGCCGCGTATCAGAACTCACTCCAACCGTATTTCGAGCTGACCGCTGTCACCAAGTCTTGCGAGCCCTCGTTCAGCGCGTTCGTAATTCGCCACGACGAGCGCGACAACCTCATCGATCACCTGGCGGCGCGAGGTTTCGACGCCAAAGTGCATTATCCGATTCCCATTCACAAGCAGAGGGCTCTCGAGTCGCTCGGCTCGGTGTCCCTACCCCACACGGAAACTCTGGTTCAACGGATCGTGAGCCTCCCCGTATCGCCGGAGCTCGACCCTTCCAACCGCGACGCCCTGATCGAAATCCTCATTGCGTGGAGCAAGACCCGTGCGAACGCCTGAAGCGGACCGCAAGATCTTCACCGTCGCTGACTTGAGTGCCGAGCGCGCTCGTTTGCGAAAGGCAGGCAAGACCGTGGTTCAGTGTCACGGCTGTTTCGACATCGTTCACCCGGGCCACATCCGCTATCTCAGGTTCGCCAGAAGTCTCGGTGACGTCCTGATCGTCACCGTGAGCAGTGACGACGTAGTGATGAAGGGCTACGAAAGGCCATACATCCCCGAGGATCTACGACTCGACAATCTCGCGGAGCTCGGTTGCGTCGACTATGTGGCGCTCAGTGTGGACGAGTGGGCCGGGCCAGTCCTGGAGGCGCTTCAGCCGGACATCTACGTCAAAGGGCGGGAGTACGAATCCAAAAGCGACCCTCGTTTCGCCAATGAAAAGAAGATCGTCGAATCGTACGGGGGACGAGTCGTGCTCGGATCCGGCGACGTGATCTTCTCGTCCACCGAGATCGGCCGACGCAAGCGCAATACTCTAGACATGGAGCAACAGAAGATTCAGCGCTTCTGTCGAAGCAACGAGATCACGGCAGCGCGGTTGAAGAACGCTATCTCCCGCTTCTCCGATCTGCGCGTTCTCGTACTCGGCGACGCGATCATCGATCACTACGCGCACTGTGAAGGCGCACGAGTTGCTTCTGAGAGCCCAATCATTTCCGTCAAACCGATCAGCGAGGAGTGGTTCGTTGGTGGCGCAGGTCTAATCACGCGACAGGCCGCAGCGCTTGGCGCGAAGGCCACGTTCGTGACCTGCTGCGCCGAAGACGAGGGCTTTGAGCGCATTCAGAGCACCTTGAGGCGCTTCGGCGCCGAGGTGCACAATCTGCTAGTTCCGAGTCGGGGCACGTACACGAAGTCGCGATTCCTGGTCGGCGGAAAGAAGGTCTTCAAAGTCGACCGTGGTAATCCGGCGCCGATCCCGATCGAGACCACCGCGGACCTCATTGGCCGCCTGGGTGAGTTGCTCGAGTCGCACGACGGATTGGTCGTCACCGACTTCGGCTATGGTCTCTTTGGGAGCACTCTCTCGGAAGCCATCTCCGAGCTCGCCGCGACGGCTGGGAAGCCGTACTTCGCCGATGTCAGCACGAATGGTCAGGCGAACATTCTGAAATTCCGCGGCCCTCAGCTCGCCACGCCCACGGAGGACGAGCTCCGCTTTGCGCTGGCCGATGCAGAAAGCGGCATCTCGAATCTCGCGAGTCGCTACTACGCGGCAAGTGGAGCCAAGGGCCTAATCGTCACGATGGGACGCCGGGGCTCCCTTGCATTCGAGCCGCCGAGCAAGAAGGGGCTGCGACTACGAACGGACTACTTGCCGGCTTTGGAGGTGAATGAGGTGGACGCGGTAGGAGCCGGCGATGTGTTCCTCACCGGCGCGAGCCTCGCGCAGCTCGCGGGTGAGCCCATGCCCGTTGGAATGTACGTTGGCAGCTCGCTCGCATCGATTTCCGCTGGCGTTCTCGGCAACGAAGGGGCGCCCCTCCCCGACGTCTACGACTTCTTCGAGCAGCGCGTGGAGCTCGCGGGCGAATGAGCTCGCCCGGGAGCATGCCAAGGCACCGGGTCTTCGTGGGGCTCGGCTTCGCGCTGTCGGGAATCGCCCTGTACTACTTCTTGAGGCGGGTCGACGGGCAGCAGCTGTTGGCCGCTCTCGGCTCGGCCAACCTGTGGATTCTATCGCTCTGTGTGTTGACCAAGGGAGCTGTCTTGTCTCTCAACGCCACACGAACCCGGATCCTCCTTCTTCCACTTCGCCGTTACCGGTTCTCCGAGTCCTTCCTCGCCTGGCTTTCAGGTTACGTCACCGACAATCTGCTTCCCTTTCGTCTAGGCGAGCTCGTCCGCATCGACCTACTCGCTCGCGCCGGTCGAATCTCCCGTAGCTCCACGGCCGCCGTCGTCGGCCTCGACCGGCTGGTCGACTTGATGTCGCTCCTGATGCTGGCGGCAATCGCGGCTCCGTTGCTCGCGATCGATCTCGGTCGCGCCGACCGACTTCTGATGATTGCGAGCATCGTTTTCGCATGTCTGGCGACGGCGGTTTGGCTCGCAACCCATCCCTCGGCGATATCCAGCGTCGTGGCCGTGCTGGTCCGACCGTTGAGCGCAAAGGCCCAGGCTTGGCTGGTCGACAAGGCGCAGCGATTCTCCGAAGGACTCGGAGCCCTGCGATCTCGGAGCATGATCCTCTCGGTGATCGGTATCACTCTCGTGACACGCGCGATTGGACTGCTGACGATCCAGTGTTGGCTGTGGGCGTTCGGCTTGTCGCTCCCGCTCTATGCGCCCGTGGTCGTCCTTCTGTTCGTCTCGGCCGGCGTGATGATCCCGTCGTCCCCAGGATTCATCGGCACCTATCACGTCGCTTGCGCTTACGCGCTCGAGCTCATGGGTGCGGCGCCCGAAGTTGCTGCATCCGTCGCGATCGCTGGACATTTCATGGCAACGGTGCCGTGGACTATCGCCGGCCTGTTCGTGACCCTTCCGGGGATTCGACGCGTTTGGAGGCAGGAACGCCAGTCGCTTCGACCCGTCGAGCAAGTGGCGAGCACCTAGCGCGCATGGGCGCCCGAGCTCTCAAAGGCTGTCGTAGTACGCGCGAGCGTCCTTGGCGGTCCGCTTGAGGCCTTCACGGGTGTCGACGATCGGCTGATACTCCAAATCGCGCCGAGCCTTCTCGATCGAGAAGTAGCTGTTCTTCACGCAGAGCCGGACTTCGACCATGCTCACCGGCGGCTTGGGCTTGCCGAAGACCTGAAACACGCGCTCTCCCGCGGTTGCCAGTGCACGAGCCACCGGGGCCGGTATTCGAATCGCCCGGGCGTCGAGTTCCATCTCGTCGACGAGCGTCCGGCTGAATGCTCCGGTGTTGATCGGATCGCCGTCGGTGACGAAATAGGCCTGACCGCAGACGGGAGACCCGTCGACGAGTCGTTCCGCAGCACGGATCTGCGCGTCGACCAGATTGTCGATGTACGTGTAGTCCAAGCGTGTCGATGTGTCGCCAAAAAAGACGAGAGGACCGCCTTGCTTGAGGGACTTGATCAGGGGCCCAATGAGGTTGTTGCGTTCACCGGGGCCGTAGATCCCGCCGGGGCGAAGGGCGCAAGTGAGCAACCTTCCGTCGCCGTTGGCCGCAAGGACGAGTTGCTCTGAAGCGACCTTCGTCGTGGAGTAGAGGTCGGATGCGGTGCTGTACGGCGTGGCTTCGCCAACCCCGCAATGCTCCTCGCCGGACGCAGTGATGATCGAGCTCGTGTGAACGAGCCGACGGACGCCGGCTTCCTTGGCAACGTGCAGCACCGTACGCGTTCCTTCGATGTTGACGCTGCGAACGAGATCCCCGAAAGCTTTGGGCGCGTAGGTGAGCGTCTCGATCATCGCGGCGGTGTGAAAGATGGTGTCGACCCCTTCACACGCCTCGCGGAGCGCCTCATCGCCGCGAATGTCGCCGCGAAACCAGCGAAGGTTCGGGTCGTCGAATGGCGCGGGGGCTTTGTCGAACCCATGCACCTCGCAGCCACGTGCGAGCAGGGCGCGAACCAGATTGCTGCCGACAAAACCGGCACTTCCCGTGACCAGACAGCGGAGGCCGTCAACTCGTCTTATTCGTTCCATCGGGCCGGCACCCTGACAAATACGCCATCGGTCGGCAACCGGCGGATGGCCTCACGCGGGCAGAGCAGGCAAGGAGGCGCCCGCATACAGCAGGCGAAGCGCTGCGTCCTTCCAGCCGTACGTCACGGCAGAGCAAACCTTGAAACGCGCCTTGCTGATCCACCATTGCCCGTCGACACGTGTGTATTCGTCTTCGTAGTAGCCACCCACGATGCTCACCGTCTGTGCCTCGGTGTTCATGAGGTGGTAGACCAAGCCCCAGGTCGCGTTGGCGCTTTCGGGACCGTTCACCTCGATGTTCGGCGGCCCACCATGATGCATCTCGACGATGTGAGTCTGGCACGCGACATCTTTGAAGATCTGGTAGAGCCCATCTCGATGATTCACCAATCCAACCGGACCGTCGTAGTGAATCTCGACTGGCCCATCGAGAAAGCAGTCCCGCACCCCCTCGACGTCTTTGTGGTCGCAGCAGTACCAGTAGCGAGCCTTGAGGGCTTTGATTGCCTCGATGGCTTCGAGGCGGGCGATTCGAGATTCGAGATCGGATGATGTCATTGCGCAGGTGGGGGGAGCGTATCGCGATCCTTTGGAACGTCGAGCACGGCTCGGAGGACACGCTGCTCGACTTGGCGCTCGAGGCGGCTTGGCGTGGGGATCCTCAGCAAGATGTTGACCGTGTTCTTGTCGACGAACTGATACGTGACCCGGGGGTCGACGACCGGAGGAATCAACCCATGGCGGCGATACCGCGCTGCCATCGGCCGGCGAACGTCGTCGATGAATTCGGCGCAGGCCTCTCGCGCGGCGGCAAGCGCTTTGCGCTCCATCGCCGCTAGGTCTTCGCTCCGATCGACCGGAATCGTCATCAGATGCAGCATGTACTCGCCCGCGAGGCTCTCGTTGAGCACGGGCTCCGTCATGAGCATGCTGTTCGGGATGCTGATCGTCCGACCGGTCCGCTGGTGCCCCTGCCCCACCTCGAGGACCAGCGTGCTCAATAGACCCGCATCGATGACATCTCCGCGAACCGACGACAGAGCGATCCGATCGCCAACCTCAAACGCGTTCGCGCTCACGCGGTACACGGCACCTTGGATACATGCGATCGTCTCCTTGGTAGCCCAAACGATCGCCATCGCGAGGACGACGAAGGACACGGCAAGCGTCTGAAGCTCCGCCGCCCAGATGGTGAGAAGACCAAATGCCAATATCGCATACGAGAGGCCCCTAATCTGTGACGACCAGCGAAGTCGAAGCTTGTCGTTGCTTGGAAGCGCTCGGCGAATGAAGCGAAGGGCGACGTAGCGGATCGCAAGAACCGACACCAGCAAGACCAGAGTCGCGATCAAGTGACTCAGGAGCTCGGTATCTTGAAAGAGATCCGCGAACTGCGACGGCACCAACGGCTCAAATAGCGGTTCCATGCTGGGTTCACCTCGCCTTGACGGACACGCCGTCACGGACGCTGTCGCTTGGATAGGCGATCACTGCGTCGCCCTCGTCCAGGCCCGACAAGACCTCGGTTTCGAGTCCGTTGGTCTCTCCGAGCTCCACCGTTCGGACGACGGCGGTCCCATCTTCGACGACGAACGCGGCCCAGGCTTCCTCCGAGCGAAACACGGCGCTCGCTGGAACCTTCAGCACGTCCTCTCCCTCCCAGACCGAGATACGCGCTTCGACTCTGTAGCCATCTCCCAAGCTGGACCAAAGCTCGCGATCGTCGTCCATGTCGATGATGACGTTGACACGCTGTTCTTCCACACCGAGCGCCGAAAGCTTGGTGAACGCAGACGGCTCCACGACACGCACGTGACCGAGGAGTGAGCTCTTGCCGCCCCAGCGCTCGATTGTAGTCTTCGCTCCAGCGGGAATGCGTGTGGCGTCCTGGCTCAACACGTCGACCACGACCTCCAGAGCGGCGGGGTCGCCCACCTCGACGATGGCCGTGCCGCCCGGAGCAACGCCTTCACTCTCTTGGAACACTTTGAGGACTTGGCCGGCGACGGGTGAGATGATGTCGAGCTGCTCGCCTTCCCCCCCCTTCCCAGTGAGTTGCATGAGTGCGGTCTGGGCGAGCGTCAGCTGATGCTCCGCGACGCGTCCCCCGAACTCGGCTGACCGGAGGTCTTCTTGGCTCCCGTGATAGGTGGACACCGCGCGATCCGCGTCGCTCCGCGCCAACCCCCCTTGCTTCACGACGGCGAGCGCTCGTTCCGACTCCTGCTTGGCGAAATCACGCTGAAACCTGGCGCGGTTGATCGCCGCCTGCGCCTGTTTGCGAGCAGCGATAGCCGCGTCGACGCGTGCTTTCGCCTCAGCCCTGGTCCGCGAGTCGAGGAGTGGAGGTGGCAGCGGGACCAGTCGAGCAAGGACTTGACCCTCTTCGATCGGATCGCCGGCCTCGAGGTCGAGTCGCGCCAAGTTGCCCGTGATCGGCGCGGAGACGAGATACCGATCTTTGACTCGGGTTCGGCCGTCTTCGTTGACGGTGACGACGAGCGGCCCTCGCGCGACCGTTGCGACCTCGACTTCGACGGGATTCGGAATCCACGCGACGACGATGAGACCCACCACGGCAAGCACTGCCAAT
>CALLDH010000339.1 GCA_937998345.1 uncultured bacterium | reverse complement strand
CGACGGTCCCGTCAGTCCAGATTTCGAGCGTCAGCTTGTCGAAGTCGGTATCGCGCCCCACGCGAGCGGGCGTCACCACGTAGTTGGCCCGGCGAACGGGCGAGAAGATCGAGTCGATCGGAATCGTTCCGATGGACATCTCTTCGCTCTTGTTCGCGTCCGCGGGTCGATACCCCTTGCCCACGCCAACGCCGAACTCCATCTCGATGTCCGCTTCCGCAGAGAGTGTTGCGATCTTCTGCTGCGGGTTGAGGACCTCGACCGTCGGGTCGTCTACGACCAGATCACCCGCCGTCAGGATGCCCTCGCCCTTGCGGCGAATGCGCAGCAACTTCGGCTCTTCGGAGTGAACCCGAAGCCGGACGTCTTTGAGATTCAGGACGACATCGCACATGTCTTCCATCACTCCGGGGATGGAAGAAAACTCGTGCATCACGCCCTCGATGCGGACGGATGTAATCGCCGCACCTTGAAGAGACGAGAGAAGCACGCGGCGAAGTGCGTTACCCAGCGTGGTCCCGAAGCCGCGCTCGAGCGGCTCGCAGGAAAACTTCCCGTAGCGCTCGCTCTGGGAATCGTCCGCCTCGAGTTTTCGAGGACGAATCAGTTCACGCCAATTTCTTGCGACCAGTTGCTCTTGCACGGTCAATACCCCCAATCCGGCTGTTTCGGAGTGATCAGCGCGAGTACCACTCGACGATCAGCTGTTCCTGAATCGGCATCGTGATGTCTTCCCGAACGGGTAGAGACTTTACGGTGCCTTCAAATGCTTCCTTGTTGATTTCCACCCACTGAGGGACGCTGCGGCTCTCGAGCGTTTCGAGTGCTCCCGAGATCCGGGCAATCTTGCGCGACTTCTCGGCGACCGAAATCACGGCTCCGGCTTTGACGAGCATCGACGGGATGCTCGCGCGGCGGCCATCGATGAGAAAGTGGCCGTGCCTCACGAGCTGGCGCGCCTCGGCGCGAGATGTCGAAAAGCCCATCCTGAATACCACGTTGTCCAGGCGTCGCTCGAGGAGAACCAGGAGGTTCTCACCCGCTCGCCCCTTCATGCGCGACGCGCGGCCCATCGTGTCGGCGAACTGCTTCTCGAGCAGGCCGTACATCCGCTTGACCTTCTGCTGCTCGCGCAGCTGCACGCCGTAATCGGAGAACCGCGCCCTGCCCTGGCCGTGCTGGCCCGGCGGATACGCTCGGCGTTCGATGCCGCACTTCGCGCTGAAACAGCGATCTCCCTTCAGGAAGAGCTTCGTTCCCTCCCGCCGGCAGAGGCGACAGACCGCGTCCTTGTATCGAGCCATCTGCTCCTCCTAGACCCTTCGCCGCTTCGGGGGGCGACAACCGTTGTGCGGAACCGGAGTGACATCCCGAATCAGGGTGATCTTGATTCCCGCTGCCTGTAGCGCCCGCACCGCGGATTCGCGACCCGAACCCGGACCCTTCACGTAGACCGACAACTGGCGAATCCCGTGCTCCATCGCCTTCTTGGAGCACTCTTCGGCCGCCACCTGGGCCGCGAAGGGAGTCGACTTGCGCGAGCCCTTGAATCCCTGGCCACCCGCAGTCGACCAGCACAGTGCAGTCCCGGCCACGTCCGTGATGGTGATCATGGTGTTGTTGAACGTCGACTGGATGTGCGCAACTCCGGTCTGAATGTTCTTCTTTACCTTCTTTCGAACACCTTTCTTCAACTCATGCCACCTTCTTCAAAGAGTTTCACTTCTTCGCCAGCGTCTTCTTCTTGCCGGCAACAGTCTTCTTCGGACCCTTTCGAGTCCGCGCATTGGTGTGTGTACGCTGCCCCCTCACCGGCAATCCTCGACGGTGACGCAGACCGCGGTAGCATCCGATATCCATCAACATCTTGATGTTCTGCGAGACTTCCCTACGAAGGTCACCCTCGACCTTGTGGTCCCGCTCGATGATCTCGCGGAGCCGCACCACCTCGCCCTCGGAGAGAACATCGGTCTTGGAGGCTGCATCGATCTCCGCCTTCCCGCAGATCTCTCGCGCTGTCGTACGACCGATGCCGTAGATGTAGGTCAACGCAATCTCGAGCCTCTTGCTGCGAGGCAGATCGACACCTGCGATTCTTGCCATGGTCGTGCCTCCTAGCCTTGCCGCTGCTTGTGCTTCGGGTTTTCGCAGAGAACGCGAACCACACCGTGCCGGCGAATGATCCGGCACTTACTACACATCTTCCGCACGGATGCTCGAACCTTCATCGCTTGCCCTCTCCAGTCACTAGCAGGCGAACCCTACGGATTCGCTTTGCAGCGTCGCGTGACCCCATTCTGGAGTCGCGCTCCTAATGCGATCCCGGGATCCTCGTCAGGACCTCCGGGCCGCTTTCCGTAACCAGCACAGTGTGTTCGAAGTGGGCGGAGAGTGAACCGTCTTCGGTCACGGCCGTCCACTCATCGTCCAACATCCGCACACCCGGCCCACCCACGTTCACCATCGGCTCGATCGCCATCACCATCCCGGGCAACAGACGGGGCCCCCGCGAGGGTGCTCCGTAGTTCGGGATCCAGGGCGGCTCGTGCAGTTTGCTGCCGATCCCGTGCCCCGCAAAGGTGCGGACGACCGAGTATTCCTCTTTTTCCACGCGCACTTGCACCGCGTGCCCGATGTCCGACAGGCGATTTCCGGCCCGCACGGCGTCGAGCCCGCGATCCAGCGAATCCCGGGTCACGTCCAGGAGCTTCTGCGTTTCCGGGCAGATCTTGCCGACCGGCACCGTGACCGCGGAGTCGCCGTGATAACCCTCTACCGACACACCGAAATCCAGGCCCACGATGTCCCCTTCCTTGAGAACACGGGGTCCGGGGATTCCGTGGACGATCTCGTCGTTCACGGAAACGCAGAGAACGGCCGGGTATTTGGGCAGGCCACCGGGATCGTAGCCCTTGAAGGACGATTCGACACCTCGCTCCTCGATCTCCTGGGCCGCGTGCTGGTCGAG
>CALLDH010000338.1 GCA_937998345.1 uncultured bacterium | reverse complement strand
GGCGCCAGTGTCCGCATCCGCATCGAGGTATAGGTAATAGCTCACCCGCAACATCAGCTGCGGCGGCAACAGCCCCCCTCCATGGACAAATGAGGCCGCGCTTGCCTGCTTGGAGGCACCCTCTGCCCCTTGTGCGTTTACGCTCATGGGGAAAGCCACCAACGCCAGGGCCAACCCAAAGCCAACTAAGTACCGCATAACAACCTCCCGGGTTGTGGCGCAGTGCGCCCCTAAGTGCGGTTAGGTAGGTGCATCGGGCGTGCCAAGTGGGAGCCCCGGTTTCGTTGGGGAATGTCAGGCTACGGCGCGCAGCCTTTGCGTTTGGGGCGTGGGGGGCGCAGCGGGTGCGCTCGAATAACAGGCTTTACTCTCGGCCGAGCTATTCGAGCTCCTCTTCCCTGCAACGAAAAGGGGTCTGCCCCGTTTCGCTCGCGAGCACGTGCGTCGCGTGCCGTTCTCCGGTCGTACGGTGCCCGCGTCTACTCGGTCTTCTTGTTCACTACGAAGCGGAGATTCTTAAACTCGGTTTGACCGAGTGTGTAGATCACCTCGCTCAGCGTTCGGTACGGTGTGCGTTTGTCGGCGATGATTTGCACGTCTCCAACGAATGGCTGGTTCGCAAAGCGTTGCTCCGTTCGCTTCTTGCGGTCGCGGATTTCGCTGAGGGTCTTGTACAGCGGTGTGATCAAGAACCCGCTGCTGCCGCCTTGTTTGAGGCTCGGGTCTACGATGCCGTTGCGGAGCTCGATGACGGACTTGCCGTCCACGACGACCCCGCCTCGCGAGATCTGGACGGAAAGGGCGTCGCTGAGCTCGACCTTCGAGGTGGAGTAGGGAATGCGCAGCTCAGCGCTTTCCTGAACTGCCGCTGCCGACGAGGTCGCGAAGATCGCCATCATGTAGACCAGCAGGATCGTCAGCATGTCCATCATCGGGTAGATGTTGAGCCCGAAGTGCTCCGGCTCGGCGCGGCGGCGGAGCTTCGCGCGGACGACCCGGTTCACGTACGACATCGACACCGGCGTAATCGAGACGGGCGGCGCTATAGAATCGCGCGGCGGCCTGCTGCTTTCGTTCGCCATTATCGGATCCCCGCCGAGAGCAAGACGTCAGGGAACAGCTCGTTGTCATCACCACGAACTGCGTACATGGCCCCGATCAGGTCTTCGTAGGGAACCTCCGGGTCGGCGCTGAGCGTCACCCGGGTTTCGTCCTCGAACTGCTTCTTCACGCGGCCGACGCACGTGGTGAGGCCCGCCCAGTCCTGCTCGCCAGTCATTCCCGCGGGCACCGTGATGACCTTACCGGGCGCCGTGGTGGTGCACCCGCGCGCGAGTTTGCCACCTGACCCCGAGACGACGACCCCCTCCCGGGTGACCGTCACGTTCAAGTTGAGGGCTTCATCCGCGGCGGCGCGCTTGCCGATGCCACCTTGGCGATACTCCGGCAACGCGGCCTCGACCTGCGAAAAGAAGGCGACCGTAGTCAGCGTCATCAACAAGAACATGACGATGTTCACGACGATGTCCAAGAACGGGACGATGTTCAGCTCATCACTGAGCTCGGACGGATCGAGATCGGGGACGCGCGTTCGCTTCCGGATGTAGGCTCGTTGGCGCGGTGTCAGTCGTGCGGGCATGGCCGGGCCCGATCAACCGCCTTGCCGGCGCAGCGTGAGGAGGTTCTCGAGCTGCATCGTGACCTTTTCCATCTCGTGCTTGTGCCGCTTCGTCAGCCCGTGAAGCACGAGGTGAGCGACCATGAAGATCACCGCGATCAAGAGACCGAGGAACGTGTTCCACATGGCCTCGGCGATACCCGCGGAAAGCAGTGCCGTCTTCTGAGACGGGTCGTCGATGGTGCCGACCGCCTTGAAGGCACGAATGAGACCGCTAATCGTGCCGAGCAGGCCGATTAGCGTGGCGATGTTGGCCAAGGTCCACAGCGCGCCGGTTCGCTTCTCGAGCGCCGGGATCACCTCGCTCATCTTCTCTTCCATCGAAGCGATGACCGCCTCTTCCCCCCGGTTCACCTGCGTCAGGCCGGACTTCACGACTTCGAGCAGCGGCACGGCCTTCGCCTCGCACTGGCGAATCGCCCGGTCGATGTTCCCCGCCTGCACCAGCTTTCGAATTCGGTTCATGAACTCCGCCGCATCGACGCTGTAGTTCATTCGAATGTACCAAGCGCGGTCGATGATGACGCCGACGCCAAAAGCCAAAACACCGAGATTGATGAACGAAAACGGAGCACCTTCGACCAGTGCCTCCCAGATTTCATGCATGCTTGCGGCTCCCTCCGGCTCGCCGGTGATTTGGCGAGAAACCCCTATTTTTCGCTTCCCTCCAGCCTCACTGAAATTTGGACCCAGAACGCTGGAATCCATTGAAATCATTGCGACTGTCGGGGCGAACCCCTTGACCGAGGGGCAAGCTACCCCACCCCCCGCGAACTTGTCAACGCGACTACCGCTTTTTCCGCTTTGGGACCCAAGCTCGCGCTCTTTCCGGTTTCTAAGGAGCTGAGTCGGGCACGATGTTGACTTGCTGGATCCAACCGTTATCATCCAGATGTAGTAAGCAAACCTTGGAATTGCTTACTGTTCTGGGGGGAACAGCGAGTTTTAGTCAGAAGACAGTGATGGGGATTGCACCGTACTCAGTCGGGGTCCGGATAACACTGTCGAGGTAAAGTTCGCAGGAGGCAGGAAGAAATGGCCAAGTTGGCATACCACTTTGAAGCAGGCGGATGGGCGATGTGGCTGATCCTCGTTTGTCTCGTGTTTGCGATCGGATTCACGATCGAGCGCGCGATGTATCTCTACAAAGCGTCGATCGACAAGGACGAGTTCATCGCGAAGATGCAGAAGTGCATCACCGCGGGAGACGTCGCAGGCGCGATCAAGGTTTGCTCCGCTGAGCACAACCCGCTGGCACGCATCGTCAAGCAGGGTTTGCTCAAGGTGAACCGGCCGGACGCCGAGGTCCAGGCGGCCATGGATGAAGCGGCGCTCAAGGAGCTACCGCTGATCGAACGGCGCACGCCATACCTCGGTCTGCTCGCGAACGTCGGCATGCTCTGCGGTCTGTTCGGAACCGTCGTCGGTCTCATCACCGCGTTCGGTGAGGTGGCCAAAGCGGATGCGGCCAGCAAGGCGACCGGTTTGGCAAAGGGCATCGAAGAAGCGATGAACTGCACCGCCTTCGGTCTCATCACCGCGGTCTTCGCGCTCCTGATGATGGGCCTCCTCAACGGCAAGACCCAGAAGATCATCGACGACATCAATGCGGCCACCGTGCAGGTTCTGAACCTGGTCGTGGGCAACCGCTCCAAGGTCGACCTTCAGAACATGCCCGCGGAGTAACGGCTCCAATGGCGGCAATCGATAGCGGCGGAGGCGGCTCCGGAAAGAAAGCGGTCAATCAGGAAATCCCCCTGATTCCCTTCATCGACCTCCTGCTTTGTTGCGTGATGTTCTTGTTGGCGACCGCGGTTTGGAATCAGCTGGCCGCGATGAACGCCAATCAACAAGTCCCGGGGCAGGCTTCGACGGAAGATGCCCCACCAGAGGACGAGAAGGTGAAGCTCATCCTGCAGGTCCGGAACTCGGGGTACGTCCTCGGGTCTTCAGCCGGGGAGAGTATCGACATCAGCAAGCGCGTCGTCGCGGACCAGAAAGAGTTCGACGTCGATGAGCTCGAAACCAAGCTCGCTCAATGGAAGCAGGCGTGGGACAAGCGCGACGATTTGATTGTCGCGCCCGAGGACGGGGTCCGGTACGAGGACGTCGTTCGGGCAATGGATGTTGCCGCTGCGGCGGGTTTCGCAAACCTGTCGATGGCTGACGGGGCTGCGTTCCTGTAGGGGGAAATCATGGCGATCAAACGGCCAGAACCTGAGCTGCTCCGAAACATTCCGCTGAAGTTCGTTCGCGACCGCGTTTCGGGTCACGGGCGCAAAGAAGTGGACCACCAGATTCCACTGATCCCATTCATCGACTTCCTGATCGTGTTGGTGATCTTCCTGCTCATGTCGTTTTCCGCTTCAGGTGAGCTGGTCGCGCAGCAGCCGACCATCACCATGCCTGATGCGAAGAACACGCAACAGATCGAGATCTCGCCGATCATCGCGGTCGACGAACGCGTGATCACCCTCGATGGCACCCGCGTTGCCGACACACAGACACAGGGGCAGTCGGCCCAGGTGGACCGCATCGAGCCGCTCATCCAGGGCCTCGAGGCGGAGAAGCGCAAGTGGGAGACGATTCATCCTTCGGAGCCGTTCGCAGGCCAGGTCATCGTGCAGGCGGACCGCAATATCGACTTCCGGGTCGTGAAGAAGGTGATGTTCTCAGCCGCGTCCGCGGGCTACGGCAACGTGAGCTTTGCGGTCAACCAGCGCGAGCAATAGGCTTCGCGACATGGAGCCGTCCGAGCTCACTCCTGCCGAGTTCGACGGCGTTCGTAGGAACCGATACCGGCCACGCATCCCGTGGGCGCGTGTCGGTTTCGTCGTGTTGGTGGCGGCACTGTTCGCGGGCGCCTATTTCTGGCGCCAAAAGGTCCGGGCTGACGAGCTGAGAGAGCGTATTCGGGCTGAGCACGCCGAGCACGTGGCGCCGGTTCTCGACGAGCTGGAGGCCACTCGAATCGAGCTCGAAAGCAAGGCGCTCGACGCGAAGTCAGGCGCTGCGAACCGCCTTGTGGAAGCCGAGGTCCCGCTCTCTGCCCTACACGACACGGAGATGGTCTACCTCCAGGTGCGCGCCTCCGAGCTAGCGTCCGAAGAAGGGCTGCGCGCGGCCGTCGAATCCGAGGAGGAGGACGCCATCGGCGCCTGTCTCGGCCTCGAGCTGACACCGTTGTCGGCCTTGTCCGACGTGCCGGAGGTGTTGACCGCCAAGTGGGTCGGCCGCATCGATGACACCAACGACATGCAGCGCCTGTCGGTGCGGGAAGAGCAACTCATGCGGGCGATCGAGCGTGAGCTCCCCACCCTCAGAGAGCGCGTGCCCGCCGACTTCTTTCTGCTTCTCGTCGTGCAGGGCCAGAGCCGCCTCCGAGACCCGGTCGACGTGTTTCTCTGGGACCTCGCGCAGGACAAGCTCGTTCTACGTTCGCGTACCGAGAACCGCGGGCGCTTGATCACGGTGCGCAGCCAGATTGGTCCCAAAGCAGACTCCGCGAGAGCCGCGGGCGATCCGATCGCCATCGCGGACTGTTCGATAGCGGCTCACATCAAGGCGCAGCTCGGGGAGCCGACGATGGACCTGGCAACGCCGGACTGACGGTCCGCGTCTGCGCGTAGTCGATCCGCTCGAGCCAGCGCTGTGCCTCTGCGCTCGAAGCGCGGCTGACCCAAGCGCGCTCCCTCCAGGCTTCGGCAGACTCGCCATAGTGGCCGACCGCGAAGAATGTGATTCCCAAGAGGCGGCTTAGCTCTCGCTCCAGCCGAGGCGTCGGCAGGCCCAGACGTTTGGCTTCTTGGAGCAGTGGGAGGGCGAGCGCAAAGCGGTTCTGACCCATGAGCTGCCTTGCTTCGAGATACTGCCCGAGGCCGTCATCGCGTACGGATGCCAGGGTTTGCGCGAGATGAACCACGACAGGGCTCGATGACTGGCCGAGCAGCATCTGGTAGATCAGGTCCTGTTCGGCCTGGCTGGCCCCGAGCGCGAGCCTCTTCACCTCACTTTGCCTTGCCGGTCCGTCGGTTCGCGGGATCGCCAGCAGCTCCTCGTAGAGCCCTGCGGCCTCTTCGAGGTTGCCGAGCGTCCAGCTCGCGTCGGCGTATTGTTCGAGAGCGGCTGCTACGATCGGTTTGGGAGCGTTCATGGCGGCGCGCAGCGCGTCGAGCTCTGCCAGCGCCTCCGAATCGTTCTCTGTGCGGGCCAGGGCACCGACCAGCGCGGCCTGGGCCCGGGGCTCATGCTCGTCAATCTCGAGAATCGCGCGGCAGGTTTCGATCGTGCGAGCGTCGTCACGGGCGGCCGTATCGCCCGCGAGATGGGCCCGGAGCTTTGCCAGCTCGTGCGGGCATACCGAGGCGAAGATGCTCGGCCGCGCCAGCTCGACCTCGGCCACGCCGCGCTCATGTGCGGTTACAGGGACCTGCTCGAGATAGGCGTGCCACTGCGCCTCGAGCTCCTCAAGACGCTCGATCCCGCCGCTCCGATACGCCGCGAGCAGAGCGTCCATCCCACGCGACGCGATCAAGAAGCGAATGATCGAACCCGCCGCCATGTAGGCGCGGCGGGCGGGGAGGGCGCTGAACCGAACGCTCATGACCGCACTTGCCGCAGGCAGCTCGTTTCGATCCCTCATGATCCTCGACCATTGGTCCGGGTCCAGGTCGTCTCGGAGGTCCCAAGCAAGAGCGACGGCTGCACCTTCGACGATGCCGGCGTTTGGAATCAGGCCCCCGAGCGTTGCGGCCACCGAGAAAGGCCCGCGTCCTACCTCGGCGAGCGCTGCATGCACGACCTCGTGCCCTAGCACTGGATGCGGCCAGCCTGCCATTTGCAGATAGACCTCGCCTCGCCAGGGCTTGGCGATCAGTGTGCGCCCGACGCCAATGAGGTCCTTCTTCTCGTTCTGGTTCCGAAAGAAATAGGCCGTCACCGGCTCCGTCGAGGTTAGACCCACGAGCGTTCGCGTGCGCTCCACGTGGAAGTCGCAGTCTTCGAGCAAGCGCCTGGCGTCTTCCGGCCGCGTTTCGCGCGGCATGTGCACCACGCAATGTCGCCCCTGTTCGGTCTTGCCCAGTCGTTCGATCAGATACTTCTCGCTCACCCAATGACCGAGGTGATCCCCGTGCCAGTACGAAGCCGCGACGATTCCCAGCGCCCCAACGGAGATGGCGACTGCACCGAGCTGCGAGCGGCCGCGAAGATCGAGCTTTTCGGATGCTGGGTCCCACAGGGCGTCGAACAGCACGGTGAGCGCGAGAACCGCGAGCAGCATCGTGGCGCGGTAGGTAAGGTAGCGCGTCGGGATCTGGACGAGGTCGTCGTAGATCGCACCGGGGAAGTAGCCCACAAACGCGCCAAACACGTACACTGTCGGCGTCGCGTAGAACGCCCACACACCCAGCAATGCCGCGGCGATGGGGATCGCGGCGGCGATCCAAGGGGAAATCCGCGGCCGGTTCGTGGACGCAGCGACCCACACCCCGGTGCAGGCGGCGAGCGCGCAGCCGACGGCCGGTCCCAACACCATGAAGGCAAGACCTTCGCCAGGGGCGCACTGCCGGACGCGAAGTGAGCTCAGCGCGAGCAGCAGGACCGGGATCGACCAGATCAACAACCCGGACCCCGCCGTGCGGAGCATCAAATCGAGGCCGCGCATCCCCCGATTGCGTTCGGTGTAGCTTGCCGCGGTCGCAGCAACCCAGGGCGGAAGCAGTAAGCCCAGAGCGAGGGCGCTTTCCACACCGTGCACCGCCAGCAGCGGAATGAATGCGAGCGCAAGGCCGGCGACGGCCGCAAACGCTGCACTCAATCGGAAGGTGAACAGTTTCGCCACGGACTATTCGGCTGCGGCGGGGGCGCCACCCGGATTCTCAGCGGCGTCGAACGCGCCAACGAGGCGCAACACCTCGTCGACTCGCGAGATGAGGCAGATCTCTAAACCTCTCCGGATCTCATCTGGCACTTCGTCGAGGTCGGGCTCATTTCGTTTGGGCAGCAGGATGCGAGAGACTCCGGCGCGATGCGCAGCCAGACACTTCTCCTTGATGCCGCTGACTTTGAGTACGTTGCCGCGCAGCGTGATCTCGCCGCTCATCGCGACGTCCGGCCTCACTTTGAGCTGCGTGAGGGCCGACGCCAGCGCCACGAACAGCGGGACGCCCGCAGCTGCGCCGTCTTTCGGGACCCCTCCTGCCGGCAAGTGCACGTGGATGTCGTTGTGACTGACGAAGTCTTCCGGGAGGCCGAGCTCTTCTGCGCGTGCGCGCACGAACGTGAATGCGGCGGCAGCGGACTCCTTCAAGACGTCGCCCATGTTACCGGTGAGGTGGAGCTTCCCTGTGCCAGGCATGCGGGTAGCCTCGACAAAGAGGAGGTCACCCCCAGCGGCGGTCCAGGTGAGCCCGGTCGCTACGCCGGCTCTCGCGCTTCGCTCTGGCTCTTGCCGCTTTGCCTTGCCCGCGCCGAGCACGCTCTCGATGAAGGGCGGATCCGCCATGATCGACACGTCCTCTCCGTTTGCGACGCGCACTGCGACGGCACGGCACACGGCTGCGGCTTGCTGCTCGAGCTTTCGGACGCCTGCTTCGTGCGTGTACGAGTCTACAATCAGGTCGATGGACTCGTCCGAGAAGTCCAGGCGCTCCGGCGACAGGCCATGCTCGCTGAGCTGACGCGGAATCAAGAAATCGCGGGCGATCGAGAGCTTTTCGCGGGGCGTGTACCCCGGGATCTCGATCACTTCCATGCGGTCGAGCAGTGGGCCTGGGATGGTGCTCTTCTGGTTGGCCGTTGCAATGAACATCACTTTGCTGAGGTCGAATGGGACGTCGATGTAGTGGTCCGTGAACTGGTGGTTCTGCTCGGGGTCGAGCACTTCGAGCAGCGCGCTCGACGGATCGCCGCGCTGGTCCCTGCCGAGCTTGTCAATCTCGTCGAGGATCATCACCGGATTCTTGGCCCCGGCCTTCTTCAGTCCGGAGATGATGCGGCCGGGAAACGCGCCAACATAGGTTCGACGGTGCCCACGTATCTCGGCTTCATCGGACACGCCGCCTAGCGAGACGCGGACGAAGGCTCGGCCCGATGCGCGCGCGATCGAGCGGCCGAGCGAGGTCTTCCCAACACCCGGCGGTCCGACGAAGCACAGGATCGGAGCACGTCCGTCGCGCCGAAGCTTGCGGACCGCGATGTATTCGACGATTCGCCGTTTCGGTTTCTCGAGCCCGTAGTGGTCTTCATCGAGGACCCGTCGTGCTTGCGGCACGTCGAGCCGGTCAGCGTTCATCTTTGCCCACGGCAGATCGGCGAGCCACGTGACGTACGTCTGCGCGACTTGGTACTCGCTGCTCGCGGTGTTCATATTGCTCATGCGTCGAAGCTCTCGCTTCGCAGCTGCCTCGGCCTCGCTCGGCAGGCGGCCGAGGGCGATCCGCTCCCGTAGGTTCTCGACCTCGTCTTCGTCGACGTCGGTTTCCCCGAGCTCCCGGCGGATGGATTTGATTTGCTGCCGGAGCAGGTATTCACGCTGCGAGCTCGACATCTCCTCCTCGACGATGGTCGAGATCTCGTGCTTGACCCGCAACACCTCGTTCTGGCGATTGACTTGGTCGAGCACCTTCCGGACGCGTTCGCGGACGTCGAGGGTTTCTAAGACCTCCTGCTTGGACTCGTTCGAAACCGGGAGATTGGACTCGATGAGGTCGGCGAGTGCGCCCGGCTCGCGTACGTTGTCGAGAATGTGCAATGACTCGCGCGATGCGGTCGGAAGCTCGTGAAGCAGTTGGCGCGCCGATTCCCTGAGATGCGCAGCGAGGGCTTCGATCTCGACGTCGACGGCAGGCGTCTCGTGGTAGCGGTGCACACGCGCGCGCATCGTCGGGTGGCGACCGAGGGTCTCCTCGATGCGCATTCGGCTCACCCCTTGCAACACCACGCTGTACTGCCCCGAGTTGAGGCGGATGACCTTCAGGACTCGGGCGATGGTGCCGGTATGATAGACCTGATCGAAGGTTGGGTCCTCCACCTCGGGCCGGTGCTGCGTCACCACCCCGATGGCGGGGCGCTCGCGGCCGCAGGCTTCTTCGATCAGCCGCACCGATCGGGCCCTGCCGACGTTCACCGGGACCACGGTTGCCGGAAAGAGCACCGAGTTGCGCAAGGGTAGGATGGGCAGAATCGGTTCGGCGCCCGCTGGGAAGATCGAATCCGTCATTGGTTTTGCCAACGATATTCGATATCTACGTCGCCAGCAACGGCTCTGCGCAATCGACTAGCGTCAGCGGCGGCCGACTGGTATCAATCGGGCGCCCGAGATGGTGGGACGGAGATCAAGATGGGGAGTGGGACTGCTCGGACTGACCGCGATTAGCGGCTGTCACGGCGGGCTTACGCTCAACGCGATCGTGCTGCTGGTCACTATCGGTATCTTCTTAGGCACGATTCTGTTGGAACGGTCTCCCTAGCCGTGTCTCTGCCAGAGCTTCGCAGCCTCAGCGACTTCACCCTGGCGGACCTCGAGGGGATCCGCGTCCTTCTGCGTGGAGGCTCGGTGGTCGACTGGCACCGCTTCAACTTCGCCAACGAGGGCGAGGCCGAGGAGTTCGTGCGCGCCCAGGAGATCGACCCGGATGACGAGGGCGACGCGGCCCGCGTGACGCAGGTCAAAGAAGCCGCGATCGACTACCTCCGCCGTCACTTCGATTTCCCGGTCCCGAAGCCTGTGGCAAAGAAGGACTTGGTGGGCCTCATGATGCTCGCGTCATCAAAGGGCCATCGACAAATCTGCGCCTGCGCGATTCTGAAGGTGATGCACATCATCCACCACCTCGAGGCGCGCGAGCTCCTGTTCCTGCTGCCGACCGCCGACGAGGAAGTCTTTCAATGGGTCGAGCAAAAGGTTTACCGAGTCATGGCGGCCGCCCTCGCCAACGACTTTCCGATCCTCGAGTTCATCGGTGGACGAAAGAACAGGGATTCGCTCTACACCAAGCTCTTGTCGAAGCCCGATGTCAGCGCGTCACAGATTTACGACAAGGTTCGCTTTCGCATCGTGACCCGTTCCGCGCGCGACATCTTTCCCGTTCTGAATTACGTGCAGCGCAGTATCGTGCCCTTCAACTTCGTCATCCCCGGCCAATCCACCAACACGCTGGCCCGGTTCCATGAATACTGTCGCTCCGAGCCGACACTCTCGAAGCTGGTTCCGAAGTTGCAGCTTCCGCTCGGTTTGGAGGATGGGCTGTCCGCAATCGACAACCGCTTCACGGCGCCGAGCTACCGCATCGTGCACTTCGTCGCCGACGTGCCCGTCCGCGTTCCCGACAAAGTCTTGGCTGCCGCGCCGTCGGCGACCGAGGGGCTCGGTCACACCATCTTCGTGCAGACCGAGTTCCAGGTGCTCGACCGGGCGACGGACGAAAGCAACGAGGCTGGCGACGCGAGCCATCAGGCCTACAAGGAACGTCAGAAGCTGGCGGTCATGCACAGGCTCAAGGTCGGCCGTTTTACGAAGTCCTGAGCCCCGCGGCCGGCCGGGCTCTCCACGTGTGCAACTCGAGCCCCGCCTCTATTTCCGCGTTCTTACGGTGATTTCGCGGTTCGCCTGATTGCCGGAGGCATCGAACGCCCGAAGGGCAATGATGTGACTGCCAGCCGGCAAGCTTCCAATCGTCACGTCGAAGGCCTCGCTCGGGCTGTCCAGCAGCGAGTCCGTGGGGAACACGTCGCGCCAGGTACCGGCATCGATCGACATCTGAATGCGTGCAATCGGGCCAAGCTCGTCGACGACGCGCCCCTTCACGCGCCCTTTGTGAACCTTGAGTTGCTCGATGCGCGGTGGATGGTTGTCGACACGGATCGGCTCCGATTCGGCGCTCGACCGCAGGGTGAGCTCGTCAGGGTTGGCCTGCTCATCCGAGGCGTCAACACGCACGACGTAGTACCCGTCCGGGATACTGCCGGTGTTCCAGGTGTACTTGGGCTCGATGAGGACGGAGTCTTCACCAAACATGTCGCGCCACACCGATTGGCCATCTTCCCGATAAGCAATGCGGTAGCGCAACGGATCCCGATCGGGGTTGTCGACCTTCCAAGTCAGATCGAGCAGGGTGGTTGGCGAGGGTGGCTGGCGGGGCGCTTCGCCACGCTTGGAGGGAGGCCGGCTGCCCTGCACATCCGAGACGCGCGCGCGCTGATTCTGCGGCAGATAGAAGAGCTCGACAGCGCGGAGCTCGGCCGAGTCGTCTTTCGGGAGCTTCGCGCGCACCTGGATGAAGCGCCCGGCCGGGCTTGCGACGGCTCCAGGCTGTTTGAGATCTTTCGACCAGCCGCTCCAGGTATCGCCCGGTTCCTGGGTGTTGCCCGAGCGCGTTTGGAAAACGATGCGCCCTCGACCCCGCCAGGTGAGCCGGCCCCACTTCGATGCGAAGCGCGCGTCGAGTGCCTTGCTCGTCCAAACCGCGCCGCGCCGCGTTCCCGATTGCACGCGGTAAATGGCTGCGCTGTCACCGGTGACGAACGAAGGGTTCTGTGAGCGGAGATCGAGCGCGAGGACCTGGCGTTCTTCGACATCGACCCAGATCGAATAACTCGCGTCGGCTTCGACCCGGAGGATGCGGCCCTCGTGACCGCCGCCCGCGTAGATCGCGCCGTCGTTGCCCCACTGAACTGCGGTGAAATGTGTATCCTTCCGGCTCACGAGCATTTCGGCGCGCCCGTCGGCGTCGACGCGCCAGAGCTCCCCGCTTCCGGGGCGAGGTCGGGTAGCCGGGCGTGCGGGGGTGGCTGGCTTGCCGGCCCCCGAGGGCTTGAATTGGCTTCCTGGGGGAGTCTTGAACGTATTGGCGGCCACTGCCAGCTTCCCGTCGTGATAGTCGAGCGCCGTGACCTCGTTGCCCGGAAAGTCGTGGACGACCTCCGTTCGGTTGCTCGGCCGGATCCGCAGAACCAAGGCCTTATCGCTGGTGCCGGCGTAGATCGTCCCCTTGCCGTCGCCCGAGAGCGTCATGATATGCGAGGCCTCGGCCTTGTGGAGCAGTTTTGCGCGACCAATCGAGTCGATTGCAAACACCTTTCCTTCGGGGCCCGTCCCTGCGATCAGCTGCCCACGCTTCTTGTCATAGTGGAGTGCCCAAATGTGTTTCGCGCCCGCGGGGCTAGAGAAGCGTTTCGCCTTTCCGGACTTGGCATCGATTCGGTAGACGTGGCCGCTCGGGAGCGTCCCCGCATACAGCTCGCCGTCACGCCCGAACGCCAGCGAGGCGACGAGCAGCTCGCCGGTGCGGGCGAACGCCTTTGCGTTCTTCCCATCGAACCGATAGACGACACCGTTGGTGCCCGTCCCGATGAACATCGCGCTGCCGCGCTGAGCCACGCTGTAGGCGAGGGGAACGTTATCGAGCCCGGTTCGCGTCGTGACAGCGCCAGCTCGTACCGAGCCGTCGGAGTGCACCGCAGCGCCCTCGAGCTCGCCCGCGAAGAATGCGTCGGCGCTATCGAGCACGAAGCTTTGAGTGGTCACCGCGGCAACGCTCGCGCTGGTTGCGAGAACCAGCCCTGCCAATCCGATTCGAATAGTCGTCTTTGAGATGTTCATCGTTTTGTTACTCGCCGAGAAGCTGGTCGCGCGCGACCTCTCGGACGCGAAGTGCAAGGTTGGCGCCACCGATCACGACTTGCTGCAGCTTGATCTCCGTACGCGATTGCGTGACGAACGGGCGGCTATCTTCTGTGCTGCTCACGAGCTGAAGCGAGTTTAGCGCGGAGGCGGGAAGCGAATCGACCACGTGCCCCTCGAAACTAAGGCCGCGCGTGGGCATTTGAAGGGCCACCACCAATGAGGTGGCGGGGTAGCGCCGGTGGGTCCGTTCGATCAGGTCGCCGAGCGAACCCGCTTGAGGTTGCTCGATCGCGATTTGGTTTCCCGCGGCCACCTGCAACCGCACGGTCTGACCGGCAGCGGCGTTCGGAATGCGGACCTTCACGGCGCGAATCGTGTCGGGCAGATCGACGCGGCGCAGCCTGACGTAGATCGTCACCTCCTCGCCCGGGTCGACCTCATCAGAGGCCACAGAAGCGTCGGAGACTTGAAACACCTCGCGGCTTCGCTCGAGGTCCAGCTCCAGGTCGATCGAGGTCACACGGGAGCTTTCGAAGGCGTTCGCAAACGCGGCTTCCATCAGCCCGAACATCCGCAGCTGCGAAAACACGGCCGGGCTGGCGGCGCCCATCGGGGAGAAACCTTGCTCATCGAGTGACACGACGCCGTGACCTTCGATGCCGACCTCGCTCCTCGCTCGAAATATGACGTCGGTCACGTCGCCGGCGGTCGATTTGACCGCGTTCAAGATCACCCCGAACACGATCGAGGGTGTAAGGATGCGGTGGCTTGCTACCTCGACGCGCCACTCCGTTTTCGGGGCCCCCTCGACGCCGTTCACCTTCACCCGAATCGGAATGCGTGCCGGCTCGATGTCAGGATCGATGACGATGGCTGGCTGCCGATCTTGCACCAGTGCCCCGAGAGGCTGGCCCGCCTCCGCGATCTTGAAGGAGCGAGACTCACTGACCAAGACGTGGAGCACGCGTGCCGTCGCGGTCGGGAGCCCGCTGGTGCCCGCCTCCATCATCGGGTGACCAAAGGCCAGGGTTCGCCCTCCCTTGTCGACGAATGTGACCGTGCCGACCCCGGTGATGCTGATGTCACCCCGCGCGAGCTCGACCGCGACTGCGCCACCTGGCTCGAATCTCTTGGGACCGCCCTTCGAGCTTCCGCCCACGCTCGATTGGGTCGCGACGAAGCCAAGTGGCTCGAGCTCCTTGGCGAGCATGTGCGCGACAGAGTCGTGTAGACCACCGAGCATGATCGGCGTGGTCGCCCGATGAAGGCCGACTGGCGCCTGTGTGGCGGCACGCTGCTTCTGGAGCGCGCGAATCGTGGACAGCGCGCTCACCTCGTGATCCCCTCGAAAGGGTGGCAAGCCCGCGAATCGTTCCTTCGACGGTGGGCGCCCGGTCGACTCGGCGCTCGGTCCGCTCCGGAGCGGCCTGGCACCAGGGAACATGTCTAGCCGCACCGGCCGCTCGAGCTCAGCGAGCATGTTGGCGATCGGGGTCACGCCGACTACCGGGTCGGTGCCATAGCTCCAGCCGTAGGCGTATGCCCCGGCGAGACGGCCCTCGAGATAAATGGGGCTTCCGCTCATGCCCGCCACGCCCCGCGCCCGGTCGAGAAGTGGGTGCGGCGTTCGAATCAGGATCAGGTCCTGATTCGGCCGGAAGTTGTGCAGGACATCGATGACCTCGACGTCAAAGCGCTCCGGCACGGTGCCCCGGAAGACCGAGAGGCCGTAGCCCTTCATCCCGGGACGGATCTCGTCGACGTGGATGAAGCCCGGCGTCGATTGGCCGATCGCGCCCACCGAGGCCAACAAGAGCGACACGCTCAGTACGAAACACAACCCGGAAAGCAGTCGCTTCACACCTAGGAAGCCTAACAGGGCTACTCCGCGGGGGCCGGTGTAAGTTGGAGCGACTCGATCAGAGCACGCAGTGCTTCGAAGCGGAAGGGCTTGGGCAGGTACGCGCTGACGTAGGACGAACGCTCTTTGGCCACCGGCCCCGGGGTCTCCTCGTCCATGAGAATGACCAATAGGTCGGGGTTCCACTCACGAAGCTGCCGGGCGACCTCGATGCCGCTCATCCCTGGGAGCTTCGACGCTACCAGCGCCAGCTCAGCGTCCCACTGCTCGATGACGGTGAGGGCGCCCTCTCCAGAGCTCGTGCCGACCACGCGGTTCCCATCGACCGTCAGCATGCGCGCCAGGCTCCACTGAAGGTCGGGGTCGGCTTCGACGAGCAGGACGCTGCGGTGCCTCGGACGACTCTCTGCGATCGTCCTTGCGGCGGTCTCCAGCTTCTGTGCTCTTCGCTCGGGTGCCATTTTCTGTGCTCGGTCGTTTATCGAGGGCGACAACGGAGCAACGCTTCCTGCGTGTCCGTTGTTCCACGTCCCCGACCGAGGTCCATCATAAAGAGGTCCGGCCCCCGTTGCAATCGACCCCTGGGCTTATTCGGAAATCAGTGAATCCCGCTGGGAAATCAAGCACTAAGCGGTCGCTCGTGGTGCCGTTTGGCTGTGGTTTCCGCGGGACTGTCCGGACTGAACCGGATTCTCTCCGTGGAAGGTTTGGCCGCTCCGGGCGATCTCTTCGAGCACCGGCGCCGGCGAGAACCGGGGCCCGAGTTGCTTTTCGAGCTCGCGCAGGCGTCCGAGGATCTCCTTCGCGCCCACCTGGTCGACGAAGCGAAACGGGCCACCGCGGAACGGCGGAAAGCCGAGTCCGAACACCGCGCCAACATCGCCATCGCGGGCGCTTCGAAGGATGCCTTCGCCGAAGCAGCGGCACGCCTCGTTGACGAATTGAAGGGCGCAGCGCCATGCGATGTCTTCGCTGCTGACGCTCTTGTTGGTGGGGCTGACGCCGAGGAGCTCGTAGACCGACTCGTCCACACCCTTCTTCTTGTCGCCGTAGAGATAGAAGCCGCGGCCGTTCTTTCGACCGTAGCGCTCGTCTTCCATGAGCTTCTTCATTCCGTCGGGCGGACTCATGCGCTCACCGAACGCGTCGAGCATGATCTTCCCGACCTTGGCGCCGACGTCGATGCCGACCTCGTCGGTCAACTTGATCGGCCCGATCGGGAAGCCCCAGTTGAGCATGGCCGTGTCGATCTTCTCGATGGGCACTCCTTCGGCGACCAGGTGTGCGGCTTCGTTCATCATCGGCGCGAGAACGCGGCTGGTGTAGAAGCCGACGCCATCGCGCACGACGATCACGTGCTTGCCCTGACGCTTGCCGAGGTCCACGCACGTCGCGGTGACCCAGTCCGCCGTCTGATTGGTGACGATGATCTCGAGCAGCGGCATTTTGTGAACCGGCGAGAAGTAGTGCATCCCGATCACGGTTTCGGGGTGCTTGCTGGCCGCGGCGATCTGGGAGATCGGTAGCGAGGAAGTATTCGACGCGAAAATCACGTCGTTTCGCCCCGATTCCTCCACATCACGCACCATTTGGCCCTTGAGCGCGAGGTCCTCGAACACGGCCTCGATGACGACGTCGGCGTCCTGAAGCCCTGCGTACGTCGTCGTTCCCGTGGTCTGCAACATCAGCGCGTTGGCCTGTTGCTCGGAGAGCCGCTTGCGCTTCACGCGGCCGTCGATGATCCCGCGGATGTAGCGGAGGCCTGCCATCACGCCGTCGGCGTCCCGGTCTTTGAGGCGCACCGGGATCTTGGCGACCGAGGTCGTGACGTACGCGATGCCGGCGCCCATGAGGCCGGCCCCCAGCATGCCCACCTTTTTGACCTCGCGCGGCTTCACCTCGGGATCATCGACACCCGAGTCCTTCTTCAACGCGGTCGTCGCGAAGAAGAGGCTCATGAGGTTCGCTGCTTCGGCGGTGGTGAGGAGCCGGCCGAACGCCCGTGCTTCGGCGGCTAAGCCTGCTTCGAAGCCATCCTCGAGGCCAGCCTTGACGACATCGATGATCAAATCTTGGGCCGGGTAGTTGCCACGCGTCTGCTTGTGTAGTTGTTTGCGCGCCTGGTCGAAGAGGATCTTCCGGCCCACCGGGTTCTTCGCCAGCGCGAACTCCGTGACGGCCTCCTTGTCGCGAAGCTGCTCGATGAAGCTGTCGCGCTTGGGCGTATAGCCGACCCGCGAGAGCGCGAGCGCCGCCGCGGTCTCGAGGAGGATGGAGGGAGGTACCACGTCGTCGACCAGGCCGAGCTTGCGTGCCTTCTTGGGGTCGATCTGCTTGCCCGTCAGCATCATGTCGAGCGCGGGTTGCACGCCGATGAGCCGTGGCAGGCGCTGAGTGCCACCGGCGCCAGGGATCAAGCCGAGCTGGGACTCGGGGAGCCCCAGCTTCGTTTTCTTGCTGTCGCTCACTACGCGGGCGTGACAGGCGAGCGCGACCTCGAGACCTCCGCCGAGCGCGACGCCGTGAATCGCCGCAACGATCGGCTTCGAGCAGGCCTCGATGCGGTTCATCGCCTTGTGGCCTTCGAGCGAGGTGCGCTCGCCCTCCTCTGCGCTGCTCACGGATTCGAGCATCGTGATGTCGGCCCCTGCGATGAAGCTGTCCTTCTTCCCGGACGTGAACACGATCGCCTTGACCTCTGGGTCGTTCTCGAGCGAGTCGAACACATCCATGAAGGTATCGACGAAATCGGCCTTCAGCGTGTTCATCGGCTCGCCGGGGATGTCCATGCGAACGATGGCTACGCCGTCGTCGCGCTTCTCGATGCTGAGTCCTTGTTTCGCCATCACTCTGCCTCCAAGACCATGGCTGCGCCCAGGCCGCCCGCGGCGCAGGCAGTGCAAAGGGCTAGGTTGCCCCCCCGCCGCTTCAGCTCGCGGAGGGTCTGTGTGATCTGCCGGGCTCCGGTAGCTGCAAAAGGATGCCCGATTGAAATCGAGCCACCGGTCACGTTGAACTTGTCCCAATCGATGTCGCCGATCTTGCCAGAGCGGCCCAGGTGCTTCTGCGACCAGTCCGCCGACTCGAATGCCTGCGTATTCGAGAGAATCTGCGCGGCAAAGGCCTCATGCATGTCGATAAGATCGAGGTCCGAGACCTTCACTCCCGCTCGATCGAGCGCTATCGGCGAAGCGTATGACGGGCCCATCAGCAACTGGCCCGCGGGGTCGAGCGCCGCAAACGCATAGCTGCGGATGAAGCCGAGCGCGTCGAAGCCGAGCGCTTTCGCCTTGTCTTCGCGCATGAGGAGCAAGGCGCTGGCGCCGTCGGTGAGCGGAGAGCTGTTCGCCGCCGTCACCGTGCCGTGTTTGCGATCGAAGGCTGGCTTGAGCTTCGCGTACTTCTCGATCGCCGTGTCTTTTCGAATGAGGTTGTCCTCGCGGATCGCCTCGTTGAAACGATTGGGAACGAAGACTTCCATCACCTCGTCATCGAGCTTGCCTTCCGCCCATGCCTTGGCGGCGAGTGAGTGGCTTCGGTGCGCGAACTCGTCCTGGGCCTCCCGACCGATGTGGTTTTCCTTCGCCATCTTCTCGGCGCTGTCGCCCATGGAAAGGCCTGTCGAGAACTCTTGGATGGCCGGGGGCACGGGTGCGAGGTCCCGGGGGCGAATTCCCGCGAATGCCTGCATGCGTTCGCCGATGCTCCTGGCTTTCGTCGCTGCCATGAGGGCCTCGGCGAGGCGCTTCGACACGGTGATCGGGACGTTGCTCGCGCTGTCGGCGCCGCCGGCGACACCCGTATCGATGGCACCGGCCATGATCGATTCGGCGACGTTCACTGCCGACTGGTAGCTCGTCGCACAGGCGCGGGAGACGCTGTAGGCCTCGATGCTCTTCGGCATCCCCGTGGCCAACACGATTTCCCGGGCGATATTCGGGGCTTCGACCGAGGGGACGACCTGCCCGTAGACGACCTGCTGGATCTCTTTCGGGTCGAGCTCGACTCGCTGAAGCATCTCGGAGACCACGATGTTGGCCAGGTCGAGGGCGCTGACCTCGCGATATGCGGACCACTGCTTTGCGAAGGGCGTGCGCAGCCCGGCTACGATAGCCACGCGTTTTCCATTAGATTCCATGCGCCAAGCTCCTGAGAATGAACGGTGATTCAGTGGAAGGGAAGAGCCTGAAACCGGGCCCTGGTGAAGTCAAGCGAGCAGAGCAGCGTTGACCCACAGGCACGGGCCCTTAGACTCAGCCGGTGCGCCGCCTGCCTCAGCTGGAAAGTCGCTCGGCCGTCTACGAAGATTGGCCCGCGCGACCTGACGATTTTGAGGCGATCCCGCTGCTGCGCGACGCGCGCGATCGACAGTACACGTACCTGCGCCTCAGCGTGACCGACCGCTGCGATCTTGCATGCGTGTACTGCATGCCGCCGAGCGGTGAGGACGAGCACGCGATTCGGCGCGACCTGCTGTCCTTCGAAGAAGCTGCGCGCGTGGTGTCGGTGTTTGCGTCTGCGGGAATTCGCCGAGTGCGGTTCACCGGTGGCGAGCCCTTGGTGCGCAAAGATATCGTACGACTGGTCGAGCTGGTGCATCGGCGCACCGAAGTCGAGCAGCTGGTCATGACCACTAACGCGACGCGCCTTTCCGAGCTTGCGCGCCCGTTGCGGAATGCGGGGCTCCACGGTGTGAACATCTCGATCGACACGCTCGACGCCGGCCGGTTCTCCGAGATCACGCGCGGTGGTGACCTGGGTCGCGTCTTGGCAGGGATTCACGCCGCCCTCGATGTCGGGCTCGAGGTGAAGCTCAACACCGTTCCGCTTCGCGGCCGTAACGACGACGAGCTGGGTCGCATCGTGGATTTCGCATGGTCACTCGGCGCGAGCCCTCGTTTCATCGAGCTGATGCCGCTCGGGGAGGGCGCGAAGCTTCCGCAAAGCATGCGGATGAATGCCGACGACGTCCTCGAGGTTCTGGGGGGGCGGGTGTCCACTGAAGCGTCCACCGGCGTCGAAGGGCACGGGCCTGCGCGGTACATGGAGGCTCGCAACGGCTCAGGTCACCGGGTGGGCTTCATCACTCCGATGAGCAACGAGTTCTGCGATACCTGCAATCGGGTCCGAGTCACGGCCCGGGGCGACATCCGCGCCTGCCTGGCCTCGCGCCGTGCGATCAGTCTCCGAAACATCATGCGGGCCGGTGGCAGCGACCTCGACCTCGCCTGGGCGATGGTATGGTCACTGTCCGGCAAAGACCGCGGGCACCATTTCTTGGAGGCCGCGGAGGACGAGCACGAGCGCGTCGGGATGAGTCTGATCGGCGGATAGGCTACAGGGGCGTGGTGTTGATCAGGATCATAGTGGCCTGCCTATTCATGGCGGCTTGTTCGAGCGACTCGGCGGACCTTCGCGTGTGGACCCCTGAGGACCACGCGCACCCACCCGACACTCAAATCGACCCCAATCGGGTCCGGCAAAAAGACAGCCCCAATTTCACGGTTGGCGAGCTTCTGTGGCAACGAAACTGCGCTCGATGTCACGGAACCGACGGACAGGGTGGACGTGAAGCGAAGGTGAACCTCAGCACCGCGGAGTGGCAGGACGGCATCAGCGACGCGACGATCGCCAGAACCATCGCCGCCGGCAAGCCCCCCTCCATGCCAGCCTTCGCCGAGCTGCTGGCCCCGGAGCAGATCACCGAGCTGGTTGATCACGTGCGCACCTTCGGCGCCCCCAGCGAGTAGCGCGCCTTAAGAAAAAAAGGGGACAGTCCCCTTTTTGAAAGGGTTAATCAGAGGCGCGGCAACCTACGGGATTGCGAAAAGGGACAATCCCCCTTGGCTAGACGTTTTCGGCTAGGAACTGCGCGATCAAGTCGGCTACGGAATACACGCGCAGGAAATCACCGTCGGCGAGGGCCTGGACGTGAGGGCGGGTGTTCGTGCATGCGATTCCCCCGAGCGCCCCGCTGTCCCGAATCTTCTCGAGCGACTCTTGAGCGAAGACCCCGTGGGTGCATACCGCGAAGACCTCGCTTGCCCCTGCGTCTCGGTACGAGCGAGCCGCTGAAATCAGAGAGCCGCCGGTGCGGATCATGTCGTCGTAGATGACCACAGCGCGGTCCTGGACATCAGCGGCGAGGGCGGTGATCTCGGTTTGGGTGTCGGAAAGCCGGCGTTTGAACACGAACGCGGCATCGACCAGGAGATTGTTCGCCAGGCTCTCGACCCACTTTGCCCTGCCCGCGTCGGTCGCACCGAGGACGAAGTCCTCTCCGCCAAAATCTCGAATCGCCTGCAGCACGACCGAGCGGGCTTGCAGGTGGACCGGGCGTATGTCGCCAGTGAAATACTGCGGGATGCCCTCCGAGTGGAGGTCGATGAGAACGGCGCGGTTGCCGGAGCCGGCCGCGGGGATCGACGAGAAGAGCCGGGCTCGGTTCTTCGCAGCGACGATCTCGCCGCGCTGCGAGGCGCGCTCCATCGTTTGATATCCAAACCACGGCAACACGAGGGTCAGGGTGTGCACGCCGAGATGCACGAGTCCGCACGCGAGGTCGTAGATCTCGAGCGTATCGAAATCGTCGACCGAGCCGCCGACCAAAACGACATCCCGCTGCGCGCAGTCGGTCTCGATCCGGCGGTATCGCTCTTGGTCCGGGAACACCTTGCGCTCCACGACGCCGAGGTCGAAATCGCCGGCGCCGGCGATATCCTCGCCGAGCTCTTGGTAGCGTTCCGTAGCGAACAGGAGCGTCGGTGGCTTCATGGTGCTGGTCCCATGACAACACAGACCGCTTTCACAGGCTAGTGTTCGGCCAAAACCTCGAGCAGGATGTCGGGTAGGTCGGTCATGAGGCCGTCAACGCCCGCATCGAGGAGCTCATGCATCTCGGC
>CALLDH010000337.1 GCA_937998345.1 uncultured bacterium | reverse complement strand
AAGGTGGCCGGAGGGGCTTGAGGCCTGAGGCCACGCAAGCCTCCCCTCGGAGCTCGCGCCCAATCGGCGGTGGTTGCTGTCGTGCCGATTGTCACTCGCTACGCCGCTGGGTCCCCGCATCGCGCCCCGCCGTGCCCCTCCGCACGTAGACGTCTACGAAAAAGGGGACAGTCCCCTTTTTCAAAGGGTTAACTCCAAGCACGTCACACACGACGCCTCTTCGTACGTCGACGTCTACGCAGGAGAACGGCTCGCGATGTGCGGCACAGCGAGTGGGGGGGAGGCTAGCCGTAGTTCGACGTCAAGACTCGGCCGAGCGGGTCCCGCTCGCGAGCACGTGCGTCGTGGGCCGTTCTCCGGTTGTACAGTTGACGCTGTATTCTGTGGTCACTCGGGTGGTGGAGGGAGGTTTGTTCCTGGGGTTTTGCCTTCCATCCGGTGCGATACGAACGCGTCGAGCGTTTGGTGCTGCAGGTATGGGTTCTCTTTGAGCTCCTCGTCTAGCGTCGAGACCGTCACTGGGCCGTAGTTGTGGCCTGGGTACATGCGCGTGTCTCTCGGGAGTGACTCGGTGAGGCTTTTGAGTGTTCGGTACATGACGGTCGGATCGCCGCCGACGAAGTCACAGCGGCCGCAACCCTGGATGAACAGTGTGTCGCCGGTCACGACCGCGTCACGAATGCGATAGGTGGTCGAGCCCGGCGTGTGGCCAGGGGTATGTACCATCGTGATTTCGAGGTGCTCGCCTATGGGCAAGACATCGCCGGGGCTTTGACGTTGGAGGTTCTCGCAGCGGAATCCCGAGAAGTCGATCTCCTCACCGAGCATGTGCACCGGTACGTCCAGTGTCTCGAGGATCGCGTCGACCCGATTGACGTGATCGAAGTGACTGTGGGTGCAGAGAATGTTGCTGATCTCGATGTCGAGACGCTTGGCTTCGTCGAGGATGACGTCAGCGTCCCAGGCCGGATCGACGACCGCGCACTTTCGACTGGCCTTGTCACCGATGAAATAGATGAAGTTGTCCCAGGGGCCGAGCTCAAACTGGTGAACGAAGATTTCGGATTCCGCGGCCATGTCAGAGCTCCACGACGCTACGGATCGACTTGCCCTCATGCATCAGGTCGAAGGCGGTGTTGATCTCTTCGAGCGGCATCTTGTGTGTGATCAGGTCGTCGATGTTGATCTTGCCCTCCATGTACCAGTCGACGATCTTCGGCACGTCGGTGCGCCCTTTGGCTCCGCCAAACGCTGTGCCTCGCCAGACGCGCCCTGTGACGAGCTGAAATGGCCGCGTGGCGATCTCCTCGCCCGCGCCGGCCACGCCGATGATCACGCTCTCGCCCCACCCTTTGTGGCAGCATTCGAGCGCTTGGCGCATCAGGTCCACGTTGCCGATGCACTCGAAGGTGTAGTCCGCGCCACCACCCGTGAGGTCGACGAGATACCCCACCAGGTCCCCGGCGACCTCCTTCGGATTGACGAAATGGGTCATCCCGAACTTCTCCGCGAGCTCACGTCGCGCGGGATTGATGTCGACCCCGATGATCTTGTCGGCTCCCACCATGCGGGCTCCCTGCACCACATTCAGCCCGATGCCGCCGAGCCCAAACACCACGACGTTGGCCCCGGCCTCGACTTTGGCGGTGTTGATGACGGCTCCGATTCCCGTCGTCACACCGCAGCCGATGTAACAAACCTTATCGAATGGCGCGTCCTCGCGGATCTTCGCCACGGCGATCTCCGGCACGACGGTGTATTGGGCAAAAGTAGAGGTACCCATATAGTGAAACAGCGTTTCGTTCCCGAGTGAGAAGCGGCTGCTCTCATCCGGCATCAAACCCCGCCCCTGTGTCGAACGGACTGCCTGGCAGAGATTGGTCTTGCCGGATGTGCAGTACTCGCAATTGCGGCACTCGGGGACGTACAGAGGAATCACGTGATCGCCTGGCTTCAGCGAGCGCACACCCGGACCGACCTCGACCACGACTCCGGCGCCCTCGTGACCGAGCACCGACGGAAAAATCCCTTCCGGGTCCGCACCCGACAAGGTGTACGCGTCGGTGTGGCAAATGCCCGTAGCCTTGATCTCGATGAGCACCTCGCCCGCGCGGGGCCCCTCGAGTTGTACTGTCTCGATGGATAGTGGTTTGCCGGCTTCATGTGCGACTGCGGCGCGAACTTCCATGGAATCCCTCCGTAAAGGAACATGGGTACGCTTGTCGCAACCGGATTTCAACAGGAAACCCCAAGGGTCGTGATTGGCGTTCTTTGTGAGGAGCGCTACCTTGGGGGCGTGCGTCGGCTCATTCCAGGCATCGCGGTTCTGCTTGCCTACGCGATCACGCCCGGCGCCGGCGAGATGATCGAGAACGCCGCGCACTTCGTGGTCGACGGGCACGTAGCCCACGCAACGCACGAAGCGGAAGAAGAGCCGTGCAACGATTCACACGGCTGCTCAGGGCCGTTTCAAACCTGTCCCTGCCACGGAACGTCCGCGTTCGTGGTCGACGATGGGCCGATTGAAGTGGCCGTCGCTGAGCTCGAAATCGTGACTCTCCACTGGTTCGTGGCCGACCTCGAAGCGGTCGGCGTCATGACCGGCGTCTTCCGCCCTCCAATCTCCTAACTCTGTCGTTCTAGGGACTGGTGCGCCTCGAGACCGCTGAACGCGACGTTCAGCAGCGTCCGAGCGCGCGTGACCGAACCTTCAACACCGAGCTCGCCCCGGGGAGCGGGGCAAAGGAGAGACAAATGACTTCGGCAGCTAGGCTGCGCGCGAGCATCGCAATCCTCGCGCTTCAATTGGCGTCTGCAGACGTACGGGCCGATGAGGGCCCAAAGTCAACTCCGGTGTCGCTGGGAGCGATACTCGCTCATGCCGATGAGCACGCTCCGAGAATGCTCGTGGGACGTGCGGAGGTCGAGCGCGGGCAGGCAGCGGTCGACGGCGCATCAGTCGTCTTGCAGCGCAACTTGAGGGCGGGGGCCGCTGCGGGACCGCGAATCGCAGAAGGTGCGCGGGCTGTCGATTTCCAAGTCTGGTTGGCACAGCCCATCGAGATCGCCGGCGAGCGGAAACAACGCCGCCAAGCGGCCGCGAAGTTCCAAGAGCTCACGGGGAAAGAGCTCCAGGAAACCCGCTGGCTCGTACATCGCGAAGTCCACGCGGCCTTTCACAAGGCACTCGTCGCCCGAGAGCGCTGGCACGTCGTCAGTAAGCTCCTGGTCTCGACGGAAGAGCTGCTGTCGGTCGCGGAGCGTCGGCTTCGAGCCGGGGACATCTCGCCGCTGGCCGTCCGGCTTGCGGAGGGCGAGCTCGCGCAGGCCCGGCAAACCTCGCTCACGGCCGAACGCGGGTATCGAACGGCCCAACTGGACCTTGCGGAGGTCGCAGGTTGGCCGCCGGACCCACTGCCGGAGCCCATTGGGGAGTTGGACGAACCGAAGCGGGCGCCACCGGTCGACGACCTCTTGCGCTTGGCTCTAGAACGACACCCGGGCATCGCCGCTCGGCAAAGCGCGGTGGAAGAAGCGGAAGCACTGGTGCGGCTGGAGAACCGAGAAGCCTGGCCGGAGCCGTCCCTCGGTGTGCTCTACACCCGCGAGTCGCTGCCCAACATCCGCATCTACGAGCACATCATCCAAGGGACGATTGCCATGCCGATTCCGCTGTCTCAGCGAAACCAAGAGAGACGCGCTCGGGCCCGGGCCGAGCTCTCCGTGCGACAAGCCGAGCAGGAAGCGTTCAGGCAGGCTCTGCTGGCTCGCCTCACGCGGGCCGCCATCGCGGTCGATGCCGACGCAAATCGTATCGCAGCCTATGGAACCGAGATCCTTCCGGCATTCGAAGGCAACCTCACGCTGCTACGCCGCGCCTTCGAGCTCGGCGAAGTCGATCTGTTGCAGGTGTTGGTTGCACGGGAACGACTACTGCGAATTCAGCAAGACGCCTTGACCGCGCACCAGGATTACTACCGCGATGTCGCGGCGCTCGAGGCGGAGGTCGGCATGGAAGTCTGGCCCGATGAACACGATGAACACGGACATGACATCGGAGAGCAGCATGACGAATAGGCACGAACTCTTACGGTGGATGGTCGTACTGTCGCTGCTAGCGGGCTGTCAAAGTCAGCCCGGACACGACGAGCACGCCCAGGAGGTCACTCACGACGACCACGACGAACCAGGACCTGGCGGAATGGTGCGAATATCGAAGACCGGCCTCGAGCGCAGCGGCATTCGAACCGAGCCTGTTCGGCTCGAACGACTGGTCGGAGGCATCGATGTGCCCGCCGAGGTTCAGCTCAATCCGAACCGCACCGCGCATGTCACCCCCATGGTCGCGGGTCAGATTGACGAGGTTTACGTCTCCCTTGGCGACTCCGTGAAGGCCAAGCAGGCGCTGGCGACGATGCGAAGTGTGGCGCTCGGCGAGGCGCGCTCATCGGTAGCCAATGCTCGTGCGGCTGTAGAAGTCGCCCGCGCAAACTTCGTCAGGCAGGAGGAGCTCAACCGTGAAGGCATCGGCTCACAACGGGCCTACCTCGAAGCCCAGGGAGACTTACGAAGCTCCGAATCCGACCTGGCTGCCGCAACGGAGCGACTTCACGTGTACGGCGGGCGAAAGGGCGCAGGAAGTACGACGACAATCCGGAGCCCGCTCGCCGGAATCGTCATCGAGCGGCACGCCACCACAGGTGAGGTGGTGTCAGAAGGCAGCTCCCTCTTCATGGTTTCGGATCTGTCCCGAGTGTGGATCGTCGGCCGAGTCTATGAGCAAGACGTGGCGGCAGCCCGAGTCGGGGCGCCAGCCGTGGTCTCGCTTCAAGCCTACCCGGGCAAGTCATGGCCAGGCGAGGTGAGTTACGTCAGTCATACCTTGGACCCGCACTCTCGCACCCTCGACATTCGAGTCGAGCTCGACAACCCGGACGGAACGCTCCGGCCCGGGCTATTCGGACGAATCTCGCTGAGCCCCGAGGGCGACCTCACGGAGGAGGTATCGGTCATTGCGCTGAGCGCTGTGCAGCGAGTCGACGGGCAAACCCTGGTGTTCGTCGCGACCGATGAGCCCGGCGTCTTTCGCCCCGCGTTTGTGACGCTGGGGGCGCGTGCGCGCGGCAAGGTCGAAATTCGCGACGGCGCGGTCGCGGGCGACCAGGTGGTCGTATCGGGTGCATTCACGTTGAAATCAGAGCTCTTGCGCGGCCAGCTCTCCCAAGGCGACCACCAGCACTGAGGGGGAATCATGATCGAACGTCTCATCGATTTCTCCATACGAAACCGCGCGGTCGTCGTCTTCGGCGTGCTGCTGATGGGAGCATTCGGACTTCGAGCGGCTCAGCAATTGCCCATGGACGCGGTACCCGACGTCACCAACGTGCAGGTACAGGTCCTAACCACTGCCCCGGCGCTCGGGCCCCTCGAAGTGGAGAAGTTCATCACATTCCCGATCGAGACCGTGATGAGCGGGCTCCCGCACCTCGCAGAAGTACGAAGCCTGTCCAAGTTTGGTCTGTCATCGGTCACCATCGTTTTCGACGAGGGCACCGACATCTACTTCGCACGACAACTGGTCGCCGAGCGCCTCGCCGAGGCCCGCCAAGCGGTTCCCGACGGTTACGGGCACCCGACGATGGGTCCCATTTCGACCGGTCTTGGCGAGATCTACCAGTTCACCGTGCAAGGCGAACCGATGTGCCCTGTCGACGGCCCCGACACCGAAGACTGCTACACGCCAATGGAACTGCGCACCACCTTGGACTGGTACATCGCATACCAACTCCGCTCAGTCCCGGGCGTAGTCGAAGTCAATACCTTCGGCGGTCAGTTGCAAACATACGAGGTCCAACTCGACCCCGCACGACTGACAGCCCTCGATATACCGCTCGGTGAAGTGTTCGAAGCGATCGAGCGCAACAATGCCAATGCAGGAGGCGCCTACATCCAGCAGTCGGGCGAGCAGCTTCTCATTCGGGGTGAGGGGTTGATCGCCAGCCTCGACGACATACGCCGAATCGTGGTCGCAAACCGCCATGAAGGGACGCCGATAACGATCAACGACCTCGGCTCGGTCGCAAACGCCCCGATGGTGCGTCAGGGAGCGGCAACCCACAACGGCGAGGGCGAGACGGTCATCGGCATCGCGATGATGCTGATGGGCGCAAACGCGCGCGAAGTCGCACATGATGTTGAAGCGAAGTTGGAAGCCATTCAGCCAACCCTGCCGGAGGGAATGACCGTAGAAACTTTCTACGATCGCACCGACTTAGTCGACCGAACCATCCGCACCGTTGCCACGAACCTCATCGAGGGAGGCGTCCTCGTCGTGGTGGTGCTTCTCCTGCTGCTCGGCAACGTTCGTGGCGGGCTGCTGGTGGCATCCGTGATCCCATTGTCGATGTTGGGAGCATTCATCGCAATGCGAGCGGCCGGTATCTCGGGAAATCTGATGAGCCTTGGCGCGATCGATTTCGGGCTCCTCGTAGATGGCTCCGTCGTGATCGTGGAAAACGTGGTGCGCGTATTGAGCGAGAGGCGGCCGGCCGGCCGTGCGCTGAAGTCGACCGTGCACGAAGCCGCCCTCGAAGTCGGCAGACCTGTCGCCTTCGCCGTCGCGATCATTATTCTCGTCTACGTTCCTGTGCTCTCCCTGCGCGGTGTCGAAGGCAAGATGTTTCAGCCGATGGCGCTGACCGTCGTGTTCGCGCTGGCCGTTTCGCTCGTTCTAGCTCTGACGTGGGTGCCGGCGCTCTGTACGTTCGTGTTCCGCAAAGGCGTCGTGGAACACGACACCTGGCTGCTTCGGAGGATTCGGACCTGGTATGCCCCATTGCTGCAGAGTTCGCTGACGCGACCAAAGAGAACTCTCGCCATCGCAGCCGGGGTCTTCGCTGTATCCCTGACCGCCGTCCCGTTCCTCGGAGCAGAGTTCGTCCCGACGCTCGAAGAAGGCGCGATCGCCATGCACGCAATTCGGCTTCCATCGGTCTCGCTAGAGGAGTCGGTCAACGCCACGACGCGGGTCGAACGCGTCCTCGTCGACCGGTTTCCCGACGAGGTCGAGACCGTCGTGTCGAAGACTGGGCGACCCGAAGTCGCCACGGACCCCATGGGAGTCGAGCTTTCCGACGTGATCATCATGCTCAAGCCGACCTCGGAGTGGAGCGCCGCGAGCTCCAAGGAAGAGCTGATCACGGCGATTGAGCGCACGCTCCGCGACGAGGTTCCAGGTCAACGGTTCTCGTTCTCCCAGCCCATCGAAATGCGGATGAACGAGCTCATCAGCGGCGTCCGCTCCGATGTGGCTGTCAGCATCTACGGCGAGGACTTGCAGGCGCTGGAAAAGGCCGGACAGGACCTCGTGAAGATTCTCGGCGCAGTAGCGGGCGCAGCAGATGTCAAAGCCGAGCAGTCCGCGGGGCTTCCGGTGCTTCGAGTTCAGATCGACCGTGACCGGATCGCTCGCTACGGCATCAATGCAAGCGACGTCCTGGACGCCGTCGCAGCGATGGGAGGACGTCGAGTCGGGGAAGTTTTCGAAGGGCAGCGTCGATTCGCCCTGCAAGTCCGGTATCGTGAGGACGCACGCTCGAGCATCGATGCAATTCGGCAGATCCCCATCGCCGCCCCCACCGGCGCGCTGATTCCGCTCGGGCAACTTGCCGACTTGAGCGTGGAGGAAGGACCGGCCCAGATCAGCCGCGACCGCATTCAACGCCGCCTTACGGTCGAAGCCAACGTCCGAGGCCGCGACCTCGGAAGCTTCGTGGCGGAAGCACAGACTCAGATCGAAGAAGCCGGCGTACTGCCCGCAGGATACTTTCTCGAATGGGGCGGCCAGTTCAAGAATCTTCAAGAAGCCACGGAGCGCCTCATCGTCGCCGTCCCGGTCGCCCTACTCTTGATCTTCTTCCTTCTGTACATGACCTACGATTCGGTCGCGCCGGCGCTGATCGTCTATCTCAACGTCCCATTCGCGGCAACAGGTGGCATTCTCGCGCTCCTATCTCGCGGCATGCCGTTTTCCATTTCGGCAGGCGTCGGTTTCATCGCCCTCTTCGGAATCGCCGTCCTGAACGGCGTCGTCTTGGTCTCGTACATCCTGCAACTTCAGGATGAGGGTGCGCCGCTCGACGATGCCGTGAAAGAGGGGGCCCTCACGCGGCTGAGACCCGTGCTGATGACCGCGGCTGTCGCTGCCTTCGGGTTCATTCCGATGGCGGTGGCGACCAGCGCCGGTGCCGAAGTACAGCGGCCATTGGCCACAGTGGTCATCGGAGGACTAGTCACCTCCACCCTACTCACCCTGTTCGTA
>CALLDH010000336.1 GCA_937998345.1 uncultured bacterium | reverse complement strand
AGCGTTCCAAGCTCGAGAAAGAAGCGCTCGGCCGCCCCATCGTCGTCTTCACCCGGGTCGGCGTAGAGGATGGCGTTGTCCTGATCGGTGCGCAGAAGCTGCTCTTCGCGCCCCTCGCTCCCGAGCGCCAACCAGCAAAATGCCACGGGCGGCTCCATGCCCCGGTCGGCAAGCTCCTGAAGTGACAATCCGATCGCCCGGCGGATGAGCGTGTCGTTGATCTCCGAAATCATGTTCGAGAGGAAGCCCATCCCGACCTCGTCCTCGAGGTACTGGCGAAGCAGGTCCTCGGCCTGGTCGCGGAGCGCTCGCAGCCTCGCCTTGGTCGTGGCCCGGCCGATCTCGGTCAGAATCACCGTCGGGTGGCTGCCCTGCGTCTTCAAGATGTCGTGCTCGGAGACGATGCCAGTCACCGGCGTGTCCGCGGTCCCATCCTCGGTGACCGCGAAGTGGTGAAGGTGCTTCTTCATGACCGTCGCGATGAGCAAGGACAGCGTGGTCTGGTCATCGACGGTGAGCACCGGCGAGCTCATGATCTCGGAAATGAGGCCCGACACATCGCGCCCCTGGCCAACGACCTTCGAGCGGAGGTCGGAGTCGGTCACGATGCCGATCGGCTTTCGCTCCTCGTCGACGATCAGGATCGAGCCGACATTGCGCTTGCTCATCATCGATGCGGCGTGACGGATGGTCGTATTGGGAGCACAGGTCAGCACGTCGCGCACGGGGTCCACGCGACGCACATCATCGCCGGTGTCGCTTGCCTTCTCGTGACGCCGCGCGGCTCGCACCGCCTCGAGCCGGTTGCTGTCCATCGGCTGCGGCATATCGGCCGCAAAGTCGGCGGCAAAGAACATCGCCACCCGGGGCGCCTCGTGAAGGAGCTCTTCGAGAGCTTTCTTCGAAAGCACGTACAGGAGCGTGTCGTCCTTGGCCTGCGTGCGCGCGGCGTACGGCCTATCCGCAAGCAATGCCCGCACGCCGAAGATGTCGCCGTCATCACACACGTCGATGAGCACGGTCTTCCCCTCGACCAGCTGAGTGACAGCGACCTCGCCCTTCACGACTACATAGAACTCGGGTCGCGGGTCATCCCCCTCCTCGAAGACGATCTCATCGGCCTCGAGGTACCGAATGCGAATGCCGCGCGCGATGCGGTCGAGGAGCTCGGGGTCGAGCCGATCGAAAGGCGGATGGTACGCCAGGCGGTTGGCCACCGTGAGGATCATGGAATCCGACGACATGCGCGCTATCTCTCCAAGGCTCGTTCGACGATCTCGGAAACATCCTTGGAGATCCCGGGCCGCGACGCAATGCGTTCGAGCTCCGCCTTCATCAGCCTGCTTCTGCCGGGCTCGTAGCGTTTCCACTGGTTGAAGCTCGAGACGATGCGGGCCGCGACCTGTGGGTTGATCGCGTCGAGCGCGAGGATCTGGTCAGCGACGAATCGGTACGCCGCGCCGTCCGCTCGATGGAAACCGACGGGGTTGCCTGCGGCGAACGCGTACAGCAGCGAGCGGGCGCGGTTTGGGTTCCCGAGGGTGAAGTCTGGGTGCTTCGACAGGGCGACCACACGGTCGAAGGCTGCCGGCGTGCTCGACATGGCCTGCATGCGAAACCACTTGTCCAGGACGAGGGGGTCTTCCCTCCACCGTTGGTAGAAGGCGTCGATCGCGCGGTCGGCCTCGGGCGAGACCAGGTCGACGAGGCTCATGAACGCGGCCTCGTAGTCGGTCATGCCCGTGGCCGTACCGAACTGCTCCATGGCCATCGCGATGGTCGCGGGCTCCTCTAGCGCGACCAGGTAGCGGAGCGCGCGGTTCTTGATGCGCCGGCGGGCGATCTGGACTTTGTCGATCGCATCGGTGCCGCGTGCGTGCTCCTCGTAGGTGCGCATCAGCCCGTCGCGAAGCGCGGAGGCGAGCTCTTGGATGGCGAAGCGTCTTGCTCGGTGCACTGCGTCCGGGTCGACGAGCTCGAGCTCCTGGGCCAGCAGCTCCTCCGAGGGAAGCGCCAGCGTGAGCGCCTTGATCGAGCCATCGAGGTTCGGCTCGGACAGCACCTTGCGAAACGCGTGGACCAGCCCTTCGTCGAGCTCGAGGGACCGGCCTTCGAGGGCTCGCTCCACCAGCCCGAGTAGGACTCGTTTGGATAGCTCCTGGCCGGCTTCCCAGCGATTGAAGGCATCGGAGTCGTGCGCCATCAGCAAGGCGAGCTCCTCGTGACTGCGTTCGACCTCGAGCCGGATCGGCGCTGAAAAGCCCCGGCCAAGCGACGCCACCGGAGGCTCCGACAGGCCCTCGAAGGTGAAGGTTTGCTCGGCCTCGGTGAGCTCGAGGGTGCGGGCCGTGCCGGCGATGTCTGTCCCGTCCGCGCCTAGCAAAGCGACCCGAATGGGAATCGGAAGCGGCATGGGGTCGGGTTCTTCTGGGAAAACACGCTGCGACTGTGCGAGGGTGAGCGAATAGACGGCCGCTGACTCGTCCCAGGCCCCATGCGCACGCACCACGGGGGTCCCCGCCTGCAAGTACCAGCGCTCGAGCTGGCTGAAATCCACGCCATTTGCGTCGGCCATCGCCTGGCGAAAGTCGTCACAGGTAACCGCGCAGCCGTCATGCGTGTCGAGATAGTGCCGAAGTCCCTTTCGAAACCCTTCCCGGCCGAGGAGCGTCTGGTAGAGCCTCACCACCTCCGCGCCCTTCTCGTACACCGTCGCCGTGTAGAAGTTGTTCATCTCGACATACGACTCCGGCCGAATCGGATGCGCAAGCGGGCCGGCGTCTTCGGCAAACTGTGCGGTTCGAAGCCGCGTCACGTCCTTGATGCGTTGCACCGCCCGCGAGGTCATGTCGGCCGAGAACTCCTGATCGCGAAAGACCGTGAGCCCCTCCTTGAGCGTGAGCTGAAACCAGTCGCGGCAAGTCACCCGGTTGCCCGTCCAGTTGTGGAAATACTCGTGCGCGACGACGCTCTCAATGCCTTCGTAGTCATCGTCGGTCGCAGTCGATGGCTTGGCGAGCACATACTTCGAGTTGAAGATGTTCAGGCCCTTGTTCTCCATCGCGCCCATGTTGAAATCGTTGACGGCGACGATCATGTAGATGTCGAGGTCGTACTCGAGCCCATAGGTCTCTTCGTCCCACTTCATCGCAGCTTTGAGCGACGCCAGCGCGTGCTCGCACTTGTCCGCGTTCTCGGCCTCCACCCAAATCTCGAGCGCCACATCACGCCCCGACGCCGTCGTGAAGGTCCCGCGATGACAG
>CALLDH010000335.1 GCA_937998345.1 uncultured bacterium | reverse complement strand
CGGAGCGTCAAACGCTGCGCGTCGGGCGCCTTTTCCCGATCGGCGTCGTCGACGGAGAACGCGACCTCCTGAGTCGTCCCGTCCGCGGCCACGAGCGTCACTACGTAGAGCCCATCTCGGCATTCCATCGACCGTTCGGTCGCCTCGATCGTCGGCGTGTCACCGGTGAGGAGCCGAAGAACGTTCTCCGCATCGACCGAGATCCCCAGGAGGCGCGCGATGTTCTCCGGACACGTCGGCCCATGCAAGAACGTGCCCTCGCGCAAATCGCTGAGCTGGAAGGTCTGCCCATCGCTCGTCAACACCGCCGCGGGTCCCACCTGCGTCATCACATCGAAACGAACTCGGTCGGGCCGCTCGAGAAACATCAGGACCGTGCCGCGAATGCGTCCGTTGCGGCCCCACTGGGTCACGCGGGCTTCGGCCTTGATCGACTGCCAGCCGGATTGGCGGCTCGCGTGATCGTCGAGCGCCTTCGCTGCGTCCGTGCGCGCCTGAACCGGACACGCAGGCGCTGTCTTGCAGCCCACCAGGGCCAACGACGACAAGAGAAGCACCCCGGTGAGCCACGCGCGCTGCACTAGTTGTTGGGCGCTCCGAGATCGACCCACTCCTCGACGATTTGGATGAGAGTTTCGCTGATCGGGTCCAAGGGCGGCATCTCGGTGCCACAAGTCTGCGTATCCCGCAGCTTCTGAATCATGATCGAGTTTGGCGAGTCGAAGGGAATCACAATCGTACCGTCACCGGCGCAATCCCCTGCGTCGTAGGCCAGAGCGTCGACTACGGCCGGGTGAGAGTCGCTGGCCCAGTTGCTCGTGTCCATGGCATTCGGCCCGGTCAGGTCCAAAGCCGCCAGGGCATCCACGCTCGCACCTCCGGGAATGTCCCCACCGCGGGGGTTATCGGGATTCTGGTCGACGTTGTTGTTGGGAGGCCCATGACAAATGACGCACTCGTTGAACATGATGCTCCAGTAGATCTCGCTCCACATCGGACCCGGGAGATCCCCTTGCGGCCCGTTGTAGATGCAGATCTCGCCGTCGACGCTTGGGCACGGTTCGAGCTCGTCATCTGCGGATGCGGGCATCTCGGTTCGCGCGATGACCGGCGCCTGGCATGCGAGCCAGTTGCGCACGATCTCTTGGGCCTCCGCCGATTCGATCGGTGGCAGCTCCTCGGTGCGATCGGGGCGATCCGGGTCGAACTTGCGAAGCCATGGCGTGCCGTTGCGAACTCGGAGCCCTGCTTCGCCGGGCGGCATTGCGCCCGCACGCATCTCTTGGATCATGCCTTCGGCGAACCGATTGATCTGATTCTGGTTGTTTTGGAGGCTCTGGAGACGCTGACAATACGCGGTGTCGGTTTGACCGCTCTCACAACTCTCGATGGGCTGAGCGCAACTCGGATCCTGCGACTCGTCGGTGCAAGCCAAGTCCACGTCGAAGTTCAGCCCTGCCGGAACGCCGATCCGGTCGGCTCCCACCGCGGCGGGCGCGTGACAAAACGAACCGTCACCGCAGGTCGATTGTACCAACGCTTGCCCCTCGTACATGGGCAGGCCGTCGGTGATGCGATACGCGATGTCGAACGCAGCGGGCCCTTCAATCGGGCGCTCAGGGTCGAAGGCGAGATTGCAGTCGCCGAGGTCTCGCTTGCACCCGAGCGCGCCAGCCATGACGACTAGCAAAGAACAAGCAAGAGCGGGGCCGCGAAGCATCTGAGCCGGCAAATTGCTTCTGATGCCACGCAGAGTCAAGCAAGATGCGCTGGCAGGCTCATGCTGCAGGCTGAAGGTGCTGAAGGCGCTCGCGGAGCTTCTGGCGTGCCCTCACTTCGAGCTGCCGGACCCGCTCCTTGCTGACACCCATCTCGCGGCCGAGCGCCTGAAGCGTACAAGGCTCCTCGGAAAGGATGCGCGCCTCCACGATTCGTTGCTCGCGATCGGTCAGGCTCTCCATGGCGGATTGCAGCGCGGCGCGCACATGCCCCACCGATTCGGAACGCGCGAAAGACTCTTCGGGCGTGGGCTGCTTGTAGCTCATGCGATCCATCGCGCTTGGCGCGTCAGACACGCTTGCGTCGAGAGAGAGATCACCGCGCGCCAACAGAGGCCAGAGCTGCCTGGCCCGCGCGAGCGGCATCCCGCTTTCCTCAGCGAGCGCCTGGGGAGACTCGAAGGCCTTCCGCCGAAACGCTCGCATCGCACGACGCTCGGTACGCGTCGTGCCCAAGCGGACGATCCGATACGAGCGCACGACGTAGTCACGAATCTCGGCGCGAATCCAATACGCTGCGTAGGTGATCAGCCGGCAGTTCTTCTCAGGGTCGAACTTCGATGCTGCCTTCAACAGACCGAGGTTGCCCTGCTGAACCAGATCTTCGAGTGGCACACCCCAGCGCCGATACTCGCGCGCGATGGAGATGACGAACGGCAAGCTCGACTCGATCAAACGGGCGCCGGCCGCTTGGTGGCCGTCCGCCCAACGCTGCGCGAGCTCGCGCTCGGTCTCGGCATCTAGGATCTCGACCCGCTTGAGAGAGGCGCGGTATCGGTCCAGAGCGGTTGCAGTGACGATGGTCGGCATGGTTGGACGCCCGTTGCACTATCTGTGCCGAGCCCCCAAGTATCGAAAGCAGAGGGGAATTCCCTGCCTGTGCTCGCCCCAGCGCGGCGTTTTGCCACGGGTGGCAACCTCTTCGCCGCGGCAACAGGAGCAAGGCTTGCGCCGGCCGCGCAAGACTTGCAGATGCGCAGAAAGGCTGGATTTTTCCGTGGCAGCTTTGCCGGTGGACTCAATTATGCTAGCTTCGTGGCGTGGAAGTCGTCCTTCGCAAAGTAGGCCGGAAGTCGGGTCGCGCTGTCGTTGGGCGTCTGCTGCGGCCGCCTCGCAAGGGCTCCGTCGTCGTCATCGAGTTTGCGGACGGTTTGCATGAGTACGTCACGACACCGGTGAAGCGCGTGCTTCAGCTGTGCGGAGAGGACGGGCTGGATACCTATTACCTGCAGACCGCAAATAGCCGCTATCGCCTCGAGGTTCGTTCGAGCGAATCGGGCGTAGTCGATCAGCCCGTCGCGAACTGAGCCGAGCCGGTCGCCAGTTTACCGAGCTTGCTGACCAGCTGGTCCAGCACCGTTTGCAGCCGCGCAAAGTCGTTGGGCTTGATCTCGCTGGTCTTCTCGTCGACGTAGAGCGCGCGGTTGATCTCGATCTGAACGGCGTGCTGACCTCGTTTGGGGGCTCCGTAGCTCGAGGTCGTCCAGCCGCCTCGATAGGGATCGTCGTGCTTCACGCTCAGACCGGCTTCGCGAAAGTGCGCATCGATGAGATCAATAATACGACCATCGGCGGTGGATCGTCCGCGTGTACCGGGGACGATGTCGGCGCGGCGAACGAGTCTTCCGCCAAGCATTCGACGGCCCGCAGAGGGCATCGAATGCGCCGCGAGGATCACGACTCTTCCATGCTGCTCTCGGATCTGCGCTGCGACCTCACGTAGAGTTCGGTGGTACGGCTCGTAGAAAAGCTCGAGCCTCCGTGTGAACTGTTCGATGGTGAGCGGCGCACGCAAGAGTGGCGTCCCGTCTGTCCTCGCACGCCAGACGACGCCGCGCGCTGGAATGTGGCGCCCTTTCGGATGGCGCGGCACGGCCGCCGAGTCGACTTCATCGGGACCGCGGTTGAGATCGACGACGTATCTAGACACGCGTGACACCAAGAGCGTGGCCCCGCTCTCTGGAGCTCGCTGGTAGAGTTGATCGACGTAGATGTCGGAGTCGCGCAGCATCGCCAAGGGCGTCGCTTCGATCTCGGATTCCACCTCAGGGGGAACCTGCAGGCCCGAATGCGGAACTTCGACGAGCACTGGGCTCGCAGTGGTTCGTGGGTGGGTTAGTTCGACGAAAGACACGGCGGACTCAAGCGCTATACGATTCTCGGAAGGGCATCTGTGAAGGACTCACCTTGCTCCGAACCAGCCCGCACGCAAGCCCTAGATAGAGCGCCCGGTAGACAGGCTCGAGATCGCCACCCGAGGCGCTCTCCCGGGCCAATATCCCGCCGAGCGTCGCATCCCCCGAAACCGAGTCGAGCACGCCGACCCATGCGGGCGGCAGACGGAACGCTCTGAGCGGAGGGCCGTCTTCACAGCGTTCGACGACACGCTCGCGAAGCGGCTCGAGCACCGACTCGATCTCCTCGAGGTGCGCCTCGTTCGCGGCGTCGCGAAGAAGCTCGTAGGGGTCCTGTCCCGTTGGAAACGTCTCTTCGTGACTGCGAGCGCCGCGAACGAACGCCCATTCGCCGCGACGCCATCGGAACGACTCCATCAACCGACCACGCACCTGGTCGCTGATCGCCCTGAACAGCTCGACGGGGCGCAGGATCCCGAGACCGACAAGCGCGTCGCCAAGCCGGCCGCCGTACTTTGGCAAGAGCGCCAACGCCATTTCGATCTCCATTCGAAGACACTGACCGGTCGCCACGAGATGCTCCCCGAGAAGCTCCGACTTGTCCGTCGAGGCGACGAAATCTGGCTTGCCATCGACGAAATAGATCTTCTTGCGTCGGTTCCGCTGCCACAGGTGCAACACGCCCGTCTGTTGCCTGGAGATGATGTCGTAAAACACCGGCAGCAAGGTGGCCGAGCGAAGCTGCCCTTGCTTCTCGGCTTGGGCGAGCTCCTCGAGCTTCCATTGCAGCCCGGGCGAGGTGACGAAACGCGTAAGCTCAGGAAGCTTCGATGGATCGAGATAGGTGCCGTCGGCCTTGGAGATCTTGCTGCTGCGGCTGTCGATGACGCCTGTCGTGAGCAGCTGAATCAGTCGCGGATAACTCATCGGCCCCATCACGCTGCCGTCGGTCAACTGAACGCGATAGATCGTGGGCGAAGTGACGGCCTGCGGCCCGATCAACTCCTGCCCGGCGTGGTGCATGAGGTCGCTGTCCACCAAGGAAGGCACTTTGGCGCCGGGAAGATGGACGTCGGGAACCTCTCCTTCGATGAGGTTGAGCTGTGAGAGCAGTCGTGCCACCCGGTCGGGGCCGTGCCCCATGCCTCGACGCCGGATCACCTCGGCACAGGCTTCGGCAAATGCCCCGGCGGTGGGTCGTTCCGCCGGGTCACGCTGGAGCCCGCGAAGAACGACCGCCCGGATGTCTTGGGGGATGCGCCGCTCACATCGCGCAAGCACTCGAAGATCCGCGTCCCGAATCTGCAGGAGGACGTTCAGCTCGCTCTCCCCCTGGAACAGCGGCTCGCCGATCAGCATCTCGGCCAGGACGGTCGAAAGCGTGAATACGTCACTCTTGCCGCTGAGCTCCTTCCCAAGCACTTGTTCAGGAGACATGTACCCGAGCTTGCCGCGAACCTGCCCATCTTCGGTGGTCGGCGCGCGGCTACGAACCGTCGCGATGCCAAAGTCGGTCAGCTTCACGTGCCCGCTGCGGCTCAACAAGATGTTCGCCGGACTGACGTCCCGATGCACGAACTCGAGCGACTCGCCTTTGTCGTCGACCGCATGATGCGCGTAGTCGAGGGCCTGGGAGGTTTGGTAGGCGATATGCAGCGCCACATCCCACGGGATCGGGGAATCCGCGGGCGCCGCGCGTAGCAGCCGACTTACGTTGGATCCGTCAACGAGCTCCATGACCAGCACGAGGTCGTCGCCCATCGTGCCGAAGTCGAACACCTGAACAATGTTGGGGTGTTCGAGCAGAGCGGCGAGACGCGCTTCGTCGATGAACATCCAAACGAAGTCGGGATCACTCGAAAACTGCGGAAGAATTCGCTTCAGGGCCACGCGCTTCTGAAAGCCGTGAAGACCTTCACGACGCGCGACGAAAACCTCGGCCATTCCCCCCGCCGCCAAGCGACGCTCGATGTGGTACGGCCCGAGTAGCGGCCGTTCTTCGCTCACACATCCCTCCGTTAGTGACCGGCGCTCCCATCATAAGCCTGTGGGACGCCCACTGTCAGCTTACTCCCCGTTTCAGCCAGAGCGGAACACTTGGGGCTCCGCTTCATTCCTGTTTATCATACCAATATCCACTGGGTACGGGGGAACCATGGGGATTGTTCGGAAGGCTTCGCGCACTAAGAAATCAAAGGATCCGCTTCTCGGGCAAGTCGTAGCCGGTCGATATCGGCTGGAATCGCAGCTCGGTGAAGGCGGAATGGGTGTCGTTTATAGAGCACGACACGTACTCATCGATCGCGTCGTTGCCCTGAAGCTCATTCGGCCCGACCTACGGGGCGAGACGCACCTGCGTGCTTGGATGGTACGCGAGGCTCGCGCGGCAAACCGCGTCGACCACGCTCACATCGTCGATATTCACGACGTCGGTGAGACCGAGGATGGCGAGCTCTATCTAGTGATGGAGTATCTGATCGGCGATTCGCTTTCGTCGCAGATCGCCAAAGGCCCGATGCCCATCGCGCGCGCGGTCGACATCCTCGAGCAGATGACCGCGGCTCTTGCGCGTGCGCACGATCTTGGCGTCGTTCACCGCGACCTCAAGAGCGACAACATCATGATCACGTCCCGCGGTGGACGAAAAGACTTCGTGAAGATCTTGGACTTCGGGCTCGCCGCGCTGACGCGTGACCCACGGCTGGCACCCAAGGGCGCCGTCTTCGGGACTCCCGAGTACATGTCGCCGGAACAGGCGCGCGGCGAAGACGCGATCTCGTCGAGCGATCTGTACGCGCTCGGTGTGCTGTTCTTCGAGATGCTCACTGGACGGCTTCCTTTCCGTTCGGGCGATCGAGACGAGCTCCTCGAGATGCAGCGAAAGGCGAAGGCGCCGAGCCCGCGTAAGTACCGCCCGGAGATTCCGGAGCAGGCAGAGCAGATCATTCTCAAGCTCCTCGAGAAGAACGCGGAAGACCGTTTCCGAGACGGACACCATCTCAAAGAAGAGCTCAAAGAAATGCAGCGCGCCCTTCCCTCCCGGGAATGGGATGCGCCGACCGATGCGGCTCCCGTGGCGCCACCACCGCCTCCGCCGGCTCAAACGCCCGGAGTGGTCGAGTGGAGCGGAACCGCCGCAAACTTCCTGCGGGCCGTCGCACGTGCCTACCCCGACGGCGACGCACCGACCGAGGTTCAGAGCGCATCGGATAAGATTTGGGAGCTCGCATCGCGGGCATCCAGGCTCGAAGGCGAGCTCGAGAGCCATTCCAAGAAGCTCGAGGCAATCGAAAAGCGCGGCCGAGGGCTTCGCGCTGAAATTGGTCGTAAGGTCGAAGACCTGGCCGGTGAAGAATCGCGAGCCCTGCGCGACGCGTCGTCGGAACGCGACGTGCTGAGCCACCTGATTCTGAAGCGGAAGCGAGCCCAGCGAGAGCACCACACCGCACAGGCTGAGGTGAAGGCGGCGGGCAACAACATCGAACGAGTCCGGCGGGGATACGAATCACTCGGCGCGACCCGTGCCCAGGTCGAAGTCCTCGAAAGCGTGGCGCGCGATTACGAGCGCCGTGCGCGCTCGAAGGAAGACATCGCAGCAGAACGCCGCAAGCAGATCGAAGAGCTACGCTCGCAGCTGAAGCGATACAGCGAGGCCTTGGAGAACGATCTACAGACGGGCCGCGAACGAATCGCCAGCCGAGTCCGAGAGGCCCTCGCCTACGAAAAGGCATTCAGCGACGCATCCAACCTGCTCCTCGACCACCTCCGCGACAAGACGGAATGCCGAGAGCTCCTCGAAGACATCGACAAGCGCCGTAACGGCAAGGGCCCCGACGACAAGCCCTCTGAGCTCCAAGAGCTCATGGAAAAACACGTCGCCGCGCGCTAGCTCGCACAACCGGGACACGGCGGAACACGACGCCTTAGCGAATTCCAACTGAATCACCGGAGACCGGCACGCGACGCACGTGCTCGCGAGCGGGACCCGCTCGGCCGTCTCTTCACGTCGAACTACGGCTAGCCTCCCCCCCACTCGCTGTGCCGCACATCGCGAGCCGTTCTCCTGTGCAGAAGTCGACGTACGAAGGGGCGTCGTGTGTGACGCGCTTGGAATTAACCCCTCGAAAAAGGGGACTGTCCCCTTTTTCGTAGATGTCTACGTGTGGAGGGGCACGGCGGGGCGCGATGCGGGGCAGGCGTTCGCAAGCCGGTCTCCGGTGGTGCATCTCGCAGCGCAAAGAGCGCTTGGTAGCCGAGGTCGGACTCGAACCGACACATTCTTGCGAATACCGGATTTTGAATCCGGCGCGTCTGCCAATTCCGCCACTCGGCCGAGGGGGGCGCTCTTATAGCAGCCCCACGCCTGCGTGCATTCCGCAGGAGCACTGGCGAAGCCTGTTGGTCGACGTGGCGCGTCGACTTTGCGGGGTGGGTTCGCTAGGCTCGGCCCAACTGGAAGGGACTCGATTCATGGCAAGAACCGCGATTCTGGGGCTGGGGCATTACGTGCCCTCGAAGGTCGTCACCAACGACGACCTCGCGAAAATGTTCGATACGAGCGACGAGTGGATTCAGCAGCGAACCGGCATCAAGGAGCGCCGCTACATCGAGGAAAGCGGGATTGGAGCGAGTGACCTCGCGGTCCCCGCCGTTGAGATGGCCTGCGAGAACGCCGGAATCGAAGTCGCCGAGATCGACGCGATTATCTTCGCCACCCTTTCCCCGGACTTCAACTTCCCAGGTAGTGGCTGTTTCCTGGGCGACAAGCTGGGCCTCGCCGGTGTACCGGCGCTCGACATACGGAATCAGTGCAGCGGTTTTCTCTACGGACTGCAGATCGCCGACGCGTGGATTCGATGTGGGATGTACGAGCGCGTCGCCTTGGTTGGCGCCGAGGTTCACTCGACAGCACTCGATTTCAGTGATGAGGGGCGAGACGTTACGGTTCTCTTCGGCGACGGCGCGGCGTGCGCAATCGTGGGAGCCACGGAGGACGAGAACCGGGGCCTCATCGACGTCGAGGTCCACGCAGACGGCAGCGGGGCAAAGGAGCTCTGGCTCGAAGGGCCTGCGAGCGCCTACAAACCTCGCCTCACACACGAGATGATCGACAACAAGACGGTGCATCCCGCGATGAACGGGCGCAATGTGTTCCGCTGGGCCACCGCGAAGATGCCCGAGGTCAGCCAGTCGGTGTTGGAACGCAACGGCGTCACCGTGGACGAGTTGGACCTCGTGGTGCCGCATCAAGCCAACAAGCGTATCAACGAATTCGTTTCACAGAAGCTTCAGATCGCGCCTGAGAAGGTCGTTCACAACATTCAGAAGTATGGGAACACCACGGCCGCTTCGATTCCGCTCGCACTCAGCGAGGCCGTGCAAGAAGGCCGTGCCAAGAAGGGCGACCTGATTCTCATGCCTGCATTTGGGGCAGGTTTCACTTGGGGCGCCGCACTTCTAAGGCTCTGAGCCTGTGTTTTCGAAGGCCGAGCGCGTCGCCGTCGTGCTCAACGGCAACGCCAGGCAAGTCACCGACGAGTTGGTCGACAGCTTCGACCAGCTGGTCGGAAGTGGCGATCTCTTCTTGTCCAGAAGCTTGGACGAAGCGCAGGGCATTGCACTCGAGATCGTCGAGTCCGGCTATCCGGTCGTGCTGACCGGAGGTGGCGACGGCACCTTCGTGCAGATGGTCACCTCCATTACCAACGAGGCGCGCAGTCGAAACCAGGAGCCACCTTGCTTCGGTCTCTTGAGGCTCGGCACGGGCAACTCGCTCGCCTGGGCACTCGGTGCCGGCACGTCGCGCAAGGGTGTGTTCGCCGATTTGGCGCGACTCCGCCACGACAGCCCCCACCGGGACTTTCGTTTGATCGAAGTGGAAGGCCTGCTCACACCGTTCGCAGGCGCCGGCTTTGACGCGCTAGGCCTGAAGCATTTTCACGAAGTTCGATCCCTGGTTCGTCACCTCCCCTGGGTCGGGAAGCGCGCGACGGGCGCACTCTCGTACGCGATCTCGATTCCGACGCGCACGATTCCCGAGCTCGCCTTTCGACCGCGAATGCAGGTCAGGATCGTCAATCACGGCGCGGCGGAACGTCTTGACCTCAACGGGCAGCCAAGCGGGCCGCCCGTCGAAAAAGGCGAAGTCATCTTCGAAGGCCAATGCATCGCCGCGCTGGTCTCTACGATCCCTTACTGGGGGTTCGGTGTGCGAGTCTTCCCGTTTGCTGAGCCACGCCCGGCAGATAGATTCTGTCTCCGCGTGGTCGCTACGAGTCCACTGCACGTCGCTGCACACATGCTCAGCGTCTGGAAGGGCACGTATCGCGACGAGAAACTAATCGACGTTTATGCCGACGACGTGGAGTTCGTGTTCGAGGAGCCGAACGCCATCGAAATCGGCGGTGATCCCGGGGGGATGACCCGCTCCATGCGGGCCCACCTACACCCAGATCCGGTCAAGCTCATCGACTACTCAGCTCGCTAGTTTCCGGCGGAGAACCTTCCCCCGAGCTCCATCCCAGGTGCCTATTGCGGACAGCTTTGCACCGAAGACGGGAATTTTGTTACCTTTCTCTCAGTAAGGCTGTAATAATACAGAAATAACGATGCTGAGATTTAGGAATTGGATCATGCTGGGGGCCGGATGCGCCGTCGCTTTGCTCGTCGCCTTCGGGGGGGCGTCCGCCGAGTCGGTCGAAGGATCGGTCCAGGGCAACAAGGGCAAGCCGGCGAGCTCCGACTCCGGTCAACAGGACTACTACTGGAAGGTCTGGAACGGTGCGCTTCCCGAGCAGCGCGAGAAGGACGACCGCCGCGACGTACTTGCCGTTCTGACCGGCAAGTTCACCGGCCCGCCGATCGGTTGCGAGTTCGGCTTCCGCGGGGGAGGTCTCGATCCTTCGACGATCGCGGCACGCTCGGGAACGACGGTTCGCATCGAGAACCGGGATGCGTTCACCCACGAGCTATCCGTCGACGGGCTCCCTGGCTTCACGCCGCTCGAGTCCGGTCCGGGCAAGGCGCGCGCGATTCCGGTTCCGGCTGGCGGGCCATGGCAGCTCGGTGATCGCATCTACGGGCACGTCGATGGTCACCTGCACTCGATGCGCGAGCTCGTCGCCTGCGCGACGGTTACGGCGAGCGGCAGGTTCCGCTTCGACAAGGTTCCGCCCGGTCCGTACTCGCTGAGGATACTTCGCGGGTCGGAGCAAGTGGCGATGCGCCGCGTCACCGTACCTGCAGGGAAGACCCTGAAGGTCGATCCGCTCACTATGAGCAAGAGTCGGGGGAAGTAGCCGATGTTGACTCGCCTTTGGTACTTGATCCTAGCTTTGGCCGTCGGGGGTGCGCTCGCGGGCGCCTTCTTGAACAAGTCGGCCGCCAGCCGGGAAGCCGAGTTTCAGCTCGAAGAGCAACTTCGCCGCGATCGAATCGAAGCGGAGCTCTGGATGCGGCTGGACGCGCGCCTTCGCCTGGATGCCTTGGCCTCCATCGCTGTTGAACCGGAGGTTCGTCAGACCCTGCGCAGCTCGAGTGGCCACTTTGGAACGCCCGCGGTGGCCACACGCAAGCGACTGAGCCAGAAGCTCAACTCGCTCAACGCGAAACTCGAAGAGGGCAAGGGAGACATGGTTTTCGCGGTCGACGCGGAAGGCGAAGTCGTCGCCACGCTCGATAAGAACGCGATGGGCTCGGATCGGCTCGACAAGATGCCGCTCGTTCGCGACGCTCTCCGAGGCTTCATGCGCGACGACGTGTGGGTCTACAACGGTGAGGTCTTCCGGATGGCCGCG
>CALLDH010000334.1 GCA_937998345.1 uncultured bacterium | reverse complement strand
GTGGATGCTCTGGACCGTCGGGATATCGGTCAGGCGCATCTGTAGTTCCGCCTCCCGGGAGGGGTCTACTCGAAGAAGCGCGGTGTTGATGGTCGGCTTCTCACGCAGCAGCTCGTGCAGGCTGCTCTTCTGCATATAGCCCTGTATACCGAACGCCTCGTCGATGGTCCCACTGATCTGCACGCGCCTCGTGCCGCGGTCGCCCTCCTTGAGCTCGACCTCGATGAAATCACCCGGCCCGGCGTCGAGAATGTCCGCCAGCACATTGGTGATCAGTAACCCACTGTGCGGAATGCGTGCCGGCCGAAACTGCCTATTGAACAGCCTGCGCAAATGGCTGTCAGGCGGAAGGCCGATGACGATACTGTCCCGCCAACGTGCGCCGGAGCGAAATCGAACCGGAGTGACCCTGTACCCGTCCACCTGATCGACTCCGGGGAGATGCGCGAGATATCCGAGGCCGCGATTTCCCACTTCGTTGATGAAGTTCACGCTGATGTCTTCGCGCTGCTGGCGGCCGAACTGCAGATCGAGGATCGGTCCGTGGGCGTCCTTGCCGAACCTGCCGAGGATGATGATCGCCAGAGCGAAGGCGATGCCTGCCGACGACAAGACCGTGCGAAGCGGGCGGCGCCAGATCTCTCGGAAGACCATCATGGTGGTTTGATGAAGCCTCCGAAGCCCGGGCACGCCCTCGATCGGAGAGGCACGGTAACGCGCTGGTGATGGAGGCCGCATCGCTTCAGCTGGTGGAAGTGTCACTGCCGTTCGGACGGAAAAGCCAATTCCCGCCAGGGCGGCCACGAAGCTTCCGATGATCGCATTGATCGCAACGGGGAGATCGATTCGGCCGCGTGTCATCGGAAGGCGGAAGAACTTCGCGTACAGATCCAGCATGGCATCTGCCAACCAAGCGCCGAGCCCCACTCCTAGCAGTGAGCCGATCAACACGATGACGCAGACCATCTTCACGTAGTGCAGAGCGATCGTGGAGTTCCCGTAGCCCACTGCTTTGATCACCGCGATCTGGCCGCGCTGCAACGTGACCAACCGGGAGAACACGACGTTCAACAGAAACGCCGCCACCGCGAGGAACACTGTGGGGAGGACGATTACCATCGCTTCGATCTGGGCGAGCTCGCCGTCGAGGATCGAGTTGGAGATTTGCAGTGTGCGGCCGTACGCGCCCAGGCCTCCGTAGGGCTCTAGAATCCGATCGAGTGCGACGAGGACCGCGCGCTCGTCGGCGCCGGGCTCGAGGCGCAACACGACATCATTGAAGGCGCCTTCCATTTGAAATGCCGCTGCGATCGCGCTCATCGACATCCACATCGGCGCGAACCGCTCGTCGTCGGATGTGAAGCCTCCTGGTTCGATGGCGAACACGTACTCGGGAGAAAGACCCAGCCCCACGACGCGCAGTTCGTGCAGCTTCCCGTTGAGAATCGCGGGAATCGTCGAGCCCGGACGCAGACCGTGCTCCTTGGCAAACGGCTCGTAAACCAAGACTTCGTTGCCACGTCCGGGTTCGGGAAGACGACCCGCCTTCACGTAGACATCGTTCAAGGGAGGCTGCCCGTGGGATGGGAGAGAGATCAGCTGGCCATGCGCCGGCGTGATCATGTCGTCCATGGGCAGCAGGACTTCTTCGACCACGCGCGGATAGACCGTGGCCACGCCCTGCACGTCGTGAATCTGATCGGCCACCGAGTCGGGCGCCCGCTTTAGGCGAGCAAAGGCGTCCGCGAATCGGTACTGCTCGTAGTACGCTGCCCTCGAATCCCCGAGTGCGCGCCAGGCGCTCCTCAACGTGATGTAATTGGCCACGCCGACCGCGACGACTAGAGCAATCGTGAGGGCCTGCCCTTTGAGTCGCATCAAGTCGCGAAACAGCTTTCGGTCGAGGACGTTCACCAGGTCAGCTCGGCCGGCGACACCTTTGCGTCGTTGGTACGGTCGCTCGCGACTCTCCCGTCGGACAGCGCAACGACCCGGTCCGCCATCGACGCGATGGGCGCGTGGTGCGTGATCACTGCCGTGGTCGTTCCGAGCGAACGGTTCACCTCGTCGATCACCTCGAGCACTCGGATGCCCGTCTTGAAGTCGAGCGCACCCGTCGGCTCGTCGCAGAGAAGGATCTTGGGCTGTTTGGCCACGGCCCGCGCGATCGCCACGCGCTGCTGCTCGCCACCTGAAAGCTGAGCCGGAAAGTGATCCATCCGGTCGGTCAGCCCCACGAGCTCCAGGGCCTCGGTGGGATCCAAGGGGGTCTCCGAAATCTCGGTCACGAGGGCGATGTTCTCGCGTGCGGTGAGACTCGGGACCAGGTTGTAGAACTGGAACACGAAGCCAACATTCTCGCGTCGAAATTCGGTCAGCTCACGATCGCCTGCCGTCGCGATGTCCCGGCCCTGATAGAGAACTTGCCCCGAGCTCGGGACATCGAGCGCGCCGAGAATGTTGAGCAGTGTCGATTTGCCGCTACCCGATGGGCCCAGAAGGACCATCAGCTCCCCCTCGTAGAGCGGGACTGTCACGCCTCGGAGCGCATGCACCTCGACGTCACCCATCTGGTAGACCTTGCTCACGTCGTGCGCGGCGAGGATGGCCGAGCGTTCGCTATTTGGGTTGGGCTCTGGCATCGCGATGTCCAACGTGCGTGCTCGTTCGTACGCTTTGTCCCGATCTAGGTCAACTCATGCTTGTACCCGTCCGCACTGCAAGGCTATCAAGGAGGCATGCATGCGGAATCGGAGTTCGAGA
>CALLDH010000333.1 GCA_937998345.1 uncultured bacterium | reverse complement strand
TCGCACAGCACGGGTTCCGGGCCCTCGGCGACGGGCCGCCGGGGCAGCATCCCTGCTGCCGCAACGACGGCGCGAAGACCGATTCTCGAGGATCGAACATAGGTGGGCTGGAACTTCTGAGGGTCGCCGATCTCCAAGGTGATCGCCGGGATGCCGAGATCCATCGCGGCACCGCGCAGCGTATGGTCGGAAGCTGGGTTGTGAACGATGATCTGCGGACGTTGCAGATAGGCCATCGTCGCTGTCGCGGCCTGCGTCATGTCGGCCCGGACATAGAGGGAGTTCACGCGGCCAAAGCTCGCCGTGTGCAGATCCACCAGGTAGTCGAAACGGTTGACAATTCTATCGACGATTCGGTGGGCGTACACTTGGGCCACGTTCCCGTCCGGCCGCCCTGGAAAGAGGTGGTTCAAGTCGCTACCGTCCACAAACTCGCGCTGGTGCCGATAAAGGCCCGGCACGTTCACCACGACGAGGGCGACAACCGTGCCATTGAGCTGTTTTGTGTCGATGTGGCGGATAAGGTCGTGAATCACCCGGATGCCGTTGAGCTCATTGCCGTGAACGGCCGCCGTCAACCCGAACACCGGGCCGTCCCGTTTTCCGCGAGCAATCAACAACGGAAGCAAGATATCCTGGGCCAGCCCGTTGGCTACCAGGTCGACGTAGAGACGAGACAGCTGGCCGCGAGGGAAGTCATCCAACACGAACTCGCGACTGCGATGAACCGGGCCGGCCACGCCGTTGTGGAGGTCGCCTTCCATGCTTCTGGGTCTAACTCTGACACCGCCTCACATGCGACGCACGGCGGCGTCTAAGGGCTCCTGGGGTGCCTCTCCTCCGTCGAGACATAGTCCCGACGCTTCGCACCCATGTAGATCTGCCGGGGCCGACCGATGCGCAGATCCGGATCCTCCATCATTTCTTTCCAGTGGGCGATCCAGCCCGGGATACGACCGATGGCGAACATCACGGTGAACATCTCTGTGGGGATACCCATCGCGCGATAAAGGATGCCGCTGTAGAAATCGACGTTCGGGTAGAGCTGACGATCGATGAAGAACTCGTCCGACAAAGCCACCTCTTCGAGTTGGCGCGCAATATCGAAAAGCTCGTCTTTGAGCTCGAGGTGACTCAACAGACGGTCTGCGTAGGTCTTGAGAATCGACGCGCGCGGATCGAAATTCTTGTAGACACGGTGGCCAAAACCCATGAGCCGGCGCTCGCGATTCTTGACCTGTCGGATGAACGCGCTGCAGTCGCCGCCCTCGGCGCGGATCTCCTCGAGCATCCCGATCACGGCCTGGTTGGCTCCGCCATGAAGCGGCCCCCACAAGGCGGAGATGCCTGCGCTGATGGCAGCGTAGAGATTTGCCCGGCTCGACCCCACCAAGCGGACTGTCGACGTCGAGCAGTTCTGCTCGTGATCGGCGTGCAAGATCAGCAGGACATTGAGGGCCTTGACGAGCTCTGGATCGGGTTCGTACGTCTGCTCGGCCGGATGCGAGAACATCATGTGCAGGAAGTTCGCACAGTAATTCAGCTCGTTGCGCGGATAGGCCACGGGGCGCCCGTGCTGTTTCTGGTAGGTAAACGCCGCGATGGTTCTGACCTTCGACAAGACGCGCCCAATGTGGTGTTCGTCGTGTGTGTCGGGCTCCAGGCTGTCCGGATAGTACGCGGACAGCGCGCTCACCATCGAGGAGAGAATGGCCATCGGATGCGCGTTCGAGGGGAATCCATCATAGAGATGGCGCATGTCTTCGTGCAACATGCTGTGATAGGTGAGCAGTTCTGAGAACGCTTGCAGTTGAGTGGGCGTTGGAAGCTCTCCGTAGATGAGCAGGTAGCTCGTCTCGACGAACGTGGAGGCCTCGGCCAGCTGCTCAATGGGGTAGCCGCGATACAGCAGGACGCCTTCTTCGCCGTTGATGTATGTGATCTGGCTCTTCGTCGACCCCGTGTTCATGTAACCGGAATCGAGCGTGATGAGACCGGTGTCCTTGCGAAGGCTTCGAACATCGAACGCCTGCTCGCCGTACGTGCCTTCGACGATCGGCATCGAGTAGCTCTTCTCGCCATATTTCAGAGTTGCTTTTTGATTCATCGAACTCCTCTGGATTCTACCGTGAACCTAAGGGTCGGACGCAAACGAAACCAACCAAACGCACTCGCGGAATATCGACCACAGCGGGGAAGAGTTCGAGTGCAAAATTTGCACCCTGGAGAAGGGCAGATCTTGCACTTCAACGTTGCGGGGCGCGCACTTTCAGCCGCTCCAGACGTCGACCCGATCTGGCACCGATTGTGCATCCGAGCGGTCGGCGTGGATGCCACTCGGAGGTGAACATGGCGGCGCGGCTGTATATTGAAGGGCTTCCAAGTCATTTTGACGAGGATGACCTGCTAGATCTTTGCGAGCCCTACGGGGCAGTATACGAGGCTGAAATCCTCGACGACCGAACCGATGGTACGTTCGGGGGTAACGCGATTGTCGACTACGAGGATCTCGACGACGCCCGGTCCGCTGCCGACGAGCTCGACGGCTACGAGCTCGACGGGAAGCGCCTCACTGTGAGTTACTCGCCTCGGAAGCGCACGCTGTCGTCGTACGACTGAAGACAATGGGCTTCCTCATGAGTGAGGCACAGCCCTGAACCATCCATCAACCGAGGCGCGCTTCATCGACAAGCAGATGGGCTGGGGAGAGGGCTTCCGTCCCGTTTGTCCTCGACGCACGGGCTCATGGACGTGCCCCGGCCGTCGGGCCATCCTTGATTCATGGCCCAAGAGCACACCGGCCGGATCCTCATCGTCGAGAGCGATCCAACCCTGCAGTCCGAGCTGGAGGGGCACCTCTCGTCGATCGGGCATCTCGTGGAGACGGCACCCGACGGCTTCACTGCGCTCGAGCTCCTGGAACGCTCGATGCCTGACGTGATCTTGGTCGAACTCGATCTGGAAGGGATGGACGGCTTCGAATTTCTGCAACAGGCCAGAGCTCTGCTTCCATCTGCCTCGTTCATCGCGATGGCGGAGTCCGGCTCCACGGACACTGCTGTCAAAGCCCTCGAGTGTGGGGCGGACCGCCTCCTCACGCGCCCTATCCGGCCGGACGCGCTTGTCCTCGTCGTCGAGCGGTCGCTCGATAAACCTCTTCATGCCAGGGATGCGATGGACGCCCGGGCCGAGGCGGCTGCGAGCCTTCCAACGACCCGCCTGGACCATATCGTGGGCGCTCACCCCGCGATGCAACGTCTTTTCAACCGGATGCTTCAAGCTGCCAAGAGCCGGTCGACCGTTCTGATCCAGGGCGAAACGGGCACTGGTAAAGAGCTGGTTGCCAAGGCGGTTCATGAGCACTCACTAAGAAGCGAGGGCCCCTTGGTTCGACTGAACTGCGCGGCGCTGGCCGAGAGCGTCCTCGAGTCGGAGCTCTTCGGACACGAAAAGGGGGCGTTTACCGGAGCCCTCACGCGACGTAGAGGCCGCTTTGAGCAGGCGGACGGGGGGACCCTATTTCTCGATGAGCTGAGCGAAATGCCGCTCTCGGTGCAGGTGAAGCTGCTCAGGTTTCTACAGGAGCGGGAGCTCGAGCGCGTGGGCGGCAACGAGACAGTGTCCGTCAACGTCCGCGTCGTCGCGGCGACGAACAGAGACCTTCGGACGCTCGTGGACGATGGGAAGTTCCGCGAGGATCTCTACTTCCGCCTCAAGGTGGTCGTCCTCGAAGTGCCTCCGCTGCGTGCGCGGCCGAGCGACATTCCCCTCTTGGCCGACCACTTCCTCCGCCTCTACGCCGAGGAAAACGGCAAGCAGGTAGACGGCTTCACGCCGCGCGCGAGAGAGGCGCTGGTGGGCTATCCCTGGCCTGGCAATGTCCGCGAGCTTCAACACGCGATCGAGCAAGCGGTCGTGCTTTGCGAGCAGGACCTCATCAGCACAGAAGACCTGCCGATCGAGCCCCCAGACCGAGAGGCCGAGCCCCTGAGCTTGCTTGTCCCTGGGGTGACGCTCGCCGAGGTCGAGCGATATACGATCATGAAGACACTCGAGGCGGTCGGGGGGTCGCCAACAAGGGCCGCGGCGATTTTGGGCATCAGCAAGAGAACGATTCACTACCGCCTCGAGGAGTGGGGGGTCGCCAAACGCGATTCATCGACCGATGAAAAGTGAAACGGAGCGCGACGAGTCTCGCCGGCTCCGTTTCTGGATGGTCCCCGGGACGTTCTTCGGGGAGGTTGGACTAAGGGGGTCTCATCTCCTTTCTAACGGGTAAGAAGCGTCGTCGGGTGTCAGCACATCGAGGACGCCGTCCACGAGGAGAACGTGCTTCCGGAGGGCTTTGCCTAGCTCAGCCGCGAGCGGAGCGGCTTCGTCGAACCGACCCGTTTCAATGCTGGCCTGCATGTTCTGGGTTGTCCGGAGGAGTAGTCGATTCTCCGAACGGATCTTCCGAACTACTTCCGGGGTGACCAAGTGGGTTTGCGGGTTACTCATCAGCATGGGCTCTGGCTCCGTGGGCTCGCCCAAGAAGCAAGTCCTGTGCCCAGTCGCGCAAGGCCGTGATCGGCGCTCAGAACTGGTGAAAGCCACCACGGCCTGTCTGCGCAGTGCAACTTCTGCATTCGGGTAAGGAGCGACCGGTGCAACTTCTGCACTCTGGGGCCGACTGGAGACGAAGAGCCTGCAGGAACGGTCTGGATGAATCGTCTCGGCACAGCTGGCGATGGATGGCACGGAACGTGCTGTGGCTCCCGGGTGGGTATGTTCCCGTCAAGGAAGGGAGGACCACGATGCCAATGCGAAGCAACAGAATGAAGCGCGGCCGGATTCGACGCCGGCGCAGTGAATTGGACTGGTTCGCAGAAGACCCTTGGGCAGAGCCAGGCCCAGCGGCTCGGGAAGACAAGCAGGACGAGTGGGACGCTGGCTTGATGGGCTTGAGAGACGAGGACGACTGGCGCGACGACGACTACGACGGATGGGGTCCGATCCGTCTGCGACGTTGGCCCCCCGGAGACGCCTCGTAGGCGACGACCGAAAGCGAAAGAAGCATGTTTCGGATCCGAAGGACACTTCCCAACACACCCAACCACCCGCCAAGCGCTATCGAATGGTGGGAGCGACCTTTCCAAACCGAAGACCTAGCGGAACAGATCACGCGGCTCCGACGGCAGCTGGGCCTTGCGCTTGCAGCTGCTGAGAGGAGCAGCCGGCCCTTGTTTCTCCGCGCTCTCGGACGAGACATCGACGAGGAGCTGCAGCGGCTTGCCGGCCGTGTCGTGCCAGGGCTCGGCGAGCAGCCCGCGGCGCTTGGGGAGCGATTCCGAATTTTGGAAGAGATGACCGGGTACTACGGCGATGTGGTGGTGCCCTCGAGGAGGGCCTTCGAACTCATCGAGCTCTCGGATTGCGCTCGTGAGGCGGTCGCGGGACTGTCGGGTGATTTGCCCCTCGTTCTGCGAATCGTCGGGGAGCCGTACGTCCTTGCGAGCCGACGATTGGCGACAGCTCTTTTCGAGGTAGCAATCTTCGCGGCATCCGCGCGATCGACCGACGAGATCGAAGTGATTCTTCCGCCATGTTCTGAGTCGGCCGCCGAGTTCCGAGTGATATGGCCGAAGGCTACGACAACCAAGGGCGCCCCTCTCGAACATGAACACGACAAGTCTAGGTTTCTCGCTCTGGCGATCGCCTATGCCGTGCAAATCGGGGGAACCGTGAGCCGCGGCACGGCGACCGAGGAGGTTCTCGTTGTCCGAATCCCGATCGCGACTCACGCCGAACACAACACGCCGCAGAATTTACCCTTCGACCCCGATGTAATTGCCGAAGCAACCGCGTTCTGCATGGAAGGATAAGGTACCCATGGATATGCAAAGGATGACATCCCAAGCCAAAGCCAAGCTAGCAGAGCCTCCGAAGGAAGAGCTCGGTGCGAGAGAGTGCACGATCTGCAAAGGCGAGCTCGTGATAGACGCTCAAGGAGCGGCCGTCTTCTGCGACGAGTGCTGGGCCCAGAAATGCCTCGAGTTGCCAGTCGACTGAGCGGCAGCCGAGCAGCCTATGGGATCGTTCCGCGAATCTCCTTCGCCAGAGCCACCCCTGCGGGAGCCTATCCGCACTCTCCTTCCCCGCATCTCACAGGCCCCTGCCCTCGTGGGAGCGGCTCCGCGTCGATCTCTGTCGATCCAGGAGTCGAATGGCGCGCGCGTCACCGACTCTGGCGCGACGAGCGACGAAGTGACGCCAGGTGCCAGGATGCGGGGTCTTGTGAATAGCCTTGCGTTGACGGGTGAGTTGGTGCTTGAGCGATCGGCTGTCGACGGCCTGGCGCAATTTGAGTTGCTGCGAAAGACGTTTCCTGTCGGTGCCAGAGATGGGTAACGCTGCGATCAAGGCTCGCTGGCGCCGATACTTGGCCTTGAGCCGTCGCCGCTCGCTGGTGGCGGTGTGTCGGTAGCCGCTCCAAGAGTGGTTGCGTTCGAGTCGAGCCTGGTCGAGAGAGTGCTCGTACTCCTTCCACAAGCTCCGAGGCACGATGGCCGGTGAGAGATCTGACCGAGGTTGAGCAGAAAGGCGAGATGTCACGCAACGTCTGCGGCGCTTTGGTCGATAAGGGCGGCTTCGGTTTCGTCCCCCCCGCGAAGCCCGGTCCGATCGCTAGTGCTGCGAGACGCACCGGAAGCAGGGTGGGGGTTGGCCTTCAGCGCACGGCGCGTCATTGCAGACGCCGAGAGGCCCATCGGGCATTCGGCATTGGGCGTAGCGTTCGACGCAAGGTGCCACAGGGGCCGGCGACCTCTTCGTGCTCGTCGGGCAGCCCGCCACGAGAATGACGCACACGCCGAGGCACCACAAACCACCAGCGCGTCGGAACAAGGGGAACGGCATGGCTCCGGCCACTCTACTACGACGGAAGAGTCGCCGGTTCAATCGCTACTCCAGGAGCAAGAAACGAGCGGACCCTAATAAGAGAAGCCCACCATGCCTGGCGCGAGCCCGTCGAGCAGCGAACCGTGCTCAGAGACGACCTTCATATTGCACCGTTTTGGGGGGTTCTGGAAAGCGGTGAGCGTTTCGTCGTTTCGGCCCTAGAGTCCCCCCCGATGGATCCCTTGTCTCTCCCCCTAACGCTCCCCTGCGGAGCCGTGCTTCAAAACCGCATTGGCAAAGGCGCGATGACCGAAGGGCTCGCGGACCCGAACGACAACGCGACCGAGCGACACGAGACCCTCTACGGAACCTGGTCCGACGGCGGCGCTGGCATGTTGCTCACCGGCAACGTCATGGTGGACCGCCGCTACCTCGAGCGGCCGGGCAACGTCGTCATCGATGGCAATGGTGGCGAGGACGCGCTCCGCGCCTTTGCCGCGGCCGGGACGCGCGGCGGCAATCATCTGTGGATGCAGATTAATCACCCCGGTCGACAGTGCACGCGCATGTCGAGCGGTCATCCGGTCTCGCCCTCCGCCGTGAACCTGGAAGGTATGATGGGGCTCGCCGCGCCGCCACGCGCGCTCGAAGTCCAGGAGATCCACGGCATCATTCGCCGCTTCGCGCACGTCGCGAGCACCGCGAAAGAGACCGGCTTCACCGGCGTGCAGATTCATTCGGCGCATGGTTATCTCTCGAGTCAGTTCCTTTCGCCGCGCGTCAATCGTCGGACGGACGAGTGGGGCGGCCCACTCGAAAATCGAGCGCGCTTCCTGCTCGAGGTCTACAAGGCCACACGCGAGGCGGTGGGCCCGAGCTTCCCAGTGTCGGCGAAGCTCAACTCCGCGGACTTCCAGAAGGGCGGCTTCAGCAAAGAGGAGTCGGCGCAGGTGGCGTCCTGGCTCGCGGAGCTCGGTCTCGACCTCTTGGAGATCTCCGGCGGCACGTACGAGCAAATGGCGCTGTTCGGCGACAAGGGCGACGCGGAGCAGCCAAAGGCCGAGAGCACGCAACGGCGCGAGGCCTACTTCCTCGAGTACGCGCGGGACATCCGCGCCGCGCTAGGTGGGACCCCGCTGATGATCACCGGTGGCTTCCGCACGCCGGCGCTCATGCGTGAGGTCGTTGCGTCGGGCGAGGTCGATGTCGTCGGCATCGGCCGACCGTTCTGCGTCGCTCCGGACCTCCCGAAGACCATCCTTGGAGCCTCCGAGGAGCCGCTTCCGACGCCCGAGCGCTCGCTTCGACTCGGTCCGGGGCCGCTAGGTCGCGCGAGCTCCGTCCGCTCGATTCGCACGTTCAATGCGGGCGCGGAAGTCGCCTGGTTCTACCGTCAGATCATCGAGATGGCGGAAGGTCGTGAGCCAAACGTCCCGCTCGGTGCATGGTCCGCGTTCGTCGGGCACTTCACACGCGAGCTTCGTCTCGCGCGCGCTCGCACTTTCAAAGAGGGCCGCCCGGCGCTCTCGGCCGGCTCGCAGCCCGAAGCTCAGGCCTGAATCACGAACTCGTGGCGAGGCTCGCGCGGGTGCTCCGCCTATGGCTTCCTTCGCTGATTGAGATCGACTACGGCATTCGCGGGCTCCGGCACGACAAGCAGCCGACCAGCGGCTTCATGCGCGACCCTGGCCGCCTCGATGTCGCCAGCGTGGGCGTAGAGTGCCGCGATCAGCGTACTCCGCGAAAGGGCACGAAGATGGCCTAGAGATCTGACCGAGGTTGAGCAGAAAGGCGGAGCAGAAAGGCGAGATGTCACGCAACGTCTGCGGCGCTTTGGTCGATAAGGGCGGCTTCGGTTTCGTCCCCCCCGCGAAGTCCGGTTCGATCGCTAGTGCTGCGAGACGCACTGAAAGCAGGGTGGGGCGTGGCCATCCGGGCATGGCGCGTCATTGCACACTCCGAGAGGCCCATCGGGCATTCGGCATTGGGCATAGCGTTCGACGCAAGCCGTCCGAGGGGCGGGCGATCTCTCCATGCTCGTCGGGCAGCCTGCCACGAAAAGGGCGAACACAACGAAGCACGACCAACCACAGGCGCGTCGGAATGGGGCGAACTGCATGGCTCAAGGCACTCTACTACGATACGCCTCTTGGCCCATCGGGCTCATGTCGAGGGCCCCATGGCGCGGTACTAGACTACTATGTCGCGTGGGGCGTCGTGCGGAGAGAGCGTTTGTTCTCGCTAGACTCCAACCCTTCGAGGTGTTGCACCACTGGGTCGTGCCACCGGTTCGATAGCCTCGAGCACAGCTACGGGCTGGCGAAGATGCCGTCGCCGAAGCTGACTGCGACGTCGACGCACCAGACGCTGATACCGTCGAGCTCGTCGAGCGTGCGGCTTACGGGGAGCTGCGCGTAGACGGTTTCACCGTTGTAGCCGCCCGATCGGACCAGGTCTTCGCTCATGGGAAAGCCGTTGACATAGTTGCCGCCGAGTCCGCTGTAGAAGCGCACGTCGATCCCGCCGCCGTCGTAGACGAACTCTTCGACCCGTATGGTGCAGTCGTCGATGATCTCCGCCGTACCGGAAACGGAATGCGCGAATGTCGACAGCACGGCCACTTGTCCGATCTTCGCATGTGTGGAATCGCACTCCCGAAGACCCGGAATACCGCCAGCACCACCCGTGCCGCCTGCGCCTCCGTCGTTGCCGAGGACGAACGCGATGACGTCGAGAAGCTCATCGTCGCTCAAGCGGTCGGCAGCCCAGAAGGGCATGATCCCGTCCGTTAGGCCGGGATACACCGGGCTGTCGCTCGGTCCACTGGTTCGTACGCGTTCAGCCACGAGCTCGTCGGTGAGCGTCTCGCCACGGAGGGCAGGCCCTCGCTCCGTTCCGGTCGCGTCGACGCCGTGGCAGACGACGCAGGCTTGATTGAAGGTGTCTCGGCCATTGTCGGCGTCCCCCCCGCTGATGTCGCTCGGCGGAGAGACGATCTCATAGCTGATGGCCGAAGCCGCCGCGTCTCCCGCCTCCGCTTGCAGAAAGTCACGAAGCGCTATCCATCGGGAATCATCTGAGGCGAACGCGGTCGCCACCATCCATTCGACGCGGCAGCTGTTGACCGCATCGAGAAGCTCGGTGAGTTGCCCGTTCTTGTACGAAGGACGGTTTGCCGCATCACCTATCGGATGGCCGGGCCGCCGGAACCCATCGGAAGTCGGTTCCGCCAACGCATGGCATGTGGCGCAAGCAAAGGTATTGCCGTCGTCATGCCGTTCGGAATAGAGAGCCTCGCCCGAAGGCGCCACTGAACCAGAGCCGCTGCAACCCACTGACGACACAACGGCAACCAGGGGGACAAGAGAAGAAAGTCTTAGCATCTCGCACTTTGTACCTCGGGCCAGGCCCGCTTGAAAAGCGCGGTGAGTGTCAACCTTGACCGGAGCGTCATGACGCGGCACGGATCGCCCATGCGTAGCTGTATTGTTCTAGCGCTAGCGGCCTTCCTTGGTTGCTCCTCCACTGCCAAGAATCAGCCGCGTCCTCGACCCTTCGGCTTAGACGCATCGTGAACGTCCCAACGCGGTTGTCGATCCAAGAGTACGAGGCGCTGGGCCAGCGTGACGTACCGATCGGCGGCACTCGCATCCACTATGTCGACGAGGGCGAGGGCTTCCCTTTGTTGCTCGTGCACGGAAGCCCCACCACGTCCGCACTTTGGCGGCACCAGATCCCAACGCTGTCGAGGCGGTTCCGAGTGATCGCGCCGGATGTGTTGGGCTTCGGCAAGTCCGTCGCGCCGGAAGACGGTGTTTCGTTTGTGGAGCAGGCGGACGCGCTTCGCGCGCTTCTCGAACACCTGGGTATCGATCGATACAGCGTCGTCGGCCACGACTGGGGCGGGCCGATCGCGTCCGCGTGTGCGGCACAACGTCCGGAGCAGGTGCACCAGTGGGTCTTGATCAACACGACCATCCGGCCGAGCTATCGGCCGCCTTGGTACTGGAAGCCTTTCACAGCGCCAGTCACCGGGCCGTTGCTGCTCATTCGCGCCAACCTCTGGGGTCGCAATCTCTCCGGTATGATGAAAGCGGCGTCCGCGCCCGAGATCGGTGGGCACTATCTCGCTGCCAGTCAGCCCCTCGGCAACCGGCGCACCTTCCTTCGCCTCGAGCGCTTGGAAGGGTATCAGGCGCTGATGCAGAAGGTGGCCGCCGCGCTACCTGCGATGCCGAAAGCGCCGCTCATCATCTGGGGCACGCATGACGCCTATTTCCGCAACGAGCACCAAGACCTAAAGGCGCTGCTACCCGACGGCGACCTCATCATGCTCGAGGGAGGCGGACACTTCCCGCAGGAAGACGCGCCGGACGCCGTCACGCGCGAGCTAGATGCTTTCCTCAGCCCAGAGACGTAGAGCGCCCCACTTTCAGCCCGGCGTCCGCGCCCTATCCTCGCCGCGAACACTCGTCGATGGCGATATCTTGTGCCCTACACGGATAGCTGTCCGCGGGAATCTCATCGAGTCACCCGTCTAGCTCCGCACAAGACAGACCGCCGATGCACGCGGCTCTCTCAGCCCATCGGGCTCACCGGAAACCGTTCCGCGATCATCGAACACACAGGCGCCGGAAGCCGCCGTGCTCTCGGCGCGAAGCTCCGGGCGACAATGTTTTACTCTTGCCCTAAAAGGGTGAAAGTAAACCGCTATATTCATACTCACATCTTCTATGTGGAATAACTTAACCCTTCCGGGGTGGCAAAATGCGAATTCGCGTCCCACTATGTTCTTGTATGAGTCGTTGGGGAGGGGGGATGCCCGGTGCATTTTGGCAGCTTACTTTGGCGAGTGGCTTGGCCCTGTTGGCAGCGTGTGAGGGCATAATTGGCCCCTCAGGCGGGGGCCCCACGGGCCGCGTAGAGGCCTTCGTTTGCGACAACCCCGACGCCATCGTTCTGGGCTCCGCGCCTGCGAGGCGCCTCACGAACGCCGAATACGACAACACCGTGCGCGACCTCCTAGGCGGCGATATTCCGCGGCTGCCAGAGCAACCGAGCGATGCCGTCTTGCAAGGCTCCTTCGAGAACGACGCATTGTCGCTGGGGCCGTCGGATGTTCGCGTCGCCCGATATGAAGCCGCGGCAACGCTCCTCGGTGCACATGCGGTCAACAGTGCGACGGCGCGTGATCGTGTGCTTCCCTGCCGGACCGCAGACCCGGAGTGTGGCCGGCAGTTCGTGGAAAGCTTCGGCAAGCGCGCATTCCGCCGCCCGCTCACGGATGACGAGCTCGACCGGTGGGCCGGGTTCTTCGAAGTGCAGCACGCGTCGATCGATTTCGACGCTGGTGTGCAGTTGACGGTTGCTGCGATGTTGCAGGCGCCGCAGTTCCTCTATCGACTCGAGAACGAAGGGTCCGCGAGCAATGCCGATCAGCTCGAGCTCTCGCAACACGAGCTCGCGAGCCGGCTCTCATACTTGCTCTGGGAGACGATGCCGGACGACGAGTTGCTTGCGGCCGCCGACGCAGGCGAGCTTGAGAGCGACGCGCAGCTCGAAGCGCAGGCAAGGCGCCTTTTGACGAACGATCGCGCGCGAACGGCCGTGCGAAGCTTCCACCGGCAGTGGCTCTATCTCGACCGGGTGCTGGGCGAAGACAAGCTCCCGGAGCTCTTCCCGATGTGGAGCCTCCGGGCTCGTGAGTCTGCCAAGGAGGAGACACTTCTCTTCATCGAAAACACTTTCCTCGGCGGGGGAACGGTCAAAGACCTCTTTACGAGCAATATCGCGTACGTCGATGACGTGATGGCCCAGCTTTACGACATTCCTTCGCCGACCGAGCCTTGGTCGCAGGTCGAGCTCGACCCTGCAGAGCGCGCCGGTCTTCTCAGTCGCATTGCGTTCTTGGCCGGCAATGCCCACGACGCGAACGGCTCGCCGCCGCTTCGCGGAGCGTACGTGATGGAGCGGATCCTCTGTGAGGCCCGTCCTTCGCCGCCTGCGAACGCCGACGTCTCCACGCCAGTGGCCGCTCCGAATCAAGGCCCAATGACCAACCGCGACCTCTTCGAGCAACGCGTCGCGCCGTCGACCTGCCAGGGCTGTCACGTGCGAATCGACGGCTTTGGCTATGGCTTCGAGAACTACGACGCCGCGGGCCTGTTCCGCACGGAGGACAATGGGCTGCCGGTCGACGCATCAGGGTTCGCAAACGGCATTGGGAACGACGCGGAGTACAACGGTGCCATCGAGCTGCAGAATCTGCTCGGCGAGAGTGACGTCGTCCGAAATTGCGTGGCGAAGCAGTGGTTCACCTATGCGAACGGACGACCAGCGGAGCCCGCCGACACCTGCCAGCTGGAAGCGATTCAAGAGGCCTTCGCCGAAAACGACGGCAACCTCGTCGAGCTGTTGGTCAGCATCATAACGCGCCCTGAATTCCGGCTCCGAACCCAGGGGAGCGCTTGATCCCGTGAGCCGAACCCCTTACATCCTTGATCGTCGCCGTTTCCTGACGGCACTCGGCTTGACCGCTGGTTCGCTCTGCCTTCCTTCACTTCCGGGTCGAGGTGCGCGTGCCCAGGGTGTCGATCCCAAGCGAGTGATCTTCTACATCACGCCGCACGGCACCGTCCCCGGCCGCTGGCACATGCGTCAGCCGGGGCAAGACAACGACGAATACGATTACTCGCTGAGCGGGCTGGGGGAGTCGGAGTTCAGCGACATCCTTCGCCCGCTTCACCGCCATCGTGACAACCTTCTCATCGTCGACGGGCTGGCGCGAATGGTGACGTACGCAGAAGAATATCGGATCAGAAACAACGGGTACTCAGGCGATCAAAACCGGCATCACATGAGTCAAGCGCATCTGCTGACGAGCACCTGGGCTTACCAAGGCGCTTCGACTGCGCGTGGTGGGGCCCAGTCCATCGATCAGGAGATCGGAAATGCCGTCGGCCAACCAGGGCGCTGGAATAGCCGCGTCTACGGCTTCAACCATCAGCACGCCTACAACTATGTCGGCGAGAACCAGCCCGCCCCGCGGGAGCAGAGCCCGCAGGCCGCGCTCAACGACATCCTCGGCCTCGCGCCGGTTCCAAGCGATTCCGGAGAGCCCACTCGTGACGACATGATCCGCGCCGCACGGGCTAGCGTGCTCGACGTCGTGACCGAAGAATTTGCGACGATCGTTCCGAAGCTCAGCGTGGCCGATCGAGAGAAGCTGGAGCGGCACCGCTCTTTGGTTCGCGACCTCGAGGCCGGGGTCAATCTCGCCCTTCCGGTCGCGTGCGACTCGTCGTTTGCGGCGCAGGGACACGTCATTGATCAGTTCTCGCGCATCACGGCGATGGCACTTGCCTGCGACCTGACGCGCGTGGCGACGATCGTCACACAGAACATCCCCGGAGAGGAGTTCGGCGTCGACCCGGGCATCGATGTGCATCAGGACATTGCGCATGCGTCCGATGAAAATGGCGGGACCACTCAGGGCATCGAGGGGATGGTCCGCTATAATCGCGTCTACGCAGAGCACTTCGCGTACTTGCTCGACCAATTGGATTCGGTTCAGGAAGGAAGCGGCACGCTCCTGGACAACACTTCCGTGGTGTGGCTCTCGGAGCTCGGGACAGGCAATCACGCTGTTAACCAACTTCCCGTCGTGATCGCAGGCGGCGGGGCCGGATACTTCAGGCCCGGGCGCTACGTTCACTATCCGCGGACTGCGATTCCGCTCACTCACGGCGATGAGCTCGTCGGGCTCGCACACGAGCGGCTTCACGTCAGTTTGATGCACGCGATGGGGATGACCGAGCGCAGCTCGTTTGGCCTCGATCAGGTCGACATCGCAGACCGCACGATATCGCTCCGCGACCCGCTCCCACGCCTGACCTGAGCTTTGCGCGATGCTGAAGTCGGGAGGATGACGAAGAGGCCTGCCATCGTGAATGTGTGAGAGCTCGAGCATCCGGCTTGGGACTCGATCGGCGGACGCTTCGAGAAGGATCCGTTTCGCTGGATCAGCTTCACTGGCCGCCAAGCGCGAACGAACGGTCTGCGATGTCGACTTGCTCGCGGCGTAGACAGGGCTTTGATTGGCCATGCCCCCCTACGCGGACTGCTGGCCCTGGCCAAGCCCTTGTCCAGAGGAAGCAACTTCCTGGACGTCCTTCCCGCTTGGATGTTGATACACCCGCAGGCCAAACTCGGGGGTCACCGCCAAGATGTGATCGAAGATGTCCGATCGGATGTCCTCGTACGCCGCCCAGCGTTTGTCGTCGCTGAACACATAGATCTCGATCGGCAAACCGTCAGCGGCCGGTGGCAGCTGGCGCACTAGAAGAGTCATGTCTTGGTTGATCATCGGATGGTTTCGAAGATACGAGACTAGGTAAGCTCGGAAGGTCCCGAGGTTCGTCATGCGCCGGCCGTTGACGAGCACGCTGTCGTCGATCTTGCGTTTCGCATTTCAGTCTTGAAGCTATCGGCAATGATCGCATAGGACTTGATCGTCTTGTCCCAGTTCTGCACCTTGATGGTCGTTAGCCCTATCTGGGTCACGTCGCCGTCGGCGTTGTAGTCGGGCATCTCGATCCAATCTCCCT
>CALLDH010000332.1 GCA_937998345.1 uncultured bacterium | reverse complement strand
AGATCCAGCAAGACTCGGCGCCCGTGACGGATCCCGTCGAGCGAGAGAACGTCAGATCGCAGTCGGCGGTTGCCATGCATCGCGAGCCAGCCAACCAGGCGCCCTGCTGGGGTCATCCGATCTGGCGCATGACCGTCGGCCGTGACGTGGCAAGCAGGGAGAACGGCTCTGGGTTTGGGATGGAACTGCAGACGACGCCACGATTATTGGGTTTGGCATTCGCGACGCTTTTGTCGGTGACAGTAGCGTTTCTCATCTGGGCTCTGGTGATGCCAGGCGGCGCGCCGGCCGGGGCGCCCTCGGTTGCACCCAGTCTGGTTCCGGCCCTGGCCGCCGAAGAAACTCCTTCGGTGCCAGCTGTCCCAGCGCTGCCAGCTGTGCCCGCGTTGCCTTCGGGTGGCCGCGCCCTATCGGCGTTCGCTGGAAGTCTGCGCCCGGAGGTCGACCCATCGTTGGAGGTCTCCGAAGGGCAAGGTGTGTTGGAGCTGCTCGGGCCCGGTGACGTGCGCGTGGAGGTCGACGGTGTCGACCGTGGAGCGCTTCCGGCGACCCTCGTGCTCGACCAGGGGCGACACGCCGTCCGATACCGTACGGGCGCCAGATCGACGTACCGTTTCTACTATGTGAAGTCGGGTGCGACACGCTCGTTGAACGTCCTCACCCAGCCGGGTGGTTTAGTTGACGCTCGTTGAAACTGCATGCGAACCGCAGCAAGGTTGCAGGGGGCCGAAAACTGGGGTGAAAACGGCCACCGGAGCACAGGAGGAAGGCGGCTGATGCGATTCTTTTTGCTGGTGATCACGACCTTTGCCGTGGCGGCCGGGTGTAGCCGGGGGGGCTCCACGCCGGACCCGTTTGCGGGCCTCGAGACACACTCGGATCTGACCGCGCTCCGTCATCTCGCGGAGGTGAACGATGGCGGTTGGTACGTGGATTTTGGTACCCCCGCGCAGTCCAAGTACACCGTCGGCGATTGGCGAAGTGGCTGGGTGGGAAAGGGCGTCGACGGCGACACGACCTACGCTCATGTCGGGATGCGGGGACGCGTCTACTTCGAGGCAGACCGTCCGGCGCCGCTCGTCGCACGTATTCGGCTCCGCGCACACGGAACTCAAGCGCTCACGCCGTACCTCAACAACAAGCAGCTCAAGTCGATTCACCTTGGCAAGGGTGACGGGTTCGTCGACTACGACATCGAGCTCCCCGAAGAGAACGTGCAGGCCGGCGAGAACTACCTGCTCGTGACGTTTGGCGGAACCGTGCCGATCGACGGTCAGGACGTTTCGGTTGCGGTTGATTCGATTTGGATCCGCAAGCCGTCCGAGTCGTCGAAGACCGAGCGCGCACCAGCGTACGATAGCCTGGTCGCCAACGTTCGTCTTGGGGATGAAGAACGGCAGGCGATCGCGTTGTCCCGGAAGTCGACACTTCGGTATCACGTCATGGTTCCCGCGCATGGCTCACTTGGGTTTGGCGTCGGCGTCGAGGGTGAGGGTGATGCGCCCTTCTCGATCGCGGTAACCGCGGATGGACAGCAGACCACGCAGGTGTTCACAGGCATGGCATCGGGAGCCTGGACGGATCACAAGGTCGACCTCAGCCGATTTGCCGGCGAGACCGTGCGCGTCGACCTGAGCGCTGAAGGTCAGGGGACGGGCCGCCTGGCGTGGAATTCTCCGCGAATCCTGGTGCCGGCTGTGCCGGAACGAAAACTCGAGCCCGCGAAGAACGTCGTCGTGGTGGTCATCGATACCCTCCGCGCGGACAAACTTCGCCCCTTCAACCCGCAAACACGGGTGAAGACGCCGGCGATCGACCAGTTCGCATCCGACGGCGCGGTTTTCGAGCTCGCGCAGGCGCCGGAGAACTGGACCAAACCTTCGGTGGCTTCGATTCTGACAGGGCTTCACCCACAAACTCATCAGCAGAAGACGGGCGACGCCGCACTGCCGAGCTCAGCCGAGCTCTTGAGCGAGCACTTGCAGGGCGAGGGCTTTGCGACGGGCGGCTTCATCGCCAACGGCTATGTGTCGGACCGTTTTGGGTTCGACCAAGGATGGGACGACTACACGAACTACATTCGTGAAGAGAAGAGCACCGAAGCCAAAGATGTCTTCGACGACGCGGGAAACTGGATCGAAGCGCACAAGGACGGTCGCTTCTTTGCATACATCCAGACGATTGACCCGCACGTTCCGTACGATCCGCCGGGCAAGTACCTGCAGATGTACGACCCGAGTGAGTACGCCGGGCAGATCAGGCCGCGGATGACCGGCGACCTTCTCGAGAAGGCCAAGCGCAACCCCCCGCAGGTCGTGTTCGACGCGCGCGACAAGCGTCGGCTGGAGGCACTGCACGACGGGGAGATCACGAAGCACGACCACTTCTTCGGCGCGTTCCTCGAGCGTCTGAGTGCGTTGGGGCTGGCCAACGACACCCTCATCGTCGTGACTTCGGACCACGGTGAAGAGTTCGACGACCACGGCTCCTGGGGCCACGGCCACTCGGTCTATCAAGAGCTCCTGCACGTGCCCCTGATGTTTCGCCTCCCGAACCGTGTTCCGGCCGGGACGAAGGTCGGTGAGGCGGTGAGCACTCTCGACATTTCGGCGACCGTGACCGACCTCCTCGGTGTTCCGGCCATGGCTCACAACGAGGGGCACGCGCTCGTCGGCCTGATGCTAGGGGAGGCGCCATCGCAGCCGGCGGTCGCGTTTAGCGACTTCCAAGACGACCGACGCGTCATCACGACGGGCCGATGGAAGTTGATCCTTCGCGGGAACCTCACTTCGACGATGTTCGACCTGGTCGCCGACCCCACGGAGAAGAATCAACTCGACGCGTCCGCGTTTCCGATCGGGCGCCGCTACTCGCGAATGTTGCTCGGTCAGTTCCTGGGAGCGAGCGACCGTGCGGACTGGTTGAGTGCCGAACAGAAGGGCGGTACACAACTCGAACGGGAGAACGCTGAGATGGACGACACGATTCGCGATCAGCTACGGGCGCTCGGCTACGCACACTGAGGTTACATGCCGCTCGTCGAACAAACTCCAGAGCGGTACTTGAGGAGCCCACGGTTGGAGCCACTGGCCGATGGAGGGGCGTTCCTGCATGTCCTGGCGTGGTCTGCCGACCAGGAGTGCATCCTACGGTTCAGTCTGGCGGAAGACGGCTCAGTGCAAGGCGAACCGGTAGCGACCGACCATAGTGCCGCAATCATGGGCTGGGCGCCGGGCATGCCGCATCCCATCAATGATCCCCGCGCCGAGCTCGAGGCGGAGCATCAAGGGTGGCGCATCACGGTTCGCCATGAAGGCCCGCGGTCGAGCGTGGTCGTCGCGCCGCCATCGGGCGGCGAGTTCGTGGTCTGGACCGCGTTTGGCATCGCGGCGGCACCGTGCATCGCGGCCGCGCCCGGCGGAGCTTGGGTAGGCTTTCATCACGACGTTCGCGAGGACACCGGTGTGCCCGACATCGCAAAGTGGATCGCGCTCCGGTTCGTCGACATGAAGGGCACAGTCTACGAGCCCGTCGCTCCGATGACCGATCGCGACCGGGATCTCGATGGCGAAGAGCAAGGCTTCGAGTTCCCGAGCCTGGTGGTGGGAGACGATGGCGCCGTCGATCTGTTCGGGCGCGGCTCGCACCGCATGTATCGGCAGCGACTGAACGCCGATGGGTTTTCGGCACGTCATCCGATCGACGACGGTCAGTGGGGATGCCGTGGACGGCACGTGAGCGCGGTTCGCCTTTCAGGTGGGGCGACTCTCGCATCGTGGAGAGGCCGCAAGGGCATCGAGGTTCAGTCGTTCGAAGCGCCAACCGGTGGAGGGCCGGAGCTCGTTGCCGCCCAAGTGGAAGTGGGCGAGTTCGAAGCTGCACCGATGCACGTTGCAGCCTGGTCCGGACCGCAGGTTCTGTTCGGAGACATCCAGCAGCACAGCGCCCACTCCGACGGTGTGGGTAGTGCCGACGAGGCGTATCTGAGGGCCCGTTACCGATACGGCGACGATTTTGCCGCGCTCACCGATCACGAATCGTTCTTGGGAAAACGCATCGGGCCAGGCGAATGGTCGTACCTCCAGGCCGTCACGGAGCGTCACGACGATCCAGGTGAGTTCGCGACGATCGTTGCCTACGAGTGGACCGGCAAAGCGTATCCGGGGCCGGGGCACAAGTGCATCTACCTCCCGGGTCCCGGTTTGCCGATCATCTCCCGCGACGAGGTTCCGAGCGGACGCGACATCGTCCAGCAGATCAGCGCACAGGGGGCATTTACCGGGCCGCATCACATCGGTTGGACGGGCGCCGACGTGCCGGGTCACGATCCGGCGGGGCAACCGGTTTGGGAGATCTGCTCCTGCCACGGTTGCTACGAGCATCCCGACCACCCGCTCGGGCACCGGGGCGAGCTTCATGATCAGTTCGCAAAGCCTCTGCTCGACAGCGGTTTGCGTTTTGGCTTCATTGCCAACTCGGATAGCCACGGACTCCTCTGGCATCACGGCGAGTGTCGAAAACGCGATCCGTTTCGAACCGGACTGACTGCGGTCATCTCCGCGACCCGGAGCCGCGAGGCGATCCTCGAGGCGATTCGCGCGCGGCGGTGCTACGCGACGAGCGGCGCCAAGATCCTCCTCGACGTTCACGTTGCCGGGTTCCCGATGGGAAGCGAGCTCGACATCGAAGGGCCGGTTGAGGTGCACGCGCGCGCACTCGGGACGACCGACGTTGAACGCATCGAGCTCGTAACGCCGGACGGTGTGGCGGCTGCCGATTCGCCCAAGTCTCCCTCGGTGTCCTTCGTCGGTGAGGTCGACGCGCCCTACGTCTACTGTCGCGTCACACAGGCGGACGGTGAGATGGCCTGGTCGAGCCCCATCTTCTTCAACTAGGGTGCGGATCTTTTCGCTTGTGGCCGGCTTACCTCCTCGTTCGCTCCCTGCGAGGTTCGGGCGTACCTCTCAGTCGCTCTCTGCGGGGGCGCTCGACCACAAGCGAAAATCTCCACACCCTAAGTTCTTGGATCACTCTTGCGCGGCGGGGGTCATTCGGACAGGAGGGCGTGGACCCGCTGGGCGGCTTCTGCGCGGGGGACCTTGTCCTGTGTTTTGTTTTGTAGATCCTTGAGCTGAACGACGCCCTCTTCGACCTCCTCCTCGCCCAGGATCATGGCGATACGCGTGTTGATCTTGTCGGCGCGACGAAGTTGGCTCTTGAGTGAGCCGCCACGGAGGTCGCTCTCCACTCGAAGGCCTGCATCGCGGAGCTCCCGGCCAAGCAAGGTGGCTTCCCCACGAACTCCGGCCTGCGCGGCGACGATGAAGACGTCGACGTGCGAATCCGGCTCGCTTTCGGGCATCGCCATCAAGAGGCGCTCGAGGCCCATCGCGAAGCCGATGGCGGGGGTGTCTGGTCCGCCAAAGCTCTTGACCATCTGGTCGTATCGCCCCCCGCCGAGCAGTGCGTTCTGGGCGCCGAGCCCTTCGCCTTTGCCGAGCACCTCGAACAAAGTCCGGGTGTAGTAGTCGAGGCCTCGAACGAGTGAGCCGTCTACGCGATACGGCGTCCCGAGGATCGTCAGCGTCTCCTGCAGCCCATCGAAGTGCGCACGGTCGTCGTCGGTCAGGTGCTTCAAGATCGACGGTGCGTCGGCGGCGATTTCCGCGCATCGGGGGACCTTGCAGTCGAGCACACGAAGTGGGTTCGCATCCACTCGTCGTTGGCAGTCCGCGCAAAGCTCGGCGCGGTAGGGCGCGAGATATGCGAGCAACGCCACGCGGTAGTTCTCTCGCGCTTCCGGTCCGCCGATCGAGTTCACCAAGACCTCGACCTCGGTGATGCCGAGGGTAGAGATGACTCCCACGACCATGTCGATCACTTCGGCGTCTATGAATGGCCCGGGATCACCGAAGACTTCGATACCCGCTTGGTAGAACTGGCGGTAACGCCCCTTCGCTGGCCGTTCACGCCGATACATGGGTCCGACGTAGTACCACTTGGTCACCGGTTCCCGTGCCTGGACGCTGTGCTGGACGAAGGCGCGTACCGATGACGCCGTGCCCTCGGGGCGCAGGGTGAGGGACTTGTCGCCCCGATCGGTGAAGGTGTACATCTCTTTTTCAACGATGTCGGTCGTTTCGCCGATCGAGCGCACGAACAGGGCCGTCGGTTCGACGATGGGAAAACGCGCTTCGCGAAAACCGTAGCCCTCGACGCGCTGGCGGAACGCGCTCTCGAGGCGGTGCCACTTCGAGATCTCGTCCGGCAGGATGTCCTTCATCCCTTTGACGGCGCGGAGGTTCATGGCGTCCGGTTACTAGATGCGCCCACGCCGGGCAAGCGTAAGCCTAGGGGGCGAACTTGACGAAGACGTAGTTAAAGCCGTCTTTGCCCTTTTTCTGAGTGATGGTCGGTGTGGCGTCCTCCCGCAGTTCGAACACCATCACCACGTCCCTCTGAGCTTTGCGCTGCACAGTCGCCCGCGTGACCGGCGTGTCGAAGAACTCCGTTTCGAGGGGCAGGAAGTTGTTCTTGAGGTGGACCCGCGTGCGGTGCAGGATCAACTCGAGGCGTCCCTCGGACTTCTGGGTCCCGAACTTGACCGGTTGCGACGTCTGGACGAAGAAGCAGGAGCTCCCGTCCTTGTGCATCATGAAGCCCGGCCAAGTGAGCATGAGCGCACCCTCCGGGATCTCCTCCGCTTTGGGTGGAAGGTTTTCCGAGCTCGCTGCGCCGGGGGTTACCCCGCCGTACGAGGAGCCGTCCGCCGATGCGAGCGTCCCCCAGCTTCCCAAGACGATGGCGAGCACCGCGAGTATCCACGTCTTCCCCACGGCCTCAGGGTAAGCGACCGAGGGGCTGGTGCCCAAATTTCGCTCTCCACCCTGGGATTTAGGGCGCCGTCAGTGGCCCTTGCCGCCCTTGAGCAGGTGGCTGACGCCTTCGCCGAGGCCCTCGAGCGTCAGCGGAAACATGTCGAACGTCTGGCGAACGTACTCGATGGTGTTCCCGTTCCAGTACCGCTGGGGCTCAGGGTTGAGCCAAATGCTGCGGTGGTAGTGCTGGCTGAGCATCATGAGCCACTGCAGTCCCTCGATGCCGCGATCGTCTCCGAGGTCGAGCGAGCCGCCCGCGGCGAGTAGCTCGTAGGGCGCCATCAACGCATCGCCGACCATGATCAGCTTGTAGTGAGGCCCCGTCTCGTGGAGGAGGTCGCGACCTTTGATCGGGGTGTCGAAGCGCTCGGTCTCGTAGACGTGGCCGTATACGCAGTTGTGGAAGTAATAGGTGCGGAGCTCTTTGAAGTGCGACGATTTCTTGGCGGCCGAGAAGAGCCGCGAGCACAGGTGTGCGAATGGGTCCATCGAGCCGCCCACGTCCATCATCAAGATGATGCGCGTGTTGTGGCGCCGGGGAGGGCGGGTGACGACCTCGAGCTCGCCGGCATTCTGTGCGGTGGCGTCGATGGTGCCTTCGAGGTCGAGCTCTTCCTCTCCGCCTTCGCGTGAAAAGAGGCGCAGCTTTCGAAGCGCGACCTGCATCTGCCGGACGTCGAGGGTGAGGTCCTGCCGGTAGGGGCGATAGAGTCGCGCATCGGCAACCTTCACGGCGCTTCGGCCTCCGCCCTTGCCACCGATGCGGAAACCTTTGGGGGCGCGCCCGCTGTGACCGAACGGCGAGGTGCCACCCGTGCCGATCCATTTGTTGCCGCCATCGTGTTGCTCGTCCTGTTCGGCGAGCCGCTCTTCGAAGAGCTTGCGAAGCTCATCGAGATCCAAGCTCTCGACGAACTCGCGCTGTTCGTCCGTGAGCTCGCCCATGTCTTCTTTGGCTTGCTGTAGCCAGTCCCAAAGCTCGTCTTTGAGCTTCTTGGATTCGATCTCGATGCCTTTGAAGAACGATAGGAACGCCTCATCGAACGAGTCGAGATGCGCCTCGCTGTGAATCATCACCGCGCGGGCGACATTGTAGAAACCGTCGAGTGAGCTTTCATGGAGCCCCGCTTGGAGTGCTTGGGCGAGCGCGATGACCTCCTGCGTTCCGACGGGAACGCCCCGGCCGCGAAGCTCATACATGAAAGGGACTAGGATTTTAGCTTCTCCATTGCCTGCCGCCCGAGAGCTGGTCGGCAAAGGCGACGAGGTCTTGTTCCTTCTTGAGCAACGCGCCCAGGAAGGGGAGGTTCTCCTCGAGCTTCACGCCGTCGATGCCGGCACGCTGTAGGACGGCAATCCAGTCGACTAGCTCGCTCGTACTCGGCCGCTTTCGGAGACGCCGCATGCTGCGAATCTCGTAGAACGTCTTGAGCGCCTGGTCGACGAGGCTTTCGTGGACCTTCGGGTGGTGGACCCGGACGATGTCGTTCATCAGCTCAGGTGTCGGGAAGTCGATGAAGTGAAACACGCAGCGTCGTAGGAACGCGTCGGGGAGCTCCTTCTCGGCGTTGCTGGTGATGATCACGATGGGGCGCTGCATGGCGATGATGTCCTGCTGCGTCTCGTCGACGTGAAACTGCATCCGGTCGAGCTCGTTGAGGAGGTCGTTCGGGAATTCGACGTCGGCCTTGTCGATCTCGTCGATGAGGAGCACCACGCGCTCCTTGGCGTCGAACGCCTCGCCCATCGGCCCGAGCTTGATGTACTCGCTGATGTCGTTGACGTCCTTGTCTCCGAACCGGGAGTCGTACAGGCGCTGGACCGTGTCGTAGATGTAGAGGCCATCCTGAGCGCGGGTCGTGCTCCGAATATTCCAACGAATGAGGGGCATCTCGAGGGCCTCGGACACAGCCTCAGCGAGCAAGGTCTTGCCGGTGCCGGGCTCCCCTCGGATCAGGAGCGGCCGTTCGAGCACTACCGCGCAGTTGACGGCGGACTCGAGTGCCTCGCTGGTGAGATAAGTAGGGGTTCCGGAAAAACGTCCAAAATCGTCAGCCATGGCCGGGAAATCTATCACCATCCTGCAAATTGGCGACCTGGAGAGGGGGTGGGCAGGGGGTTGCTGCAGGGGTGCAGTACACGCCCGGCGGGACGAGGGGGACGGTCCCCTTTTTTTGCCGCGCACATTGCGTACAAACACCTCGAAACTAACCCTTCGAAAAAGGGGACAGTCCCCTTATTCACGTACGGTGCTGCGGGGGCTTGAAAAGGGGGCTGTCCCCTTTTCGGAAAGCACCCACATTACAGATAGTTAAGCGGGTGGTCGGGGCAGGTGGCACCCTCCTTGACAGCCTCTGGGGCACAACGAATAGTAGCGCGTTCCGGTGGCCTGGGAGGGTCGCTTGGGTGTCGCCTTTCGAGCTCCATTCAATGTCTGCTTTCGTCCTACAGATCGAGGACCTCGACGAGTCGGGGGCCGATTGGAACTTTGCCATCGGCACCGATTTGCTGGCGTCCGCGCTTGAAGACACTGACTTGAGGGCGGGAACCGAGGGCGGGCGGTTCACGGTGCATGCGCAGCGCAGTGGCGTGGACGTTCTGGTGCAAGGGCACGTGGATTCGCTGGTCTCGACGACTTGCGCGCGCTGCCTGGCCGATGTTTCGATTGGCGTGGACCTGGCGCTGACGGCTCTTTACAGCCCCGAGCACATGCGTCCAAAGGACAGCGACGAAATCGATGTCCGGCTGGACGAGGTCAATCAGGACTACTACAGCGGCAGTGAAGTGGTGTTGGATCCGATGGTGCGCGAGCTCTTGTTGCTCGAAGCGCCGATGAAGCCACTCTGCTCGGAGAGTTGCGAGGGAATCGCCGTTCCGGAGCATCTTCGACCTCCTGAGGAGGTCTTTGGAGGGTCGGCGCCTGACGCGCGTTTCGCCCCCCTACTCAAACTCAAAGAAGCACTTACGAAGAACGAGGAATGATCCCGTGGCAGTACCGAAACGCAGAACCAGCTCGATGAAGCGCGACCAACGGCGCGCCAATCATGACAAAGTCACCGCCCCGAACGTGATCCCATGCCCGAACTGTGGCGATGTGATGCTTCCGCACCGGGCCTGCCCGGCTTGTGGCTTCTACAAGGGTCGCCAGGTCAGCAAGGGCTCTGCCGAAGAGATCGAATAGACCGTGTTCGATCTGGCGGGGAAAATCGCCGTCGTGACCGGAGGGTCGCGTGGCATCGGCCGTGCGACCAGCGTTGCGCTAGCCGAGGCCGGTGCGCTCGTCCTCGTCAACTACCGATCCAACGAGGAGGCTGCGAAGCAAACGCTGAGCCTCATCGAAGAGGCTGGTGGGCAGGCTGAGCTCGTCTGTTTTGACGTCGCTGACCCAGAGTCCGTGGATCGCGGGCTCAAGGCGGCGATCGAGCGGCATGGGCGTATCGACATCCTCGTCAACAATGCGGGAATCTCGATCGATCAACTGTTGTTGAGGGTATCACCGAAGGACCTCGACCTGACCTGGGCCACCAATGTGAACGGACCGATTTACTGCGCAAAGGCCTGTATCCGTCCGATGATGAAGAAGCGCTGGGGGCGCATCATCAATCTTTCGAGCGTGGTGGCCGAGTCCGGAAACCCTGGCCAGGCGGTCTATTCCTCCTCGAAGGCTGCACTTTTGGGCCTGACGCGCACGCTGGCTCGCGAGTACGCGTCCAGGGGAATCACCGTGAATGCCGTCGCCCCGGGATTCATTGAAACCGATATGACTGCCGATCTGTCGGATGCGGGGAAGCAGGGCATCATCGACCAGACACCGCTTGGGCGAATTGGCCGCCCCGAGGAGGTCGCGGCCGCAGTAGTATTTCTATCGAGTGAAGAAGCAAGCTATATCACCGGGCAGGTAGTCCGGGTCAACGGAGGCATGCACGTCTAGCGCGTGCGTGACGGAGGAAACAGATGGACATCGCTGCGAAGGTCAAAGAAATCGTGTCGGACAAACTCGACGTCGACGGGGCCGACATTCAAGAAGAGCAAGACTTCATCGAGGATCTCAAAGCCGACTCACTCGCAGTTGTCGAGGTGGTCCTGGCGCTCGAAGAGCAATTCGAGATCGAGATTCCGGACGAAGACACGGAGAAAATCAAGACCGTCCGTGACGCAATCGAGTACATCAAGGCGCAGAAGGGCTAGGAGCCCACTGTGCGTCCCTGACCGGGCGGGTTGATGCGACGAGTAGTGATCACAGGCGTGGGCACCGTGAGCCCCTGCGGCGCGGATGTCGCGACCACTTGGAAGAACGTTTCCGAAGGGCGGAGCGGCGTCGCGCGCATCGAGGGCTTCGATGCGACCGACTTCGCGTCGCAGATTGCCGGGGAGTGCTCGGAGTTCGATCCCTTGCAGTACATGCCCAAGCGACGCTTGCGTGAGGCGGCGCGCTTCATTCAGCTCGCCATCGCCGCAAGCGCGCAGGCGATCAAGAGCTCCGGCTTCGAGCCGACCGATGAGCAGAAGGAGCGGGTGGGCACCTTCATCGGGGTCGGCTTCTGCGGGCTCGAGGTCTTCGAGGACACCTGCAACACGCTGACCAACAAGGGGCCGCGCCGGGTATCGCCTTATTTCATTCCCTCGGTCATTTCCAATCTTGCGCCCGGACAGGTCACGCTCGACTGGGGCTTCAAGGGGCCGAGCTACACGCACACGAGTGCCTGTGCCTCGGGCGCCCATGCCATCGGCGACGCGTTCCGGTGGATCCAACGCGGAGAGATCGACGCGGCGATTGCCGGTGGCGCGGAAGCCGCGGTGACGCCGGTCGGCGTAGCTGGTTTTACGTCGATGCGTGCACTGTCTCGGCGCAATGACGAGCCGGAGCTTGCGAGCCGTCCTTTCGATACCGACCGGGATGGGTTCGTGATCGCCGAGGGAGCTGGCATCCTGGTCCTCGAAGAGCGGGAGGCCGCGATGGCGCGTGGCGCAGACATTCTGGCCGAGATCGTCGGCTATGGTGCCACGTCGGACGCACACCACATGGTGCAGCCCGCGCCGGCTGCGGAAGGCGCACAGCGCGCGATGAAGCTCTCGCTAGCCGACGCCAAGCTGAACGCGGAAGACCTCGATTACGTCAATGCGCATGGCACGTCGACGCCGATGGGCGATGGCGGGGAGCTCGAGGCGCTTCGGACGGTCTTCGGTGCGCATGCAACGAACGGGTTGGCCGTGTCGAGTACCAAGAGCATGTCGGGGCACCTTCTAGGCGCGGCGGGGGGGCTCGAGCCGGTGCTCTGCACCCTCGCGATACGCGATGGCCTCATTCCGCCGACCATCAATTTGCAGAACCCCGACCCAGTCGCGGACGGGATGAACCTGGTGCCCAACGAGGCGCAGGAACGGCCGATTCGCGCGCTGATGAACAACTCGTTCGGCTTTGGCGGGACCAACTGCGCGCTCGTGCTAAAGGCCCCGTAGTCATGCCCAAGACCTTGATCGTCGGTTCGGACCACGCGGGCCTCGAGCTCAAGCGGGAGCTTTCGGGCGTTGCCGCCGAGCTCGATTACGAAGTGGTCGACATCGGAACGCACACGAGCGATTCCACCGATTATCCCGACTACGCGCATCAGGTCGCAAGCGCCGTTGCGCGTGGGGAAGGGCTTGGGCTTTTGGTCTGCGGTACGGGTCTCGGCATGTCGATGGCCGCCAACCGTCACCCTGGCGTGCGCGCCGCGGTGTGTGGCGACGTCTTCAGCGCATCGATGACCCGGCAACACAACGATGCCAACCTGCTCTGCATCGGTTCACGCGTCGTGGGCGCGGGGTTGGCCGCCGAGATTCTCAAGGCTTTCCTGAACGCAACCTTCGAAGGTGGCCGCCACGAGCGCCGCGTGAACACGATCGAGCCTTCGAATGAAGGTTGAGCAGGACGAACGCTTTCGCGAGCAGCGCGAGAGATTCCGGCTCAAGTGGAACTGCGAAGACTGTGT
>CALLDH010000331.1 GCA_937998345.1 uncultured bacterium | reverse complement strand
GAAGAAACTTGCTGAGCTGTTTGGGCGTGGCCGCTGACTCCTCCTCCAGCTCGTATCCGAAGGACTTGGCCACCTGGCAAAACATGGAGATGCGCTCCGGATCCGGCTCGCCATGGACTCGGAACACGCCGGGGGCAGCATGCCGCTTGATGTGCGCGGCGACCGTCTCGTTGGTCACCAGCATCATGTCCTCTACGATTCGGTACGCCTGCCGAACCCCCGGGTCTTTCCGAGATTGCACGATCTCTTCCGGCTCTCCCTTCGCGTCGAGGACGATTTTCCCTTCCGGCAGATCGAAGTCCAGAGCGCCTCGCTTGATGCGCCGGGCGCGAAGCCGCTGCGAAAGGTCCAGGAGGACCTTCAGAGTCGGGACTCGCTTTTCGGCAGATGGCTGATGAGGGCCTTCTTCGGTGAGCCCGAGCGCCCGCGCCACGCCCTCATAATAGAGTTTTCCATGGGACCGCATCACGGCTTCGAAGATACGATGCGAAGCGACGTGTCCCTTGTCATCGATGTGCATCTCGACGGCCATGCAAAGGCGGTCGCGGTTGGGCACCAGCGACGCGAGGTTGGTCGAGAGCTCGGGCGGTAACATGGGGATCGCGCGGTCCGGCAGGTAGACGCTCGTGCCGCGGGTGATCGCCTCACGGTCCATGGCGCTGCCTTCGGGGACATAGTGAGACACGTCTGCGATCGCGACGATGAGATGGAATCCGTTGCCTTCACGTTCGACCCAAATCGCATCGTCGTGGTCTCGCGCGGTCTCCGGATCGATCGTGACCAAGTCGACGTCCCGCAGATCCTCGCGGTTCTTCACGACCTCGCGGTCCACGCGCGCGGGGAGGGCGGCCGCTTCTTGCTCGACCTCATCCGGAAACACTTCTCGGATGCCATCGCGGATCTTGATCTTCTCGACCTCAATTCTTGCAACACCCTGTGCGCCAAGCACCTCCAAGATGCGCACTTCCGGCCGGTCCTCGCGTCGCTGGGGAAACGTCACGATCTCCGCGAGCATCACGTCGTCCTTCTTGACAGCCTTCGGGACCTTGCCGACCACACGCATCGGAGCACGCAGGCGCTCGTCGTCGGGTTCGAAGCTCATCCCGCGTCCTCTCGGATGCAGTGTTCCCGTCACTCTTGGGAGCCGTCGTTGGACGATCCCCACGATGCGTCCGTCGCGGCCCTTTGCGGACGCGCGTGCCCGAAGCTGAACCGTATCGCCATGGAGCGCCGGCCCAACCGCATCGGGCGGAATGAACACGTCGGGACTTCCGTCGTACACGTTGACGAAGCCATATCCTTGCCGGGTCATGGTCAGGCGGCCTTCGATTGCCGGGCGGTCGGGTGGCGTGACGTCCGCACGCTCCGCTTCTTGAGCTTTCCTTCCGCGACCTCGACCGGATTTGATTTTCTCTCGGCCGCGCTTCTGATTTTTGGAGCCGTCGACTGCTCGAAATCGCAGACCGGGCATTTCGCGGACGAGGTTCTCGTCAGCAAGGAGTAGTAGGCGCCGGACGATCTCGTCCTTTGCGCCGCGCGAAACATCGAGCCGTTCGCAAAGCGCCCCAACGTGCATCGCACGAGGGGAGTGTGCCTGCAGTACCTGCAGGATCTCTTCTTTGTCAGGAATGTCTTTTTTCATGTTTTCTATCGCAGGGCGTGAACCCCACCGTCGTCGGAACCGAAGTAAAGGGTTCCGTCCGATCCGATCTCTACTGTCGAGTCGACATCCTGACCGACGTTGTATCGCCAGAGCACAGAACCGCTGGGGTCGATGCAGTAGAGGAAATTGTCTTGTGATCCCACGTAGATGCGACCATCCGCATCGATGCGAGCGGAGGCTCGTACCCGGCCTCCGGTGGCCACCTTCCAGCGAAGGGCGCCCGAGGGGCTTATCGCATACACATTGCCGTCGTACGAGCCGACGATGATCGTACCGTCCCGGGCGATCGCCGGGGTCGCTCGAACTTCGTTGCCGGTCTTGAATCTCCAGCCCACGGAGCCCGCTTGGTCCACCTGTACGATTTCGCCCCGGCCCGTGCCCGCGTAAATTCGACCACTGTCGTCGACCGAGGCTGCGCCTTCAATCGCACCGCCGAGCCCCACCTCCCAAGCGAGCGAGCCGTCCGGCCGAAGCGCGATGAGCGACCCCTCCGTGGTGCCGATGATGACGAGACGCGCCGGGTGAATCACGGGCGCGGTCCGAACGTGGTCGGCGGTCGGCTTGTGCCAGTGCAAGCGGCCCAGCAGATCGACGGCATAGGCGCCGTTCGCAACGACGTAGACCTTGCCATCTGGGCCCAAGGTAGCGGACGCGTCGACCACATCCTGAAGGGGAAGCTTCCACCGGGGCTGCCCTTGAAGCGAAAGTGAGACGAGCTCTTGCTGGTGAGTTCCGAAGATGACCGAGGAACCTGCGACGAGTGCGCTCGGGTAGATTTTCTGTCCGGCCGAGTACCGCCACTTCAACGAACCGTCGGGATTCAACGCCACGAACTGCCCGTCCAACGAACCCACATAGACGGTGCCGTCGTGTCCGACAACTGGGGACGCGAACACTCGGGCTCCGGTCTGATAGGTCCAAGCCGGGGAGGGGCTCGCCGATGGTCCGAGGTTCTCGCTCCGGCCCGTATGCGCGGCATCCCCCATGAACCCGTTGGCGCTGCGCGGCCTGGCACCGGGTTCGCCAGCCTCGGCTGTGGAGGGCGGCACCGCGAGCTCGGCGAGCACCTCTTCAACGAAGCGACATTTGCCCTCGTGACAGATTCGATCCGCCCGACACTCGGCATCTGACATGCAGGGCGTCGATGGGCGCGAGCGGGCGCCGCTACAGGCGGCGACCACCAAGAGCAGGGCAGGTGCCAACAGGAGTTGCGGGCTGTAGCGCAATGCGCCCGGACTATACCATCGCCGATCCATCGTCACAGTCGGTGCTCGCTACCAGCTTAGAAGCCGGATCTCGCTGCCTTTTTGCAAGGCAACACGCTGTCCGTCGGGGCTAATCGCGACACTTCGGAGCGCGCCGGGGATGGCGTTCCAGTCGGCCGGTCGAAGCCACAGCCCGGCTCCGCCCCCTCGCCAGTCGCGCACGACGACGCCTTCGGCGTGAGGAATCACGTAGCGCGAACCGTCTGCGGTGATGCGGGCTCCTCGGATCGGCGCGGGCAATGGGCTGCCGGCGCTCAAGTCGATGGGACGCCCGGCAGGTTTTGCAAACGCATTGAGAGGAACGACCCGCAGCAAGTCCCCCGATGCGGCCACCAGGCCCTGCGGCGCCCAGCCGAGCACCGCCCATTCGAACACCGACGCCGGACGATCGATGGGAGCCTTGCAGGGGGCGCCGCCGGAGCGTCGATCGATCGGTACACGGTGAGTCTGCTTACCCCGGACGGGACCCACCTCAGCTTCGAAGCCCACGCAGGTCACGCGCACCGCCCTCACCGCGTAGCGGCTTTCCGGATCTCGCACCGGGGGCACGACCTCGGTTTCGGAGAGCCTGGTCTTTGATCCGGAGCTCAATTGGATCGCACGAGGCACTCGGCTGTCGACGACGAGGGTATCGGAATCCCTGAAGTAGAGAGAAGCCGGACTTCCTTCGCTGTCGATGAGGCGCCAAGTCGCTGTCGTTTTAGCCTTGGCCCTGCGCCACGCGGCTTGCACGAGGTCTCGTTCCTCAGAGGAGGGCTGGGTCGCGGTGCCTTCCCACCAACGCTGCAGCTCCAGTGCCCGCACGAAGTTCCCGCGCCGAATCGCGGCTGTGATGGCAACAGACACCGCACGCGCCGTCGCCGAGGACTGCTGGCACTGTAGGCCATGGGTTCCCGATAGTCCGATTCGGGCCGCACCGCTTTCGCGGCACAGGGCGACGAACGCACCGACGACAGCAAGCGCCTGCTTCTTTGCGCCAGCAAGGTCCGAATCGAGCGATTTCCAGGCGCCGTCCGCGAGCTCTCTGAGCGTGGCTTCGGGTTGCGAGGCATCCCTGGCGAAGCCGCCCGGCCTGTTCAGCCATGCCAACGGAACGTCCGTGTCTCCGATGCGTATGTTCGCAACCACGTCGTCGTACCCGTCGGCGTCGCGATCCTCGACGCCAAGCTCGAGCTCGATCGGCGCGGTCGAGCGGTCATTTGGTGGGAGGACGGTGATCCTTTCGCGCACACGAGGCTGCGCCTCGATCGTGACCAGCCAGAAGTTGGTCCGTTTCCCGGTTTCGCAGGCATGCTCGATGCGCACCCCCGCGAGCGATGCCGAAAGTTGTCGAATCTCCGCTGCGGGTTCGGTGCAGTCGCTCGGCACCAGGAACGAATCGATTTTGCGAGCGGTTACGTCGAGTCCGCGCGGGTATGCGGCCTGGAGCCGAACCTCCTGAGGATCCGCCGAGACGACGAGAGCGTCGATCGGTTCGTTGCCGTCTAGATCGAGCTGGAGCGCCGCGAGTGCGTAGCCTGCTTGCAGGACCAGGGTCGACTCAGCGACCGGAACCTCGACCTGGTTGGGCTCGAAGGCCGTCCCGACGGGCAGCTCGGTGATGCTCTCTTCGGCCGTGGCCGCAAGCTCCGTCGGTGTCTCCGCGTCCTGAAGACCAAACGGGACCTGTTTGCGGCCTGAGCATCCCCCGACCAGAGCTCCGGCCAGAAACATGACCAGCGCGGCACCCCACCGCTGCGATCGGCACACGTTCATGCGCTTGAGTTAGCACGCGTTTGGGTCGGGAGCCTCAAAAGCATCAATAGGGGCCAGGCACACAAATCGCGTCGTTTTCCTCGATGGGACAGCCAGGGTCCGCGCCGCAAAGGGCCTCTGCGCCCAGGCAGCGAAAGCCAACTTGGCAATCCGCGTCCAGGTAGCATGGCTCGAAACAGATGGCGGTGTCGTCGAAGCCTCCGGCGATACTGGAAGGATAGCAACTACCAAACAGTCCGATCCAGGCTCTTGGACAATCTGGTGAGAGCGAGCCCTCGGTCTCGCACGCAAGTGTGCAGATCGCATTGCTGTGTGTGAACCCGCCAAAGTCCACGCTCAGCTCCTCACACAGCGTTGCTGTTTCGACGCAGTTGTCGACGTTGAAGCAAGCGTCGTACACAGGTGATAGATAGTTGGGGCGGCTCGAGCAGCCGAGCCATGCGCAGCAGATGAGCGCTCCGACGATCGGCATCAGCAGAGAACGAAGCATGGCCTCAGTTTAGCCAGCGCGGCTCATCGGCGCGACCGCCCTGCACCACATCGAAGTCGCTCTTCTTCCTGCGCCGTTTGCCTCGCCTGGGCCGCCGCTGCCCGGGTGGGCGCCGCAGCCATTCGATGAAACCCATGCCGCCGCCGATGGCACCGATGTCGGCCGCAAGGGCGACCGCATCGCCTGAGGTGATGAACATCAGCGCGCTCAACGCGAGCACGAGATAGATGATGTGCACTGGCTTCATGTCGATGACGCCGAAAAAGCTCATTCGTCCCTGGCCACGGTAGGACCAGGCAAAGGCCGCGATCGACCCGAGGAGGAGCGCTTGCGCGCCATACAAG
>CALLDH010000330.1 GCA_937998345.1 uncultured bacterium | reverse complement strand
CGGGGACCCAGCGGCGTAGCGAGTGACAATCGGCACGACAGCAACCATCGCCGATTGGGCGCGAGCTCCGAGGGGAGGCTTGCGTGGCCTCAGGCCTCAAGCCCCTCCGGCCACCTTTGCAAGCCGACCCGTCCGCAGGGTCCTCGTGTCGCGTCCCGCCGTGCCCCGGACCGTCAGCTCATGACTCGCGCGAAGTCCAATCCGCCGACGATGCCGGTTACTCCGCGGTCGTCCTCGATCAGAATACGCCGGACGTTCATTCCTAGCGCCTGTTCGGCTGCGCGCCCTATGCCCATACCGGCTGGCAGGATCAAAATGCGGACGTTCATCGCGCTCTCTACGGCAGTGTTTGGGGGTAGTCGGCGCGAGTCGAGGGCGCAGGCCTGATCAAAGATGCCGACTGGGAAGCCTTCCTCGACCACGACGAGGCCGTGCTTGTTGGAGAGATCGAGCCGGTCGACCGCCAATGCGATGGGCTCATCGGCCTTGACCTTCACCACCGAGCCGGACGCGATCTCCGAGATAGGCGTTTTGATGCGCTTTTCGCGGACCGCGCGCATCAAGTCACGGGTGGAGACCACGCCCTCGGGTTTGCCACTACTCGTCACGAAGATGCGGTGCACGCGTTGCTTGAGCATCAGCTTGGCGACCTCTGCGACGGAGGCCTCCGGCGAAACCTGAAGGGCGGGTGACTGCATGATCTCTTCGACGGGACGGTCGGGGACGCGGAAGGTCTCACCATGGGAGTAGACGGCAACATGGAGAATATCCGTGCGGGACACCACGCCTTTGAGCTCACCGGCGTCGTTGACTACACCGAGCGCAGACACACCTTGCTCGGAGAACAGCGCGTTCGCTGCCACCAGGCTCTGCCCAATACGAATGGTTTCGACCGGGCGGGTCATGTACTCGGTCACGGGCATTTCGAAGTTCGCCATCTCTGTTACCTCATGGTGTCAGGCGCTCTGCAACGAGCGCGTAGTCAAATGGCGATCACCTTGCCAAGCTGACCGATGAGCTCGGCTTCCTTGCGGGTCGCGAGATCCTTGTCGAGCGAGCCGACCACGAGCTGAGCCGTGGGGCCGTCGAGGGAGGCACGAAGCAGCCCCAGGAACCGGGGGGGCGCAACGAGAACCAGTCGTTCGTATTGATTCCCTACCCGGGCGCGCTGGAGCTTATTGGCGAGGGCTCTCGCGAAATCGGAGATCGCCCGATCGTGCGGGCTTTCGCCCCGGCTCATCGCGGCGCGGCGAGGGTCTCCACTGTCCTTGCGAAACGAACGGCCGGGCCGGTCGGAGTCGATGTCCCGGTCACGCAGTCGGCCCTCAGGATGCTCAATAGTTTCGACGAGCTCTAATCCCTTGCCAGGCCCGCGATTCTCGAACACGCGCGCTCCCGCGTCGTGTCCTACCAGAATCCATGTCTTTGCCATCGCCTCGGCTCCTAGTCGCAACTCAGGAGGCCGGCAGCGAGGGAAGCGGTCGCAGCTCGACGATTTGCTTCGTATCGTCTCGGGCGACGACCTCAACGCTCGAAAGGGTCCCACCCTTCTCGCGGACGTAGATTTCCTTCGGCTTTTCCACCCGGTGGGAGATGTTGGAGGTTGCGATCTCGAAGACCTCCTCGTTCGAGTCGTAACTCATCCCCACCAGCGGGCTGTCCTCCGTCTCGAGCTGCACACCGATGTCGTCACCCAATATGGACACCCCAACCCGCATCGAAGGGAGCCGCTTCGCGACCTCATCGAAGTACCTCTGCCATTCCGAACGTTCCAACTTCCGTGTCGTCATCGTCGCCTCCGGTCCTAGGCCTTCACATGAAGCAAGGCCCGTGCCTGATCTGGAACACTCAAGTTCCGGCCCATCAGGGCAGAATCGGCGCAAAGGATGCGCAGATTGGCTCGGACACGACAGAATTGCGTGTCGCCTGGGAGTCGGGTTCATGGGCGGACCGCCCTCGACGGGTATACTCAGCACCCCTGCGCGAGCGGATTGTGATGGGCATGTTGAAAGCGGATCTCGAAGCGGCTGGCTTCGAGTTGATCGAGACACACATCTCCTGGGTATTCCTCGGCGAGGCGGAGGTGTTCAAGGTCAAGCGTCCGGTCGACGTGGGCTTCCTCGATTTCACCACTCTCGAGAGACGACGCGAGGCCTGCGATGCGGAGGTGAGCCTCAACCGGCGACTCGCCCCCGATGTGTACATCGATGTCGTCCCGATCACTGTCGACGCCAAAGGCGTCCACGAAATCGCAGGACGAGGCACGGTCGTCGACTGGGCCGTTCATATGCGCCGGCTCGCGATCGAAAACCGCGCCGATGAGCTGCTGAGGGCGGGCCTCCTCGAGCCGGGGCACATCGATGAGCTCGCGGTGCACATCGCGCGTTTTCACGAAGGCCTGCGATGCGATGCGGAGACATCCCGGCACGGGGACGTCACCACGATTCGTCGCAACGTGAAGGAGAACTTCGCGCAGACCCGGGACTCCATCGGCGACTACCTGAGCGCTGAGCAAGGGAGCGAAATCGAACGCTGGCAACTCGATGTGCTGGGCGACGAAGAGCGATTCACGGCGAGGGTCGACACGGGACGTGTTCGTGATGGCCACGGCGACCTGAGGCTCGAGCACGTTTACTTCGGGACAGACCGGTCGATTACGGTCATCGACTGTATCGAGTTCAATGAAAGATTTCGCTACGGCGATATCTGTGCAGACATCGCGTTCTTGTCGATGGACCTTGCCTGGCATGGGCGCGTGGACCTCGCAGAACGGTTTCTCGCTCGCTATGCGCGGGAATCGAATGACTATGATCTCTACTCGGTGGTCAATTTTTACGAGAGCTACCGCGCCTTCGTAAGAGGCAAGGTGGCGGCGCTGCTTGCTGACGATACCGAGGCATCGACGAATGCGAGGGAGCGCGCTCGGCGCGAAGCCAGGCGGTATTTCCTCCTGGCCCTGGCATACGAACGCCCTCCACTGGTGCCCCCGAGAATCGTCGCGGTCGGCGGCATGATCGCCAGTGGCAAGAGCGGCGCCGCAGCGACCATCGGAGCCTTGCTCGCCGCTCCCGTCGTCAGCTCGGACCGCACGCGTAAGCACCTCATGGGCCGGGGTCCAACGGCGTCGATGCAAAGCGAGGCATGGTCGGGAGCCTACTCGCCAAGCGTCACCGAGGCGGTCTACGAGGAACTTTGGCGGCTTTCCGACGTCATCATCTCATCGGGGCGTCCAGTTGTGCTGGACGCCTCCTTCCGAACGGCGGCGATGCGCGCCACCGCCCGCCGCCTGGCGAAGCGGCACGGGGTCCCGTTCTTGCTCGTCGAATGCAGCGCCCCGCGCGAGCTGATTCTGGAGCGCCTCGCCGCACGCGACAAAGTCGGCCCACACGAAAGCGACGCCCGAGCCGATGTGCTCGAGGCGTTCGAACAACGCTTCGAACCGATGGACGAGCTTCCGCCATCAGAGCATTTCCGCCTCGACACCTCTCGGCCTCGCGAGGAAGCCCGGGAGGAGCTCGAAGCGATCTTCGCCAGTTAGGCTGCGCCTCACGGGCGGACCGCAAGAACAGGCACTGGAGAATACCGGAGGCAGTATTGCGAGGAGCTTCCAACCATCATCCCGCGAAGCCGCCCCTGCCCCCTGCAACCGACGAAAAGGAGGTCGGCATGCACGTCGGCGGCGGCATTGCAGAGCATCTTGCCCACCGGTCCATCTAGCACCTGCATGGTCGTGCTGGGCTTCAAGCCCTCGCTCGCAATGAGCTGGTCGAGACGCGAACGCGCGGTCGACGCGAGGCCTTCCAGCACGCTCGGCCATTCCTTCGGCATGATGGTCTCCGTGATCGGATGAGGTACCACGTGAAACAGAGCCACCTCGCCGTCGATCGCCTCGGCCACATCACGCGCCCAACGGACCGCCTCGATCCCGTGGTCAGAAAAATCGACGCCTACCGCGATGCGCGCTCCCGCGTAGTCTTCACGAAGCCGCCCGCACGACACTAGGACGGAGCAAGGCGCCTGCCGAACCACGCGTTCGGCCGTCGAGCCAAGCAAACGCTCCGGGAGGCCGATCGCGCCAACAGGATCGCCCACCGCGATCAAGTCGGCATTCACCGAAACCGCGGTCCGCAGAATCGTCTCCCATGGACGACCCTCCTCGCATGAGGACTGGCAATTCAAGCCGAGCGCTTCACATCGTTGTCGTTCACTTTCGAGCTCTCGAAGCGAGTTCTCGAAACGCCCTTTGAAACGCTCGCGAAGCGCTTGGGCAGCCGACCGCGCAGCGAGCGGAAGGTCCGGCCACGAGTGCTCGAGCCCGACTTCGCTCGCGTGCACCAACCAGAGTGTCGCCCGGGTCGCTTGAGCGGTCGGTATTGCAAGCTGCATCGCGCGACGCCCAGACTCTCCGAGGTCGACTCCCACAACGATGGTCCGAATAGCCATGACTCAAGTCAGAGCAAGCACCGTGCCAGATCACACGCCCGGGTCGGAAAGCTCCTGGATCGCGTACTCCACAAAATCAGAGTCAGTCAGCATGCCCACCAGCTGCCCTTGTTCGACCACCGGTACGCACCCGTACGCATGCGAACGCAGCGTGAGCGCGGCCTCCAACGCAGGAGTATCCGGGTAAACGGTGTGCACTTCTTTCGTCATGACCCATCGGGCTTCGATCCACCGATTCATGTGCGCTTGTTCGGTCGACAGGGCCCCCGAGAGGCTCCCCTCCTGACTGCGCAGCACATCGCGATGAGAGATCAGACCCAGCAGGCGCCCGGAGTCTGCCACGGCGACGTGACGAATATTGTTCGTCTCCATCAACTGAATGACCTCCCGAAGCGGGCTGGTCGGGCCGACGGAAACCGCTGGTTCCGTCATGAGATCTCGTACCAGTAGCTGCGACATGTGCTCTACTAAAGCATGTTCCATGCCAGGCCTAGTCGGCGGGCCCAATGGCGCATATTATTCGCTTTGGAAAACCGTGACTGCAAATTTTGCGCTAGATGACTGCTCGATAGACCTCATGTATGGGTCTATTGGCCCCAACCTCGCTGGGCTCGGATTTTGCTAGTGATCACTTTGGTATGTCGAACACATTCTATGAGCGATTGAGCGCCCTCGACGCGTCCTTCCTCGACGTAGAGAGCAAGGCTGCTCCCATGCACGTGGGCGCAGCGCTCCTTTTCGACGCGAGGCCTCTGACGCTCGAGCACGGGGGCCTCGATATCGACCGCCTCACCAAATTCACCGAGGCGGCGTTGGATTCCATTCCCCGCTACCGGCAGCGCGTCGAATGGATACCTGGGTTTGGGCACCCGGTCTGGGTCGATGACGAGCGTTTCAACATGCGCTTTCATCTACGCCACACGCGGCTGCCGCTACCCGGCGACGAGCGCTCCCTCAAGCGCCTGGTGGGTAGGCTGTTCTCGCAGCACCTCGATCGGAGCCGGCCGCTCTGGGAGTTCTGGGTCGTCGAGGGCGTCGAGAACGACCGGTTCGCGCTCATCATCAAGGTGCATCACTGCATGGTCGACGGCGTCGCCGGGGTTCAGCTCATCGAGGCCCTGTTGCAAATCGGCCCGGACGCCGTGGAGCGAGAGCCCGACGAATGGCAGGCACGCCCCGCCCCGAGCCGAGCCGAGCTCATCCTGAACGAGACCAACCACCGCGTCGATGGCCTGCGTAAGCTCAGCCACTTCATGCCGCGCGTTCGGGAGAACTTCCGGGGCCTGTCGAGCGTGATGCGCTCGGGCATGAAGCCAACGCCCAGGACCGCCTTCACAGAGCAGGATATCAGCCCCTACCGCCGATTCGATTGGACCGCGGTCGGCCTCCATGAAGTGAAAGCGATCGGAAAATCGCTGGGCGGAACGATCAACGACGTGGTGGTCGCGACGACGACCGGCGCCGTCCGTCGTTTCCTCTTGCGTCGGGGCTCAGACGTCGACTCGATGGAAGGATTCCGTACAGTCCTCCCCGTGAACACCCGAAAGGCCGATGGCCAGTCGGTCGGCAATCACGTGGCCATGCTGCTCGCAGACCTGCCCGTGAGCGAGCCCGACCCCCTCGAACGGCTGCAAAAAGTCGTTCGCGTGACCACCGAGCTGAAGAAGGAGTCAAACCAAGCCGGGGGCGCCGAGCTCATCGAAGACGTCGCCGATCTCACGAGCAAACGCCTCGTATCGGAGCTCTACCGAGCTGCAATGCGGTTGCGCACGTACAACCTGATCATCACCAACGTGCCGGGCCCGCCCGTCCCTCTCTACATGCTCGGCGCGCCAATGATCGCGATCTATCCGATGGTCCCGTTGATGCAGAATCAGAATCTCGGCATCGCGCTATTCAGCTACGCCGGTATGCTGCACTGGGGCTTCAACGCAGACTGGGAGTCTTTCCCCGACGTGCACGAGTTCGTCGACGACCTTGTGGTTTCGTTCGCGGAATACAAGGAGCTCGCCGCGGCGCATGCACCTGAAGCCTCTGGAGGGAAGGAGGCCTCCGCCCGCGCATAGCAACCAAGGTGCCCCATGCAGGCACGCCACCCCTAGAAGAAGATAGAAGTGACTATGACTAGCATCAATCCCGCGTCTGATTTCCCGGAGAACCAACCGAGGGCGGAAGGCTCCAAGGGCCAAGTGCTGATCGTCGATGATGAAGCGAACGCCCGCAATGCGCTCGCGGAGCTCATGGACGACGCCGGCTACTCGGTGAGCACCGCCGCCGACGGGCGCACGGCCCTCCTACAAATGGAACAGGTCGATCCCGACGTGGTTCTCACGGATCTGAAGATGCCCGGCATGGATGGGCTGTCGTTGATCGAGCGTGGGCGCCCGATGTCACCCCACTCGACGTTCATCGTCATGACGGCGTTCGCAACCATCGACACCGCAGTGCAAGCGATCAAGCTCGGCGCGGAGAGCTACCTCACCAAGCCTCTGGAGCTCGACACGGTGATCGCGATCGTCGACCGTGCGCTCGAACGAACGCGGCTGTCCCGAGAGGCAGCCCAACTCCGTCAGCGCATGGACGATCGCTTCCATTTCAACAACATCCTGGGCGAGCACCCGTCCATGCAGCGTCTGATGAAGAACATCGCGCAGGTCGCTCGGAGCCGCGCCACTGTGTTGATCCATGGTGAAACCGGAACGGGCAAGGAGCTCATCGCCGCGGCGATTCATCAGAACTCGAAACGAAAAGACAAGCCGTTCATCCGCCTGAACTGCGCGTCATTGAGCGAAACCCTGCTCGAATCCGAGCTTTTCGGTCACGAGCGCGGCTCGTTCACCGGAGCGATGGCGCGGCGTGAGGGTCGATTCAAGCAAGCCGACGGCGGCACGCTGTTCCTCGATGAGGTGAGCGAAATCCCGATGAGCGTTCAGATCAAGCTCCTCCGCTTCCTCCAAGAACGGGAGTTCGAACGCGTTGGAGGCAACGAAACGCTCAAAGTCGATGTGCGGGTCGTGGCGGCTACGAACCGCAACCTGAAGCAACGCGTGGAGGACGGTCGCTTCCGCGAAGACCTGTACTACAGGCTCAAGGTCGTTCAGCTCGACGTGCCTCCGCTGCGCGTCCGCCGAAGCGACATCCCACTGCTGGCACACGCGTTTCTTCGCAAGTACGCCGCGGAGAACGATCGCTCGGTCCAGGGCCTCTCGGAAGAAGCACTGCAGCACCTGATGATCTACCCTTGGCCCGGAAACGTCCGCGAGCTCGAGAACGCCGTCGAACGGGCCGTGGTCATGTGCGAGGGCGACCTGATCGACCGCGACGACCTACCGACGTCCGCCCACGGAGACCTGCAGAATGGTTCGGTGATGGCGCTGATTCCTGGTGTCACGATGTCCGAGCTCGAGCGGATCGCGATTCTTCGAACATTGGACGCGGTCGACGGATCCACTGCGCGAGCCGCCGAGATCCTCGGGATTAGCCAGCGCAAGATCCAGTACCGAGTGAAGGAATGGGGCTATCAATCCGCAACCATCGACTAGAGCCCGATCGGAATCCAGACAGACGCCTGCGTTCCACCTCCTGGAAGCGCCGTCAGCTTCGCCGTACCTCCGTGAAGGTCGACGATACGCTTCACGATGGCCAAGCCGAGCCCCGTACCTGCGTCCTTGGTGGTGACGAACGACTCGAATGCCCGCGCTGCGATCTCGGGTGAGATCCCGGGACCGTTGTCGATGACGTTGACTTCCCAGCCGCCATCGTCGAGCACGCGGCTGCGGATCTGGACGGTAGACTGACGGCAGTCGGCGACCGCTTCGACCGCGTTCGTAATTAGGTTGTTGACGACTTGCTTGAGGCGGTCGCGCTCGGCAACGAGCACGCATGACCCCAGGTCGATGTCTTCGACGAACTCAATCCCCTGTGATTCGATCTCGGGACGGCGAAGCTCCACAACCTCCTTGAGCAGGACGCGAATCTCGCAAGGGACGGGTTCGAGCCTGCGGGCTCTCGCCAGGTTCAGGAAGTCGTCGAGCAGGAGAGACAGCCTTCGGAGCTCGTCCTGAACCACGTTGGTTCGCCTCTCGATCTTCCGGCGGATCGACGCGTCTTGAACTCGGGCAGCTGTGCGCCGCAGAACGTCGAGCTGCAGCGTGGCTGCATTGAGGGGATTCCTCACTTCATGAGCCAGGCCTGCGGTCAGCCGGCCCATCACCGCAAGCGACTCCGCCTCGGCGGTCTTCTTGAGCACATAGTCCTCGCGATACGTCTCGAGCATGATCGCGAGCTCGATGTCGCAAATCTGGTCGATCGCGCAATGATCTTGGAACGGTCCGAAACCATCCTCGGAAGCCTCGGACAGAGCGTGATGCAGCCCCAGCCGGACCACGTTCATCGCCGCGAGCATGTAGCGCTGCTCGAGGCCGACCTGCACGTGAACGCGCCCGATCCTCTCTCGCTTCTCCAGGTAGGCCTGGTCGTAAGGGCCGGTGAACAGCCCTTCGAGCCACTCTTCCAGGGAGACCTTGAGCCGCACTACCTGAGCCTCACTCTTCAGCACCGCACGAGCGCCCGGATCGTCGAGAATGGCCTGATAGAACCCGTCCACGACGCGAGGGAAGTATGGCCGCATCCGAGTACCCATCGCTTGCAGGCGACCGGCCGCGTCGTCGTCGAACCGCACATACTCCTTCAGCGCGGACAGCAAGTTGGCCTGGACCATCACGCCTGGCTAAAAAATTGCGCCCTTTGTGTCAAGGACTCTTCTGCAACCGCCGCTTAAAAGGCCGAAAGTGAGGGGAGACGGACCATGCTGACCGGACACGGCGCTTCCTTGGCGAGCCGGCTGATCTGGTTCGGGTCCAGGTCGTCGGCCCCCGCCATGGGCTGAATTCCAACCAAGATGAGGTCCACCTTGGATCGCTGGGCGCTCTGCAACACGTAATCCGGCCAGCCCCCTTCTTCGTAGAGCTCGGCCCGGCAGCGAACGCCCCGGTCAGCGCACCACTGCCGCTGCCGCTCGAGGAGCTGACCCTCTTGGCGAAGCCTTGCCTCGATCCGGTCGCGCCGCTTTTCGCCCTTGGCGCGCTGAGTCGACGGAGCCTCGGAGAGCCTGGTTCCGCCGCCGCCGTAGGTGGAAACCAAGATCACCTCCCCATCTGTGGGGCCCGCAATGAATGCTGCAAAACCCACGAGCTTGTAGCTCGCAGAGGTCAGATCGGTGACAGCTAGAATCGTAGACGCCGTGGTGTTCATCGGAACTCGTGCGATGTAGAGCAAGGGACGTGCCATACGAGAAAGCCTGCAAACCAAGCATTAACGCGCGGCGTCATCGGAAATCCTTGCGGGCAAATCCCGATCCGCGCAGTTTTTGCGCCACGAGAAAAAGGGGACAGTCCCCTTTTCGATGGGGTTAAGCTCGGGCATGGGTGCTTCCCGGCGTCACCGCGGTCCGCATCCGTTGGACGCGGAGCTCTTCTCCGCGGACAAGCTTCCGACGCTGCAAGACGCGTCCAGGGATTTGAGTTGGCTACGGACCCGAGGATACGCTGGCGCGTCGTCGCTCAAGCTGGTCGGGGACCGCCATCAACTACGCGGGCGTCAGCGCGTTGCCGTAGCCAGGTGCGCCTGTTCGGACACGGCCAAGGGCGATCGCGCGTCGAGGTTATGCGCCCCGGGGGCTCTAGCCGCCCGACCGCTGGTGATCGACGGACTCAATGTGATCACGACGATAGAGGTCGCGTTGGCGGGCGGGGTTCTGCTGCTGGGCAGGGACACGTGCGTGCGTGACATGGCCAGCTTTCACGGAAGCTACCGTCTGGTGCAGGAAACCGAGCGAGCCGTCGCCATCTTGGTAGATATGATCAAATTGATGGGACCATCCGAGGTGACGGTCTACATCGACCGCCCCGTCTCGAACTCCGGTCGCCTGGCCGAGATCGTGCGAGCTACGGCGACCGCGAAAGACTTGCGCCTCGAGGCCGCGACCGCGGATCGCGTCGACGAAACGCTCAAAGCGTCTACTGCCGTGGTCGCCACTGCCGACAGCGCCATCCTCGACCAATGTGGCGACTGGCTGAATCTCGCGCGCGTCGCCATCGATCAGAACCACGCGGAGCTCGAGCCGCTTTGGCTATTGGATTTGTCCTAACGGCACGCGCTGTCTGAGGAAGTCCAGCGTTGAGCGTACGATGCGGCTCCGGTGCGGTTCGATCGCGATTTCCATATGCTCGCAATCGAGCTCGATGACCGTGGCCGAATTGCAGCTCCGGGCACGCCGGATGGTCGGTCCCGGCGGATTGATTTTGTCGATCTTCGAAGGAAGGACTAGGGTCGCTCGAAGGAACCGCCGAAGCATGAACCCCGGCCGATACGCCGACAACAGTAGAGCAATACGGGCGGGGACCTCGTAGTTGAAGTCGGGGGGGACGATGGCTCTGAAGCCAGGATAGGCGTCGGGCGATGCGAGCAGGCAAAGCTCACCTGGGCTTGCCGCAATCAGAACCGTGGTTGGAGGGCGACCAAACCAGGAGCCGACCAAGTCTTTCAAGCCCCTTGCTACGATGCGAACGAAAGCGAGAGGGCTCCACTGCCTTACGGCCGCCAGAGTACTGCTCAAGCCGTCGAACATGGGCGCCACCGCAATGACTGCGGCCACATTTTCATTCTTGGTTGCAGCCGAGAGCGCATGGCCGCCACCGAGCGAAAAACCCCAGGTCACGATGCGGCTCGAATCGACTTCGTCCTGGGCGCGTGCGAACTCGATGGCAGCTTGCCAGTCTTCGAGCTGCTTGCGAATCGAAACCAATTGGCGCGGTGCCCCGCCACTGTCACCGAAGCCGCGGTAGTCGAAAAGGAGCACGGCGTACCCTGCCTGGGCAAACGCCAGCGCGAATTCGCGGAGGCTGCACTCGCGGGTCAGACCAAACCCGTGTCCCATCACGATGCAGGGCGTAAGCCCGGCCGCATCGTCCGCCGCAAAGAACCAAGCGCGACAGATGTCGTCTCCGCTGCGCAGCTCAACATCGGATTCTCGAACGGCCAAGTGCTAAGACTCGGCGATCTTCAGCGCCTCATCAAGCCCGCCTCGCTTGCCGATCAACATTCGAAGCTGAATTAGCTTCGGCGGCCGATTGAAGGCGACTGCCCCTACGAGCCGGCCGGCACGGCCGTAGAGGGCGATGAACTTCTCACTCTCGGGTGTGCCACCGGCGAGAACCAGCTCATCGGTCGGCTTGGGCCTGCCGACCCCCTGAATCTTGATGTCGAATTGGTCGGACCAGAACATCGGAACCGACTCGAATGGTTTCGCTTCGCCCGGTGTGGCGAGCAGGCTGGAAACCACGTGGCGCGCCTGCTCGACGGCGTTGGTCCAGTGCTCGACCCGCATGCGCTCTTCGAAGAGCGGATTGTACCAGCTCGCCACATCCCCGGCCGCGACGATGCCGGGAACGCTGGCCGCCAGTGTTGCATCGCATCGAACGCCATCTTCGAGGTCGACGCCCGAGCCTTCAAGCCACGACACCGACGGACTCACCCCGATTCCAACCACGACGAGGTCGCAATCCACCTTGGTGCCGTCATCCAGTAGCACGCTTTCGACGCGGTCTGACCCGCCGAAGCCTCGTACGCGCCGTCCGCAATGGACGCGAACGCCGCGGCGTTCATGGACTTCCCGTAGAACGGCTCCGATGCGAGGGCCAAGGGTTTGCTCCAGCGGCGTCTCCAAGGCCTCGATCATCGTGACCTCGAGCCCCAGTTGCCGGGCGGACGCCGCCACCTCGGCGCCGATGAAGCCCGCGCCGATCACGGCGACCCGAGGCTTGGCGGCAAGCGCGGCACGAATCGCCAACGAGTCGTCCAGGGTTCGGAGCGTATGGATGCCGGCGATCCGCGGCTGGTTGGGAAGCTCGCGCACCTGACCGCCAGTGGCAATCAGCAACCCGTCGAAAGGGACTGCGTCGCCGCCTTCGAGCCCTACTTCACGCGTTTCCGTATCGAGCGAGACCGCGCGTCGGCCGAGCACGAGATCGACGTTCAAGTCGTCGTAGCTCTTTCGACGCAACGACAGTCGCTCCGACGCCCACTCGCCTCGTAACACCTCTTTGGAGAGCGGCGGCCTATCGTACGGAAGGTGCTCTTCGTCACCGATCAACACGAGCTCCCCTTCGAACTTAGCGCGCCTGATGAACTCCACCGCACGCAGTCCTGCGAGGGACGCGCCCACGACGGCGATCCGACTCATCTCGGTCATCGATCGAAGGGATCGTTCTTTTGTTGGCTCATCGAGACCGCTTGCGTAACGAGCGTCTTGATGTCCTTCGCAGCCCCCCGAAGTACCTGAAGAAGTCCAGAAACAAGTTCAGCGTGATCCCGAGGCACCCCCTCCAGATACGAAGGCGGCCGCGACGAGGGCGCGGACGCTGGCGCGGACACCGGCGCTGGCGCGGACACTGCCGCGGACACCGGCACTGCCGTTGACACCGGCGCGGACACTGCCGCTGGCGCGGACACTGCCGCTGCCGCCGTCACCGGCGCGGACACTGCCGCTGCCGCTGTTTTCTTCGCTCGGGGTTTGGCTGGCTTCGTGGGCCGGCTCGACTTCGCGGGCCTTGGGCCCGGCGGAGGACGCTTTGTGGCCTTCTTGCGAGGTGCCTTGCTCGCTCGCTTCTTGGCCGGTGCCTTGCTCGCTCGCTTCTTGGTGCCCTTCACTGCGGGCGCCTTGCTCGCCCGCTTCTTCGTTGCCTTCTTTGCAGGCCGAGTTTTGTTCGCGGGCGTTCGCTTGTTCGCCATGGCGCCTCCCAGTTCGCGCACCTTATCCGAAACACTGCGGAGGGCAAGCTCGTCTACTGTTCGACGAGGTAGACGAATTCGAGTTGCTCGGGTCGCGTCGGGGGTTTGGTCGCTGCTGGAATCAACCCGACCTCCTGGTAACCCACCGCCTCGAGCACGCTGATCATGAGCGTATTGCGCGTGGGCACCCTTGCAAACACGTACTGGAGCGGCGTCCGAGCCGCGTGACGGATTGCGTGCATCGCCAGCATGCGCCCAAGTCCCGAGCTCTGCTGACCCAAACACGTCGTGGCCTCGGCCTTGAGACGGCGATTCGCGGGATCGGTACTAGCCGATGAGAGCATCTCCCAGCCCACCACGGAGCCTTGCCCGTTCTCGGCGATCCAGAACTGAAATACATCGTCCTGCGATCTCAATGCCCGGTCGAAGAACTCGTTGAGCCGCATCTCACTCGGAAGCTGGCCATCCCAGTATTCGGCATGCGCCTCGCAGACCCGCAACACACCGGCGAGGTCGGAAACGCCTCCCTGACGGATCAGAAGCCGGCTAGCCGGCGGTATCGTAGACGTACCAAGCATCGGACTGTCTGGTATATCCCTTGGCAGCCCGCTTGGGCAATCCCCTCAATCGGGACCCGCAAAACAGGGGGGCGGCAGGACTACTGGACCGACGGGCAGCGAATCGGGTTCGACCTGGCCTCATTGTTGCCTTCGTCGCACTCATTGTACCGCTGGCCGCCCATCCCGTCGTCGTCGACGGTCGCCGAGACCAGGATCTCAGTGACCTGCGGACCCGCGGGAATCTCGAACACCGCCACGAGCTGCTCCGATTGCCCTGGAAGCAACCAGTCACCGGTAGCCACGGCGCCGAGATCGAAGACCCCGGCATCGTCGGTGGTTACGACCACATGGGTGAGGATGCCCGGTGGCACGCTCAGCGAGCCATCGTTTCCGACGACCAGCGCCAAGGTGAACTGGCTCTCGTCGCAATCGAGTCTGGAGATCTCCCGCACCACGAAGTCAGGCGCATCGAAGAGCCCGCCCGGTTGGACGTTCTGTCGGAAGTTGTTGAGCCGTGAACGTGTCCAGTTGGGCTCGGGCACGCGTGGAATCTGACCGTCCTCGGTCACGTTGGTCACGCTGTAGGTATGCTGGTTCCAAATGCGCCGGGTGCGCACCCAGTTGCGGTCCGCGTCTTCCCAGATCTCGATGCCGCCGCGGTCTGGATCGTGACGGTTCGGCTCCGGGACTACGATCTCCGACTTTCCATCGTTGTCGACGTCGACGACGATCGGCATCTCCAAACGCGTGTTGCTGCTGTGCGAGTCGTCTTCGTAGAGAACGGTGCCGTCGGAGCCTTTGAAAATCCGGAAAGTCGTTTCATCGGCGTACACCACTTCAGCCGAGCCGTCGCCCTCGAAGTCGAACACGCTTGATCCGGTCACGCGGCTCGAACAATCGTCATTCTCGACCATCCAGCGAACCCACTCGCGCCTGCAGCCCTCGGGCAGCGGGCTTCCAGTGCACTGAAAGTCGAATACCACGTAGGCGGTCGAGCTCGCGGTGCCGACTTCGGCGAAGCCATCTCCATCGAAGTCCGCCACGGTAGGCGGCCCGCTCTCGTTGGAGCCCGCCGTGTGGACCACGACCTGAGCTCCATCACTCATCATCGGGTTCCCAAGCTCATCGTAGGCGAACAGGTTCAATGGCTGTTGGCATAGGATCCGCTCCGGCGGCAACAGGTCCCCGTCTTCGTCGAAAAGCGGAACGGAGGGCATGTACGCCGCGGGCGAGTACGTTGGCTCTTCGACGTCATCGCTGTCCTTGGCGGCGGGACTCCACTCGGCATCAGGGTGCTCGAAGCCCGGAATCCGAATCGGAAGAGGGATGCCGGCGACCGGTGATCCATCATGGTTGAGGATGAACAGCTCACCGAGTCGAACGATCACCACTTCGCCGTCGGCGTCTCCATCGAAGTTGCCAACTGCGTTGTAGCCGTCGCAGTCAAGGGAGCCATTGCAGCTGGAGTTGGTCGTCGTGTACTCGAAGGTCCAACGCTCGCTCCCATCGTAGTTGTAGACGGTGTTTCCGGCGATCACCTCTTGCAAACCGTCGCGATCGAGATCCGCCACCGTCGACACGGGACCGAGGAACGCGTTATTGCCGATCCCGAGGTTCGCATTCGGTGTCACGGCTTCTAGATCACGCCCGTCCCAGGCAAGCGCTCCGGCGGGCAGGTCGATATCACCGGGCCCCCTACCCGAGAGACCATCGAGCACGACGTTGCCGATGATGACCTCCGGTCTGCCGTCAGCGTTCAAGTCGGCAATCGAGGGTTGGGCGCCGCCGCGGGTGTGCTGGTTGGTCGGCAGGCTGTCGTTCTGCCACATGACCGCCCAGGCCGAGCCATCATCGGCGGTTCGCCGCCAAGCGACGGTGCCGCCATTTTTGAAGGTTGCGACGATTTCCGGCACCCGTTCGCTGGTCATGTGATCGGGGTGGAGGTTGCCGAGCGCGATGCCCGTGGAATTCCCAATCCAATCGTCCGATGCAAGACCCTTGAGCGTGGCATGCGTGCTCATCGTCCCGTCGCTGTTGCAACCACCCGAGACGATGCGCACGACGGCTCGCCGGGTACAGCATCCGTCGGCGTTGTAGTTGAAGCTCGCGAAGACGATGTCAGGCGTGTCGAGCATGTCGGTCACGCCGTCGCCGTTGTCGTCGGTGAGGTTGGCGACGGCAGGTGTCATGACCACCTCGCTCATGCGGGCGATTTCAATTTCTTCGTCGGTAGCGCCCATCTGCGCCTGAGGAGGCGCCCAGCGGCAGCCGATGGCCGGCTCGAACTCTCCAACTGGCGGCCTGAACTCGCATACGTCGACCGCGTCACGAGGGATGCACACTCCAAGGCTAGGCTCACAGAGCTCGTCGATTTCACAATCATCACCAAGCGCGCACTCATCGAGAAGGGGGACACAGGCGCCACCAATACATGCCTCGCCGTTTGCACAGCAGAGCCCCTTGTCGTTTCCGCAGAGCTGCGATGGAGCATCGCACCGGGCCACGCACGACCCCTCGAAGCACATCTCGGCGCCGTCACAGCAGAAGCCATTGCACTCGACGTCGCTTCCGCAGTCGGTAGCACAGCTCCCGTCCCTGCACACCGAACCGGGCGCGCAGCACTGGGCCGTGCCTCCAAAAACACAGGCCGCCACATCGCCACAGATCGAGATGCACAGGCCATCGTCAGCGCATTCCTCTCCAAACGGACAGTCGCAGGAGAAGTCGACGCCACCGGCCCCGGCGGCACGGGGGGCTCCGGAGGGCGGGGCCTCCCCGCAACCAGCCACGACGATCCAAAGCAAGACCATCCAAGAACCTGAGCGCATGATTTGAAATATAAGTGTAATATTACACTAATGCTAGCTCTGCTCTGCTGCTTGCTTTTGGGCCCCAGGTTACTAGAACGTGTTTCACTCAAGGGCCCACCGGCCTCGCAGCAATAGGAGCGAATGGATGGCCATCGTCGAAGCACTTTCCCCAACCTCCGAGGGGCGCCGCCGGCTCGGGATCCGCAGCCCGGCGACCCGCGAGTCCGTCGGCGAGATCGTCGTCAACAGCCAAGCCGACGTGGAGCTTGCGATCGCCAAAGCGCGCGACGCACAAGAGGAATGGGCGCGTGTCCCGGTTGCAGAACGTGCACGCATCGTCCGCGGCGCGATCGACATTCTCGTCGAGAAGCGCGACGAGGTCGTGAAGACGCTCATCGACGAGACCGGTAAGACGCATCTCGAGTCGCTCATCATGGAGGTTCTTCCCGGCTGCGACTACATCAACTTCTGGTGCGGCCGCGCGGTCAAGGAGCTCTCGGACGAGAAGCGAAAGCTCCACGGTTATCTTCGCCCTTACAAGAAACTGATCATGCACTATCGCCCGCTCGGCGTGGTCGGCATCATCACGCCGTGGAACGGCCCGTTCTCTTTGGCGATCAACCCCACGGTGCAAGCGATTCTCGCTGGCAACGCGGTCATCTTGAAACCGTCGGAAGTTTCGCCCCACTCGAGTGAGTGGGCGGTTCGACTGCTGAGGGAAGCCGGCGTGCCCGAAGGCGTCGTGCAGGTTTTGCATGGCGACGGGGAAACCGGCGCAGCGCTCGTCAACGGCGGCGTGCAGAAGATCTCGTTCACTGGAAGCGTGGGAACGGGGAAGAAAATCGCTGCCGCTTGCGCGGCGCAGCTCATTCCATGCACCCTGGAATTGGGCGGAAAAGACGCAATGATCGTGTGCGAAGACGCGGACATCGAGCGCGCAGCCGGCGGCGCAGTCTTCAACTCGATGCTGAATTCCGGCCATGTTTGTATGGGCGTCGAGCGCGTCTACGTGGTCGAAAGCGTTGCCGATGACTTCGAGGAGCGCGTCAAGATCATCGTCGGTGAGCTCCGATACGGTACCGGCGCGGATGTCGACCTGGGCTCGGTGTTCTGGGACCGACAGATGTCGATTATCGAGCGCCATATCGAAGACGCGAGGGCCAAGGGGGCGGACATCGTCGTTGGCGGCGAAGCCGACACGACCGACGGGCTTTTCTACAAGCCCACCTTCGTTCGCAATCTCGACCACACGATGGATCTCATGCGAGAAGAAACGTTCGGCCCGGTCGTGTCGGTGATGCGGGTCGTCGATGAGGAAGAGGCGATTCGTCGTGCCAATGACTCAGTGTACGGATTGAGCGGCAGCGTTTGGACGCGAAACATCCAGAAGGGGATCGAGATTGCAAAACGCCTCGAAACCGGCTCTGTCGTTATCAACGACGCGTCGATGGCATACGGCGCGCCTGAAGCGCCATTCGGCGGGATGAAGGACAGCGGCGTGGGGCAGGTCAACGGCCTCGGCGGCCTCCGTGGATACACGCACCAGCAGCCGATCCTCATCGACCGATGGGGAGCGAAAAAGGAGCGCGTGTGGTACCCGCATACACCTGAAACCATTAAGGAAATCGACGGGATGATTCGCTTCATCTATGGGAGCGCTCTCAAGAGGCTCGGCTTCTTTTCGTAGCACCATTCATCCCCTATAGTGGTGCGCTATGACCCGTGCCCGTGACTCGGTCATGCCGTTGGTCCGCAACGGCGTGGACAAGGCAGCGAACCATTTTTCGCGCCTTGGGTATGGCGTGTTGCCGTGGGTCATTCAGAGTTGGCGCCGCGTTCACGTCGAGCACAACGTCCCGTATCAGAACACCCGCAAGCGTTCACACCTGCTGGACATCTACCGGCCGCGGGACGCTGTGGGGCAGCTGCCGGCGATCGTCTACATCCATGGCGGCGCTTTCTCGATGATGTCGAAGGACACCCATCGAATCATGGCCTACGTTTTGGCGGCACAGGGCTACCAGGTGTTCAACATCAACTACCGGCTAGGCCCGGTGCATACGTACCCCAAGCCGCTCAAAGACGCGATGGCTGCTCTCGAGTGGGTGCTCGACAACGGTGCCAAGTAC
>CALLDH010000329.1 GCA_937998345.1 uncultured bacterium | reverse complement strand
CCAGGCGATCCCCATCGATGCGAGCCGCTTGGACGATACGCGGCAGTGGAGCTTTTTGGTCGCGCGGCGCATGGACCCGCTCGCGCAGGAGAAGCGACTCGCGCGGGGCAAGTGGGTCGTCAACGGCGGCGCGTACTTCATCTACCGCACACAGTTCCTGTCCACCTCGACCGCGCCCTTGCTCGGAACCATTAACGACATCGAAAATGCCTTCGTCCGCCGTGACGCGAAGGTCTACATGCCCGATGGCTGGCTACAGGTCCTGTGGAAGGATCTGCGCCTCGAGCTCGAGTTCGCCGGGATATTCGGCCAGATTCAGAACATCTCGCCGGGAGAGTTCCCGCCGACCGCAGAGGGCGGCAAGTTCAAGCTGCGCCAGTGGGGTGTGGCCTTTGAAGGTGAGTACCGCTTCCTCAAAAAGAAGCTCGGCGTCTTCCTGAAAGGCGGAGCTGCCTCCGGCGATCCCGATGTCGTCGGACTCTCGCAGTACGAGGACCTCGCGACTCAACCGGTCGGTCAGAAGAACGTCTCGAACTTCTCATTCCACCCCGACTACCGCATCGACTTGATTCTCTGGCGCCGCATCATGGGACGCATTGCCGGAGCGTACTATCTAGCGCCTGCGATCAGCTACGACATCATCCGCAGCGACTTCGGGCGCGTGCTGGGTGCGAAACTCGACTTCATTTACAGCCGCGCGATGTACGAGCAGCAGGCCTACTCATCGCAGCCCAACCTGGGCGCGGAAATCGACCTGTCGATCTACTACCGGACCGAGGACGGCCCGAGCTTCAAAGATGGCTTCTACGCGGCGGCCCAGTTCGGTATCCTGTTTCCGCTCAATGGCCTCAGGTATCTCGAGGTCGACGGTATTCGTGAGCCGGGCACTGAAGGCTTGGACATCAGCCGCGCCATGACTCTACGGCTGATCCTCGGCATCCAGTTCTAGAGCGCGGATATTTTCGCACTCTATAGTGCTACTGTTGGAGGAGCGACTCTGCTCTGGCGGCGACGCGCCACTGCCGGCAGCCCTCGGCAAGAACGATGCCTCGTAGCTCGCCGAGGGCCCGCTGCAGCTCGTCGTTGACGATCATGTAGTCGAAGAACGGGTAGTGGCCGATCTCCTCGCGCGCCTTGTCGAACCGGCGCTGGCGTGACTCGGCGTCGTCGGAGCCGCGCCCGTCCAGACGGCGGCGGAGCTCGTCCATCGAGGGAGGCAGGATGAAGACCCCGATTGCGTGAGGGAACTTCTCCTTGATCTGGCGGGCACCCTGGTAGTCCACGTCGAACAGCACGCCGCTCTTGCCGCCGGCTCGGGCCAGGTCGATCTCGGCGACGCTCGTCCCGTACAGGTTGCCGTGCACCTCGGCCCATTCCGCGAACCCGTTCTCAGCCATGATGTCACGGAAGGTTTTCTCATCGACGAAGTGATAGTCCTGGCCATCGACCTCGTTCGCGCGAGGTAGGCGCGTCGTGTGCGAGACGCTGAACCGGAACTCCGAAAACTCTTGGAGCAGCCGCCGGGTCAGCGTCGTCTTTCCCGCCCCCGACGGCGAGCTGATGATCAACAGGATGAGATCTGGATCGGTCGGTGCCGAGACACTCATTCAACTACCCCTCCGATGCGAGCACTACCGCGCCGAAGCAGTCCGTTACAGGACATTCTGCGCTTGTTCCCTCATTTGCTCGACGCAGGCCTTCAACGCAATGACGTGCGTGGTCATTGCTCCGTCCTGGACCTTGGAGCCGATCGTGTTGGCCTCGCGAGCCATCTCCTGGAGCAGGAAGTCAATGCGCTTCCCGACTGGTGCGCTCGAATTCTCGATCAGTTCGAGCATTTGATCACGGTGACTATCGAGGCGTACGAGCTCTTCCGCCACGTCGGATCGGTCAGCGAGCACCGCGATCTCTTGCTCGAGACGGGAGGGCTCGAGCTCCGCGTCGACGCCGGCAAGGAGCGCATCCAGGCGATCGCGAAGCCGGGTTCTTCGTCCTTCGAGCATCTCAGGAACTGCGACTTTCAGCGCAGCTATGCGCGCGCCGAGCTCGGATAACTGGCTGGCGAGCTCCGAACCGAGGGCGGCCCCCTCCTTGTCGCGCATCGACACCACCGCACTGCAGGCTTCCTTGGCCGCTTGTTCGAGCGCGCGGTCGAGCGCCTCTTCGTCGATGATGCGATTGACCACAAACAGGTCCGGGACCGAAGAGAGGAGGGCGAGAGGCACTGGCTCGTCGGGATTCAACGCGTCCCGTACCGCAGCAAGCTCGCCATACACGGCACGGGCTCGATCGAGGTCCAGCGTCGGCTGCGGTAGGGTCTGGCCCTCGAACCGCGCGGTCACATCTACTCGTCCTCGTTCGAGACGTGCCCGAATCACACGCTCCACCGTCGGCGTCCGACCCTGAATGCGAGAGGGCAGACGCACACGCACATCGAGAAAGCGATGGTTGACCGTGCGAAGTTCGAGCACGACCTGTCCTTCGCCGAGCGGTGCTCGCCCGCTTCCGTATCCGGTCATGCTCTGCATCGGACGCCTACTAGAGCCCGCGCTTGTGCTTGATCTGATCCATCACCTTGGCGTACTCGACCTCGAACGCGCTGGTGCCCTCTTGGAGGTTTTTGATCTTCGAACGCACTTCGGCATCGAGCCCCGTTTCGACTTCCATGTGCCGTCGCAGAATCGGGGTCATCTTCTTTCGAAGCGTGGCGTCGTCCGCGTAAATCTCGACGACGTTGGCGCTGTGGAACAGCATGTTGAGCAGCTGGTCGACCAGGTAGGGCAGAACCTCGTCCTGTTGCGGGAAGCCCATCTCCTTGGCGAGGCGTTGCCGCATCCGCCCAAGCTTGGAATAGCCCAGCCCCTCGCGCTCCATGCGGTCCTTGGCTTCGTCGATCATCTGGCGTTCCCGCCGGACGTACTCTTTGAGCACCGCCTCGAGGTCGAGCCTGACCTCGGCCACTTCTTCGACTTCGATGTCCTCTTGTGCGGTGAGGTCGCGCACCAGGTCATCGACGATCGGGCCAATTTTTCCTGAATAAAGTCGCATATTTACTGTGTCGGCCCTCGACCCGGAGCGACTCCCTTCCGAATGCGGCGACACTAGCGAAGCCGGCCCTTTTGGTCAATACGAACGAGAAAATGTGATTTTGATTGATTTTGTGAAAATGCGCCTTGACGGTAATCCTGTATTCATGCACCATACCGTTAAGGCTGTAAGTATGGATTCTAACGCTCCTGCACTTCAAAACGGCTCCGGCGCACGACGACTGCGCACCACGGAAGAACGCCGCTCGAGAATTCTCACTCGTTGTAGGGTTTTCGAGGCACTCACTGCAGAGTTCCGGGAGCGCGTCCTAGAGGGAAGCGCCCTGGTCGACGCCGATCGCCGCGAATCCCTTTGCATGCCCAACGACCCCGCGATCTTCGTGATCGGAAGCGGTCGCGTTCGGCGGGTTCGCCGCACACCGGAACGAGAACTGACGCTCGGCTACTACGGCCCCGGAGATCTG
>CALLDH010000328.1 GCA_937998345.1 uncultured bacterium | reverse complement strand
CGATCGAGGCGCTGGCCCGGCTCAACCACCGGCTCCGAGAGGCGTCGAGCCCCGTGACCGTCGTGTTCTTCATCATTACGAAGGCAGCGTTCCGCTCCATCAACGTCCGCGCGCTGCAGAGCCGCGCGATGCTCAACGAGTTTCGCACGGCCGCCAACGCGGTGAAGGAGTCTGTGGGCGACGGGCTTTTTCTCGCCGCCTCGACCGGCGAGATCCCCGACCTCAACGTGTTTATGGAAGACTACTGGCGGCTACGCCTTCGCCGCACAATCCAGGCCTGGAAGAGCGACGCCGCCCCGGGCATCGTCACCCACGACCTCATCGACGATGCCCGGGACCCCGTGCTGAACCAGCTGCGCACTTGTCGGCTATTCAACCATGAAGACGACCCGGTCAAAGTCGTCTTTCATCCCGATTTCGTGCAGGCCACCAGCCCTCTATTCGGGATGGAGTACGAGCAGTTCGTGCGTGGCTGCCACCTGGGAGTGTTCCCCAGCTACTACGAGCCCTGGGGGTACACGCCGCTGGAATCGATCGCGCTGGGCGTGCCGGCGGTGACCAGCGACCTGTCGGGCTTCGGCTCGTACCTCCAGCAACTGGTGCCGGACCACGCGTCCAAGGGCATGTACGTCGTGCCCCGCCGGCACAACGACTTCCACCACGCTGCCGATGAGCTGACCGACCGGCTCTTCCGGTTCGCGTCCCTCGGCCGACGCGACCGGGTCATTCTCCGCAACTCGGTCGAAGCTTTCAGCGAGCACTTCGACTGGCACAACCTCGGCCGGCATTACAATGAGGCGCACGACCTCGCGCTGAGCCACCTCAGCGAGTAGCCGAGGGGCCGGAGCAGGACGCGGCGCCGACGCGTCTGGTATTTGAGGGCCCCTCCGATTAGCATATGCGCCCAATCGAGAGGTTTTCCATGTTGCACGAAGTTTCCGTCAGTGAAGCCCCTGGACGACTAGAGTCGTTCAACCCGCGAGATGGCTCGAAGCTCGGAGAGGTTCCCATCGCGGATGCTGCGATGGTGAACGCGGTGTTCGATCGAGCGAGGCGCGCCCAAGTGGGGTGGGCAGCGATGGGAGTCGATCGCCGCAACGAAATCCTCAACCGGTTGCGGGGGGTGCTTCTCGATCGGGCAGACGAGATCGGGCGCGTCGTCTCGTCGGAGAACGGCAAGCCACCGGTGGAGCCGATCGGGCTGATCGCTCCCGTGTGCGAGACGATCAAGCTCCACACGGCGCTCGCGAAACGCCTCGAGCGCGGGCAGAAGGTCAGCGCGACGTTTTTCATCGGGTCGCGAGCGCGGATCTTCTACGAGCCCCTCGGCGTTGCGGGGTACATCTTGCCTTGGAATTTCCCGTTCGAGCTCGGCATGAAGCACATGATCCCCGCGCTCGCTGCGGGCAACGCGGTCGTGCAGAAACCCTCGCCAGTCAACCCGCTCATCGGCGACATGATGGTGAACCTCTTCCGCGACGCTGGGGTGCCAGACGGCGTCGTGCAGATGGTGCACGGCTACGCGGAGACCGGGAGCGCGCTCATCGACGCGGCCGACTCGATCTGTTTCGTGGGATCGACGGCCACAGGCAAGAAGGTGATGAGGCGGGCCGCCGAAACGTTGACACCGGTCGTTCTCGAGCTGGGCGGCAACGATGCGGCCATCGTTCGGGAGGACGCCGACCTCGACCTGACAGCGCGCGGTCTGGTCAACGGCACCTGCTACAACGCCGGCCAGGTGTGCAACGGCATCGAGCGCATCTACGTGCCTCACCAACTGGTCGAACCGCTCGTCGAGAAGATTCTGTCGGTGGTGGGCGAGCTCCGGCAGGGCTGGCAGACCAGCGGCGGGGACTACGACCTTGGACCGATCATCTGGGAGCCCCAGCTAGAGATCTACGAAGCGCACACCGCGGATGCGATCGAGAAGGGCGCGACGCTCGTCTGCGGAGGTGCGGCTCGGCGGGACGGCGGCGGACTCTACTGGCCTCCGACTATCCTCACCGGCATGACCCACGAGATGAGGATGATGCGAGAAGAGACCTTCGGGCCGTTCCTCGCGATCATGGGCGTCGGGAGCGACGACGAGGCGATCCGGCTAGCCAACGATTCTCAGTACGGACTGGCCGGCAGCGTGTGGACGCGTGACGTCAAGGCCGGTGAAGCGATCGCGCGTCGGATGCGGGCCGGGTCCGTGATGGTGAACAACGCGCTTCAATCAGGCGGCTGCGTCACATTGCCTTTCGGCGGCGACGGCGACTCAGGTGTTGGCCGCGCACAAGGCGAGCAGGCCTACTATCACTACGTCGCGACGAAGAGCGTGATGACCAGCCCGGACAGTGCGGAGGCTCTTTGGATGCCCTACGCGGCGACCACCGAGGATTTCTTCAAAGGCGTCAGCCAGGTGTTCAACGGCCGAGGAATCGCTGAGCGGGCCAGCGGGCTCGTGAGCCTGATTCGAAACCGGCCTCGCGGAGCGGGGCGATGAACACCAATTTCAAGGACTACGAGAACCCGTCCATCTTTCATCGCTGGGCGGCCGCCCAGTGGCGCCGACCCAAGGACCCCACCATCTACGGCGCGACGGAAGTCGACATGGAGCCAGCGCTGGCCTTCGTGGACGAGGTTCGCGAAGAGTGGGGTGTGCAGGTCACCGTCACCCATCTAGTGGCCAAGGCGCTTGCCATTGCCATCGCCCGCCACCCGCGCACCAACGCCAAGGTTCGGTACTGGGGCAAGCTCGAGCAACGAAAGACCGTCGACATCACCGTCCTGATTGCAGGCGCAGGCGGTCGCGACCTCTCCGCCCACCGAATCACCGCCGCCGACAAGCTACCGCTTCGGCAGCTCGCCACCGACGTCATCGAAGCAAGCCAGCTCATTCGCGCCGACGAGGACCCAAAATTCAAGCAGACCAAGCAGCTCATGGACAAGCTTCCTTGGTGGATGATGCGCCCGTTCCTCACGCTCGCGAGTCTCTCGATGAACGAGCTCCATCTCGACCTGTCGAAGCTCGGGCTCCCCGCCGACCTCTTCGGTGTCGGCATGGTCACCAGCCTCGGCATGCACGGTGTCGACGAAGCCTACGCGCCCCTGACACCCATCGGTCGCATCATGGTCGACGTGCTTCTGACTCGCGTGCGTCAGCGCCCCTGGGTAGGGGAAGACGGTGAGCTCGGGGTTCGGCGCACCCTGAAGGTCTGCGCCACCTTCGACCACCGCGTCGTCGACGGCATCCAAGCCGCCAGGATCTGTCAGGAGCTTCACAGCCTGCTTGGCGATCCTGATTCGCTCCGCTGAAGAGAGGAACCGCATGTCCGCCTTTGACTTCTTCATCACGCTCGACGGCAACAACCTCAACGGCTTCGAAGGGCTGTGCGGCATAGCGCGCCTTCGCTGCGACCCCGACGCCGACCGCTGGGAGAAGGAGGTCCACTTTTTCGAAGGGCTGGCCGGTGGTCATGCCACGCAAGTGAACCCGACGGGCACGCTCGGGTTCCTCGGCAACCTCTCCCAGACACTCCTCTTCTACGATCCGCGCACGCTGCGCGAGGTGCGCCGCCTCTCCACGCTGCGCTTCTGCGCGCCCGACGTGATTTATTCTAGCCAAACCCATGTGGTGTGGCTGTCCGAGAAGAGCTTCATTACCGTGCTTGGAGACTCGTTCTGGCGCTTCGATATGGACGACCTGGAGCACCCGGTTCGCCTCGGCGCGCACCTCGTGAAGCTCCCCCATGCGCTCAAGCTTTCACCGTCGCGACGCTACATCGGCTACGGTTCCATGGACCACGACC
>CALLDH010000327.1 GCA_937998345.1 uncultured bacterium | reverse complement strand
CGAAGCCACCGTCGAGGTTCGCAATACCTTCGGCAACATGCGTCGCGCCACGAAAGAAATCGCTTTGCCTTTCCCACTCGGGGCGCCTTCGCACGCCTCGCTGATTCAGCCGGCTCGTGAGGTGGTCCGATGACGACTCGTTACCTCACCTGGCTACTCGCCATTCCTGCGATCAGCGCCTTGGTCGTGCTGCTGCTGCCCCGAGGCTGGGAGAAAACGATCAAGCGCTTTTCGATTGGCGCGATGCTGGTCGAGCTCGTCATCAGCATTCGGCTGATCCTGGCTGACTACTCCGACGCCGGATACCACTTCGTCGAGCACGTGGCCTGGGTCGAGTCCTTTGGGATTTCCTACAAGGTCGGCATCGATGGGCTGTCGTTGTGGCTCGTGATTCTCACTACCTTGCTCTCACCCATCGCCCTCTATGCGTCGTGGGGAAGCATCACCACTCGCATCAAAGAGTACGCGTTCTCGTTCTTGCTCCTCGAGCTGGGCATGCTTGGCGCATTCGTCGCGCTCGACCTGTTCCTGTTTTACGTGTTCTGGGAGCTGATGCTGGTGCCGATGTACCTGATCATCGGCGTCTGGGGCGGCAAGGATCGCGTTTACGCTGCGGTGAAGTTCTTTCTGTACACGATGGTGGGCAGCTTGTTGATGCTCGTGGCCATCTTGTATCTGGTCGCCAGCTACGAGAAGCTCGCCGGGCACTACAGCTTCGACCTGCAGGAGCTCTCGACTCTCGTCTTGCCGGCACTGCCGCAGTACCTGCTGTTTGCTGCGTTTGCGCTGGCCTTCGCGATCAAGGTGCCGATGTTCCCGTTCCACACCTGGTTACCTGACGCGCACGTTCAGGCGCCAACGGGTGGCTCGGTCATTCTTGCTGCCGTCCTTCTGAAGCTCGGCATCTACGGGTTCATCCGGTTTGCGATGCCGTTGTTTCCTGTTGCCAGCCAGGCAATAGGCCCGGTGCTGGCCGGCCTCGGCGTGTTCGGCATCATCTACGGTGCCTACGCGGCCTGGGTACAGCGCGACTTGAAGAAGCTCGTTGCGTACAGCTCGGTGAGCCACATGGGCTTCATCCTGCTCGGGCTTTTCGCCATGAACCGCAACGGCATTTCAGGCGCCATCCTGCAGATGATCAATCACGGCATTTCGACCGGCGCGCTCTTCCTTTTGGTCGGCGTGATCTACGATCGTCGGCACTCCCGGCTGCTCGACGACTTTGGCGGGCTCGCGAAAGTGATGCCCTGGTACACGCTGTTCTTCGTCATCATCACCTTGAGCTCGATTGGGCTTCCGGGGACGAACGGCTTCGTTGGCGAGTTCATGATCTTGGCCGGGTCGTTCCTCTCACGCACATCGATCGGCTTTGGTTCGTCCTGGTTCATCATGACGCTCCTCGCGACGACAGGGGTCATCTTCGCGGCGGTCTACATGCTACACGCCGTGCTTCGCATCTTCTGGGGCAAGGTGGTGCACACCGAGAACGAGGCGCTCACCGACCTCAATCGCCGTGAGGTTGCTTCGCTGCTTCCACTCATCGTGATGGTGTTCTGGATCGGGCTCTACCCGAAGTTCTTCCTCGACAAGATGAACCCGGCCGTGGATGCGTTCGTCACCGACTTCACCGTTCGCTACGAAGAGGGTCTTCGGACCGGTGAACCCCGCTTGGTCGATTTTGACAAGCTAACGCAAGGCTTCGACGCTCCAGATGGTCTCGCGCTGGCACGGCCCACCAATGAGGAGGCGCAGCGATGAGTGCCCTCATGGGAGTGTCGCCACTACTGTTGCTCGTCGCAGCGGGGCTCGCCATCATGCTGGTCGATGCGTTCAGCGACGAGCGCACGGAGCTCGCCTTGGTCACTGCCGCCTCGCTTTTCGTGGTGGCTGGCCTGGCGGGGGTCATGCTGGTGGGCGAGGTTCCGGCCACGCCCGAGGTCGTCACCCGTTACCTTGCGGTCGACCGGCTTGGGTTGTTCTTCGACGTCGTCATTTGCGTCGGTGCCGGCCTCTCCGCACTCCTAGCGGGGGGGTACCTTCGCGAGCACGGGCTCGAACGCGGCGAGTTTTACGTCCTCATCATCTTCACCGCCTTCGGTGCGATGGTGCTCGCACGGGCAGTCGATCTCCTCAGCATCTTCTTGGGGCTCGAAACGATGTCTCTTGGAGCCTACGCCCTCGTCGCTTACCGCCGCACCAGCGCGCGCGCGGTCGAAGGCGCGGTGAAGTACTTTCTGCTTGGTTCGTTCGCAGCAGCGATCCTGCTCTTTGGAAGCGCGTTGCTCTACGGTGCGACCGGCCACACCGATCTCGCTGGAATTCAGCAGGTCGTCGCCGCCGGTGAGGCCGATGCAACACTGGCGGTGCTCGCCTTGGTCATGCTGATCGTCGGTCTGGCTTTCAAGCTCGGTGCGGTTCCCTTCCACATGTGGGTGCCCGATGCCTACGAGGGCGCCGTCACGCCGGTCACCACCTTCATGTCGGTGGGCGTCAAAGCTGCAGCGGTGGCCGTGCTCGTGCGCGTCTTGGTCGGCGGATTCGGCGACCCCGCTAGCATGGGCCTCTACACCGGGTGGACGCCTGTCATCCTGCTGCTTGCCGTCGCGACGATGGTGTACGGAAACCTGGCCGCGCTCGCACAGACCAGCGTCAAACGCATGCTCGCCTACTCCTCGGTCGCGCACGCGGGCTACATCTTGGTGGGCCTCGCGGCAGTTCACGAAGTCGGCTCCTTCGCCGTGAGCTCGGTCCTCTACTATATCGCCGCGTACACCGTTTCGAACGTGCTCGCGTTCGGGTCTCTCATCCTGATGGGCTCGAAGGGCAAAGAGGCGGTGAGCTACGACGACCTTGCGGGCGCAGGGCGCCGCCACCCGATGGCCGCGTTTCCATTCGCCATCGGCGTCCTGTCGTTGCTCGGGATGCCGCCCACCGCGGGCTTCTTCGGAAAGTACTATGTGTTCAGCGCTGCCGTTCAGGCAGGCGGGCCCATGATCTGGGTTGCCGTCATCGGCGTTTTGGCCAGTGCAGTGGGCGCGTACTACTACCTCAAGGTCATCGTGTATCTCTTCATGCGCGAGCCGCAGGAAGACCAGCCCATCGCAGTTCCCATGCAGTCGCTCTACGTCACCGTCGCGCTCGTTCTGGCCGGCTACTACGTAGTGAAGATGGGGGTCACCCCGAGTCGCTACCTCGATTGGGCAGTCTCGGCCGCCTCGAGCCTAGTCGGCTAGCTGGCTCGTCCCAGGCGGTCGCCCGGGCGAACGAGCAGTCGGCGTGGGCGATCTTGCGGAAGCGCCTGGAAGGCACGCTTCCAATCGGAGAAGCGGCCGCCCGCGCGGACCGCGTCGAGTACGGCCCGCCCCTCGGCTCGCCCACCCTGAGCGAGAACGTACTCCACCCAGGCCCACCGGGCACTGGTCGCGCGCACGTCGACGCGGCCTCGGACCCCGCGGCGGAGCCGTCGAAGCCGGGCCTCGACGAGCGGCATGCCGGCAAAGGGCGCACCATCGAGTGGGGTGTTTCGTTTCGCGACGAAGGGTGCCACCCCGAGGGACAGCGGAATGAGTGAGGACAACTCCTTGCCGAAGTCGATCAGCTCATCGATGTCCTCGTCGAGCTCACCGGGAATGCCGACCATGATGTAGAGCTTCAGACGTTTCATACCGTGGCGTCGGGCGAGCTTGGCGGCCTGTCGAAGCTGTTCCTCGCTGGTCTTGCGCTGGATGACGTCTCGCATACGCTGGCTCGCGCCGTCGCTTGCGGTGGTCAAGATGCGGTGGCCGCCTCTGCGGAGCGCCGCCACGAGGTCGTCGTTCAACCGATCGGCTCGAAGCGACGACAGGCCAACCTCTCGTCCCGAGTCGGCGAGGGCGTTGACCACCTCGGTGATCTCCGGGTGATCGGTAGTGGCTGCGCCCACCAGGCCGACCTTTTTCGCGTCGTCGGGGATCAACGAGAGTATGCGGTCCTTCTTGACGATACGCATGCCGTCGTTCGTGGAACGGCGCATCACGCAATACGTGCAGCCACGGTGACAGCCTCGCTCGGGCTCGATCAGGAACATATTGCGGAGCTCGGTGTGGGGCGTGATGATCTGCGAGAAGGCAGGGAGGATGCTGGTGTCCGCTTTGTCGATGGGCGGCAGGATGTCGCCGTGCGCGCTTGGCACGAACACGTGGGGCTGCCCCGACAGGGTGCGCATGGCGCTGTCCTTCGAATCCGAGCCGAAGATCACGTCGAGTGCGGTGTGCACCGATTGGTCGGCCTCGCCCATGATCACCGCGTCGACGAACGGGGCGAGGGGGAGGGGGTTGCTAAAGGTCAGCGGCCCGCCGGCGAGGACGAACGGATGCTGCTCGGTGCGATCCTCCGCGAGAGGAGGGATGCCTGCCAGCTCGAGCGTCTGAATCAGTCCGGCGAGCTCAGTCTCGTATGCGACCGACACAGCGATCACCGAGTAGTCGGAGACCGGCCGCAACTTCTCATACGTGACCAGTGGCGCCCGAGCCTGCAGCCAGGCGTCGAGGTCGTCAGGCAGAAACGCACGATGCGCTGCCCGCCCTTCCGAAGCGTTGATCGACCGATAGATGGTCTGATATCCGAGCGACGACATCGCAACGCGATAAGGACTCGGATACAAGAGCGCGACCGCCTCCGGAGCATCCTTGTCGATAGCCCCGATCTCGTCGCCCATCCGAGCCACAATCTCGCCCTTCAAATCACTCACACCAAAACCTTAAAGGGGACAGTCCCCTTTTTATAGGGGTTAAGATTAACCCTTCGAAAAAGGGGACAGTCCCCTTTTCTACTCGACGCTGGTGCCTACGCGGGACCAGCGGATGCGCTCCCAGAGGGAGGCGCGAGTGTTTTTCCACGACATGTAGATGAACAGGGTCTTGCCCTTGATGCGCGAGTTGGGGACTGCGCCGATCAGTGGGTTGCGGCTGTCGTTGGAGCTGTCGCGGTGGTCGCCGAGCACGTAGACGTGACCTTCTGGCACCCGAAGCGGTAGGCGGTCGAGCGGAAAATCGTGCTTGGAATGGCTCATACGGTGCGGCGTGCCGTCCAGGGTCTCTTGGTAAACCCTGCACGTGGGGTCGAGGTTCTTCTGCTCTTCGTTGGAGCACGGGCCCGAGTCGATCGTTGGCAGCACATCCCCATTGCGGGAGATCTTACCGTCGCGGATGAGGATCTCGTCTCCACCCACACCAATGACTCGCTTCACGATATCTTCGTTGTCGGCGGGGCTGTGGAGGATGATCACGTCGCCTGGGTCCGGGCCGCCCCAGTTCCACGTAGCTTCGTGCGTGAAGGGGAGAAACAGCCCGAACGGATACTTCGCGACGACAACCCGGTCTCCATCTAGGAGCGTGGGCTCCATCGATGGGCCGTCGATGGCAAATGCTTCGAACAGAGTCACCCGAATGAACAACGCCAGCAGCAGCGCCCCGCCGATAGTCAGCAGATTTGACTTCCAGCCGTCGCCCTTTTTCGCCGTGCGCGCACCTTTCGAGGCAGCTTTGTCTTGTGGGTTGCTCATTCGTGCGGGACTACAGGCAAGCAGCGCAGGCGGGCACTTCGCTGGCGCGGACGCTAGTCTGCGGTTAGGCATGCGTCAAGCGACCC
>CALLDH010000326.1 GCA_937998345.1 uncultured bacterium | reverse complement strand
ATCATAGGAGTGAGGGGCGGTTCGACGACCTGTGGCGGCGGAGTGATCTCAGGTGGCGGCAACATCGAGAGTCTGGGAGATACCTGCAATTTCACGGACCCCACAGACCTGGTCAACGTGACCGCTGCCGAGCTGAACCTTGGCCCACTCGCTGACTACGGCGGCCCAACCCAAACCTATGCGCTCCTGCCCGGCAGCGTGGCTATCGACCGGATTCAGGCAGACGAGTGCGTTGATGCGGATGTCGATCCGCTAACCATGGACCAGCGCGGACAGCCACGTCCGGAGACGGGCGGCACGATGTGCGACGTGGGTGCGTTTGAGGTGCAGCCGTAGGCACGCACCCGCTGCGCCCCAACGCCCCAAACGCAAAACCTGCGTGTTGCGATTGACGCAAATCACGATGAATACGACGCAGTCAACCACGGGCAGGAACGAATGGAGCGCTAAAGGCCCCGGACATGGATGTGCGACCTGGGTTCGCTCGAGGTGCACCCGTCACAGCGCGCGGCGATCAGTGCCATAACGCAACGGCGACCCGCGGAGTGATCCGGAGGCCGCCGAACAAGCCCCAGCCTACGCTGGGGATTCTCCGTCATAGCGTTTGGTTACCCGGCCTAATCGAAATCAACCGTGAAGGTTCCCGTGGTGTTGGTGTTCGTCGTCGGCGAAGACGCGACGGTGCTCCAAGTGCCGGTCCTTCCCTCGAATCGCCCTGTGCCTCCAGAAACCGGGCCCGTAAGCTCGGCTGCGGTCCGGGTTCCATCTGTGCAGAACACTTGACCTGCATCAGCGAAGCCAGACAAGAGCGAGCCGTCACTATAGACCTCGCCCCACTCAAAGCGGACAACCTCTGCTCCCAGGGGGAGTTCGTCAGGGCAATCCTCATCTGGAACGAACGCCGTTTTGAAGACAAGCACTGCGCTGACGTCGGCCCTGCCCGGCTGCCCCTTCGCAATCCCGCTCGCTACCGATGTTGAGTTGCCGGCGGGGTCCTCGTCGACGTTGATCGAAATGATCTGCACGAAGAGCTGCTGCTTGACGTCCGGTCCGTGGTGGTGCCCCCACCAGGCGTGTGCGTCTGGAACGGCGAAGACGGCTAACGCCAGCGCCGTTAGTGCTACAAAAATCCCTAATTTCATGACAAACCTCCCTTTCTTTCCGAATGGAACGAGGCGGCGTGCTTGCCTCTCCGCTCCCAGACCGCTCAGTGTCTCGCGTCCGTGCCGACCGGTCTATACCTAAATCGTGACTCTCTGGCCTCCGTTACAGTTGAGTGCCGCTGTAACGCTGATCACAGACGCGCGGCGCAACACCAGAACTGCACCAGCGGAAGACGACTCGCGACGGGCGTGCTTGAGATTAACCCTTTGAAAAAGGGGACTGTCCCCTTTTCGTAGATGTCTACGTGTGGAGGGGCACGGCGGGGCGCGTGTCTAGCTCTGCTGCCCGGCCTTGACCGCTACCAATCCCGCCCGCGCCTTGTTGACGGTCTCTTCGTATTCCTTGTCCGGGTCACTCGCTTCGACGATGCCTGCGCCGGCCTGGAGCCACATTTCATCTTTGTGCGCGACGATGGTGCGGATGGCGATCGCGACGTCCATGTTGCCGTCGAAGCCGATGTAGCCGACCGCGCCGCCGTAGACGCCGCGACGTTCGGGCTCGAGCTCTTCGATGATCTGCATCGCTCGGACTTTGGGCGCGCCGCTCAGGGTGCCGGCCGGGAACGTTGCGCGCAGGACGTCGAGCGCGTCACGGCCGGGCGCTAGGTCTCCGACGACGTTCGAGACGATGTGCATCACGTGGGAGTAGCGTTCGATGAGCATCTGATCCGTCACGCTCACCGTGCCGGGCCGGCTGATCCGGCCTACGTCGTTGCGGCCTAGGTCCACGAGCATGACGTGTTCGGCGCGTTCCTTTGGGTCGGCGAGGAGCTCTTCCTCGATCGCGAGGTCTTCCTCCTCGGTTCGGCCGCGATGGCGTGTGCCCGCGATTGGCCGAACGTAAGCCTGTCCCCCCTCGAGGCGCACCAAAGTCTCCGGGCTCGCCCCAGCGACGATCCGATCGGCCAGTCGCAGGAAGTACATGTAGGGGCTCGGATTGATGATCCGCATGGCGCGATACACGTCGAAGACGTCGGTGTCGCCGAGCGGGACCCGAAAGCGCTGCGAGAGAACCACCTGAAAAATGTCGCCCGCGCGGATGTGCTCTTTGGCCTCCTCGACTGCGGCACAGAAGCCCGGGCGGTCGAACGACGACGCAGGAAGCTCGAGCTCACCGCTCGAAACGGGGGGGTGTAGCCTCCGCGGAAGCGTCGGCTCGTCGAGGGCGGCAAGCGTTTGTTCGATGCGCTCGGTGGCGCGCGCGTACGCGCCTTTGGCATTGCCATCGACGCGAGCCGGGACGACGACGCGCAAGGTGCCGCGCACGTTGTCGAAGATCAGGGCGGTGCCACCGATTGCGAACGAGAACTCCCAGTCGTCATCGCGCGCGAGCGGTTCGCCAACCGTCGGCTCGAAGGTCCGCACCGCGTCGTAGCTCACATAGCCCACGGCGCCGCCCCAGAATCGCGGCAACCAATCGACCTCGGGCGGCTTCCACTCCGCAAGCGTTTCACGAAGGCGCTCCCAGGGATCCACGCCGAGCTCCTGCTCGACCTTGCCGTCCACGATTCGCTCGAAGCGGTCGGCGACCCCGCGGACAATCACCTCGGGCGCAAAGCCGACGAAGCTATACCGCGCCCACTTTTCGCCACCGACCACGCTCTCGAGCAGATAGCTGCCGGCGTCTTGGCCGAGGGTTGCGTGCGCAAGCACGGGCGTGAGGCGATCGGCGATGACCTCGCGGTACACCGGGACGACCGTAGCGCTTCGGCTGAGGCGTTCGAACTCGCCGGAGCTCGGAAAATACTCGCTCACCGCAGTCCGAATAACACCGATATGACAAACGTGCTAAGGCCCCGCCCAAGAGGACAACCTGGAGAGAACATGGCCGACCTACCCCTCATCGAAGCCGACCCTGAAATCGCCCAGTGCATCGCCGACGAAGAGCAGCGTCAGCACGACAAACTACGCCTCATCCCGAGCGAGAACTACGCCAGCTCTGCGGTTCAGGAAGCCTGCGGCAGCGTGCTCAACAACAAGTACTCCGAGGGCTACGCTGGCAAACGATACTACGAGGGTCAGCAGAACATCGACACGGTCGAGAAGCTCGCCATCGAGCGCCACAAGAGCCTGTTTGGTGTCGACCACGCCAACGTGCAGCCCTACTCCGGCTCTCCCGCCAACCTGGCGGTCTACTTCGCCTTCTGCAACCCCGGCGACACGATCATGGGCATGGGGCTGCCGAGCGGCGGTCACCTGACTCACGGTTGGAAGGTTTCGATTTCCGGCAAGTACTTCAACGCGATTCAGTACGGCGTGAGCCCGGGCGATCACCTCATTGACTTTGACGAGGTCGCGTCGCTTGCGCGTGAACACCGGCCGAAGCTTCTGTTCTGCGGGGCGACCGCCTATCCACGCGTCGTCGACTTCGCGAAATTTGCTGAAATCGCACAGGAGGTCGGGGCGATTCTCGTCGCCGACATCGCGCACATCTCCGGCCTGGTCGCCGGCGGCGCGCACCCTTCCCCGGTCGGCCATGCGGAGGTGATCAGCAGCACGACGCACAAGACCTTCCGAGGTCCGCGCGGCGGCATGATCATGTGCGACGACAAGCACCGAAAGGCGATCGATCGCGCGGTTTTCCCTGGACTTCAGGGCGGGCCCCACAACGGGACCACCGCAGGCATTGCCATCGCAGCCAAGCTCGCTAGCACCGACGAGTTCAAGGCCTACGCGAAGGCGATCGTCGACAACTCCCACGTGCTGGCGGAGACGCTCGTCTCGCGCGGCTTCGACCTCGTCACCGGTGGAAGCGACAACCATCTCATCTTGATCGACCTCACAGGCAAGGACGTCCCAGGCAAGGTCGCGGCCCAGGCGCTCGATCGCGCCGGCATGGTTGCGAACTACAATTCGGTTCCGTTCGACACACGCAAGCCGTTCGACCCGAGCGGCGTTCGCTTGGGCACGCCGGCAATCACGAGTCGCGGTATGGGCTCGGACGAGATGAAGCGTTTGGGCAACTGGATGGCCGACGTCGTCGACGACGTCGAGAACGAAGCCGTCATTTCGAGGATCGCCGGAGAGGTCAAAGAGCTCTGCGACCAGTTCCCCGCCCCTGGTGTTCCTGTCCGCTGAGCTAGCCCGGCTCCCGATACCGTCCTTCCGTTCAGTCCGCAAAGCTGCAGAAGGTACGTCGCAAACGGGCCCGCCCCTGCTAGACTGCGCGGAAGATGTCCCTTCAGGGAAAGCGCATCGTCGTCGGATTGGGCGGCGGAATTGCCGCATTCAAGGCCGTGGAGCTCGTCCGCGAGCTCATGAGGCGCGGCGCCGAGGTTCGCGTGGTCATGACCGAGGCGGCGACCCATTTTGTGGGCCCGATTACATTTGCTGGCCTGACGGGAAAGCCGGCGGTCACCGACCTCTGGGCCGAGGACTACGCGGGAGAGGTGCATGTCGAGCTCGGGGACTGGGCCGACGCCATCGTGATTGCCCCTGCCACCATGAACTTGATGGCCCGGGCCTCGAGTGGCCAGGCCAACGATGCGGTCCTTGCGACGCTGGCCTGTGCACGCGGTGATGTCTTTTTCGCGCCCGCAATGCATGCCCGCATGTGGTCCCACCCTGCCATGCAATCCAACATTCAGACGCTGAGGGCGCGGGGCGCAGTCGTGCTCGGCCCGGTGACTGGCCCGCTCGCGAACGGCGAAATCGGCGAAGGGCGAATGATGGAACCCGAGGACATCGCCGAAGCGATCGAGTCCCACCTCGTCCATTCCGATGACCTCTCGGGCTCCCGCATCCTGATCACCGCGGGCCCTACCCACGAAGACCTCGATCCGGTTCGCTACCTCGGCAACCGCTCCAGTGGGCGCATGGGCTACGCGATTGCGTCACGCGCACAGCACCGCGGCGCCGAGGTCACGATCGTGAGCGGTCCGGTGCACCTTCCGGTCCCGTCGGGCGCGGAGGTCGTTCGGGTTCGCTCCGCGGAGGAGATGCACGCGGCGGTCATGTCGCGCTTTGAACACTTCGACGTGGTCATCATGGCTGCGGCCGTCGCTGATTATCGCCCGGAGCGGCGTGCGACACGGAAGATTAAAAAGGGCAAAAGCCTGAAGCTCGAGCTCGTCCGCAACCCCGACATCCTTGCGGACGTCGGCGCGAAGCGGGCCCGCCGCCCCTCGGTGCTGGTCGGCTTCGCGCTCGAAACTGAGAATCTCGAACAATCGGCCCGTGACAAGCTCGAACGCAAAGCAGCCGACCTCATCGTGGCCAATGAGGCAAGCGCAGGGCTCGGCGGCGACACCAACCGCGCAACGCTCGTCGACGCCGCGACCGCCACACCACTGCCGGAAATGACCAAGCGCGCCCTTGCGGACCAAGTCCTCGATCGCGTGCGAACGCTGTTGAACAATTCATCTCAACGGTCTCGACTCGAGACAGAGCACGAGGCCCCCAATTAGCCAGGAAGACACAGTGACCCGCCCCCTCATCGCCACTTGGCTCGCTCACCTCGACGGGCAAGCGTCCCGGGAGGTCGCCTTGCAGGCATATCGCGAGGCCGAGGGAAAGCACGGGGTTCACATCTACGACGATCACGATGCGCGCGTCGCGCCGGGCGCGTTCAAGCCGCATATGCCCATCTCGGAAGAACGCGTGCGCACCTTGACTCGGAGCTGGGAGCAGTTTGATCGTGCGCTCGAACCGCTTGGGCGATCCGCCGAGCGCAACCTCGTCATCCAGTCGCTCGGGCCGTTTGTATCCGACACCGGCCTTTGGGTTGCGGGCGCCGACCTTGCGGCCGACCACCTCTTCATCTTCCGTTCCGGTGAGGTCGGCTCCTGGACGGGGGATCAGTGGGATCATCATCTCGCCAATTGGGCGGCCGTGACGCAGTACCAAGGCCGCGACGACTGGACCGCCGAACGTTTGGTCGCTGCGGTTCGCAAGACCCCGCGCTATCAGGAATGGGTCAAGCTTCTGCGCGGCCTCATCGCAGAGGCCCGCGGCGTGGTCGTTCGCAAATAGTCAGAAGAAGTCGACTGGTCCCGCGCCTTCGCGCAAGACAACCGCTTCGTCTCCGCTGAGATCGATGATTGTCGAGGGCTCGATGCCGCCCCAGCCGCCATCCACGAAGGCGTCGACGTGAGGGAAGCGCGCATGGAGCTCGTCCGGGTCGTTGAGCACCTCTCCGTCGATCATGGCCGAAGTCGACACGATGGGGCTTCCGAGCTCGTTGAGGAGCGCCAGAGCGACCGTGTCGTCCGGTACCCGAATCCCCACGGTCTTTTGCTTGCGAACGAGGAGCTTGGGGACCTCGCGGGTGGCCTGGAGCACGAACGTGTACGGCCCCGGCACTAGGCGCTTCATGATGCGGTAGGCGAAGTCATCGACATGCGCGTAGCGGGCGATCTTGCTGAGATCTGGGCACATGAAGCTCAGAGGATGGTCCTTTTTGAGACGCCGGATCTGATAGATCCGCTCGACTGCCTTCTTCTGGTGAATGTCGCAGCCCAGCCCGTAGACGGTCCCCGTGGGATAGACCACCACGCCGCCGCGGCGGAGGACTTCGACCGCTTGCTGAACTCGCCGGGCCTGAGGGTGGGTGGGGTGAATTTCGATTCGCATCGGGCGCCGGTGCAGGTAACGACGGCGCCGGGTGACGTCAAGGCGACGTGGACTACCCAAGCGGGCACAAATGCGCTAACTAGTCGCCCGCAAATGACCGAAGAGAGAGACCCGCGCCCGTACCTAGTGATTACGGTGCTCTTAGATAGCTCCGCAAGGCCTGCCGAGGTGAGCCGCAGCCACGGCGACGCCTATGAGCGCTCGCTGAACGCGAGCCAAGGGCAAGAGATTGCCGGGCTCGAACTGGTCGAGCTGCCGATCGCCGCGCCGGTGTTCAAGGCGCTCCGCCAGCCGCTCGCAGTGCCCGGGGATGCCGTCGGGCTCTACGACGTGTTTCCCTTGGCAAGCCACCTCAAGCCCGAGTACCGCAAAATCGCCGGACAGTTTCTGGCCGCCGAAGCACTTTGGACGATGGAGGAACAAGGCCTCCTCGGCGGTGTCCCGGTCAACGTGAAGCTCGAGGTGCCCGAGGGCTGGCAAACCGACCCAAAGGACATCCACCAACACCTCATCGGCGAAGGCGCCTTAGACCTCACCGAAAGCGGCATCGAGACGTACAAGGTCATCAAGACGGCCTGGGACGCCCCCGCCGCCCGTTGACGCCAGGGGGACTGTCCCCTTTTCTTAGTTGAGGGAATGCGGGCGCTCTAGGAGGAATGGGGCGATGGTTGCGTCGAACTGGGCGCCGTCGGCTCGGTGCATTTGATAGGTTCCGTGCATCGTTCCGCGCTCGGTCGGCAGGACCGCGCCGCTGGTGTAGCGGAAGCCCTCGCCGGGACTGAGGACCGGCTGCTCGCCGACGACGCCGGGGCCTTTGACCTCTTCGACGTCGCCGAG
>CALLDH010000325.1 GCA_937998345.1 uncultured bacterium | reverse complement strand
CAAGGGAGGCAGGTCCCCAAGGAGTGTTTGGTAACTGGGGTGAAGTCGTAACAAGGTAGCCCTAGGGGAACCTGGGGCTGGATCACCTCCTTTCTAAGGAGCATTTTCTCGCAAGAGAAATGTATCTGGTCATATCCGAGTGGTGACTATGGTGGAGCCAGCTTTTGAGCTCTGTCAGATTCCGATTCAGTTTTCAGTGTCCGATCGGCCCATGGAATGCCCGTTTTTTCGTTAAGGGCGGCGCTCCCCGAGCAGGCGAACAGCCCACGCGGCGCGTTGTTTTTGCCGGCTTCTACTGCGGAAACCAAACTGCGCGGTGCTAGCTCGTCGAACGCCATGTGACATATTGCCGACGGTGCTGGTCGACGAATTCCTTCCCGTCTATGACGTTTAAGATGCGGTGGCGACCGTTGTAGAGGCTGACGTCCAAACGACCTGGGACGCTCTGATGCAGGTCGACTTGATCGAGGTTGGCCGAACGCGACCTATGGTTGGTCTGCTGGGTGCGCTTCGCGCCTTGCCCGAAGTTGTCGGCCACCTTCTGCACGGTGAATCACCGCCACAGGCTCCAAAGCAATTGCGATTGCTCGATACGACCAAGGTCAGCCTTGGCGAGGGCGGCTGGGCCCTACTCGGTGAGCGGCCTCGCGACGAGATTGCCCTAGGCTTGGTCGGAAAGTTCTGGCGACCGGTCATCACTTATGCGGAAGTCGCGCCCGAGGGCTTCCGCGACTTTGCCGAGCCCGGCTACGCGAAGACGGTGTACTCGCTTTCGGTTCGCGCAATCGACGAGCGGCGAACGCTCTTGTCGGGTGTCATGCGCACCGCAACGACCGACGAGCAGGCACGCAAATGGTTCAGGCGCTACTGGACCCTCGGCGTCGGGCCAGGCGCACACATCGTGGTCAGCGGCGTCCTCGATCTCACCCGCGAAATTGCCGAAGCACAGACTTAGTGCTCACCCGAGATCTGCAATCGCCTCCCGCAGGGTGTCCGGGATGCGTACCTTCTCTCCGCGCTGGTAGTCGAACCACACGACGACTGTCGATCCGCGAGCAACCACAATGCCCTCCTTGGCGATTTCGTGTTCCATGCCGAGGCTGGTGTTGCCGACCCGGGCGACGCGCACGCCCACGACGATGGTGGCAGGGTACGCGACGGGGGCGAGAAACTCGCAGGTCGTGGTCGCGAGGATCGGCCCCGCCTCCTTGGGGCGCTCGGGGCTGATGCCGATCCGCTCGAAGTAGGCCATGCGCGCCGATTCGAACCAGCGAAAGTACTTGGTGTTGTTGACGTGGCCGAAGGCATCGAGGTCGCCCCAGGCGACGGGAAGCTCGAGCCGAATCGGATAGGCATCCATTAGGCGAGGCTAGCACCCGTTCGCCCATGCGGACCATGTGGAGAGCCCAATTGCACGGTGGTCAGCAGGCAGCGGTGAATACGTTTAGCCGTAGAGGAACCTTCCGGTTCAGTTCTGAGTGTCCGATCGGACGCACGATGTCCGCGTTCTTTGTTAACAGGCCGGCTGCCGTCCGCTATTTCGGATTGCGACAGGACTCGATGTCGGCCTTCGAGAGGCCGAGCGCGTCAGCGGCTTCTTCGACGTCTTTTGCGGTGGCGTCTGCTTTGTAGACCTCGGCGGAGGCTTTCTCCACTTCGTTCGTGACCTTGGTGCCGCCGTAACGCGATGCCGTGTTGCCGGCGGCGCTCATGAATCTGCCAAACGCCTTCTTCTTCTTCTTGGCTGCATCGATCTTCTGCTGGAGGCACGCCGCTTGGGCTTCCTCCTGCGACTGCGCACTCGAGCCTGCGCTCGCCGCCGAGGAAAGAGCAGCGTCGCGCTTCGCGGCCAGAATCCCGGCCAGCTGCGGGGTCGCTTCGCCGCTGACGTCGAGCCCGTTCTCCGCCTGGAACTTCGAGATCGCGACGACCGTCGCCGTGCTCAGCTCGCCATGAGTGTTGCCGGGGTCGTAGCCGAGGGCCGCGAGGTCGCGCTGGATCGTTTGCACCAATGGATCACCGGTCGAAGACGGCGTGGCGGAGGGAGCGGGCTTAGAGCGCGCAGAAGCCGGAAAGGCCCCAGCGAGCCCTGTGTTGACTCGAATGGCCCGAACGTTGGTCGCCACATCCATCTCCCCGCTGTTGACCATCTTGCGCAACATCGCGATCTGCGAGCCGGCCATCCCTTCGACCTGGGCGCGCTGCTCGGGCTGCATCTCTGCAAGTTGCTGGTCGAGCTCCGCAAGTTGCCTGCGCGCGTCCTCCATCTGTTTCTGTTCGCCGGCACCGAGCACTCCATGCATTCGAACCAAGTTCCGGTACGGCATGTAGAGCTTGCTGCCCGGAACCGGCCGATAGTCTTGGTCCAGCCGCTCGATGAAGACCTCGCGCGACTTCCCGTCCTGTGTCGCGACGCCCTCCATGCGCAGTTTGAGCGGGACGTATTTCTCCGCGTCGACCCACAGGCTGACGGAATGGATGGTGAGCTGCCCTCCCTTTGTCTCCTCGACGAGGTTCAGATCATCTGCGCGGGCGTGGATGGCGCGCCTCTTCCCGATGGACTCCTTGCCGACGATTCTCGCTCGCTTCCTGAAGAGCGTCATGCTCTTCGCCATCGCCGCCTCGTCTGCGGCGGCTTCTTCGGCAGTGGATGCTTTGCCGGCCGCGCCGGCAAAGTCGGCCATGCTGTTCATCATCGTGCTCGGATTCGGCGATGCCCAGGGCTCCGCTTCCGCGCCGCTCCCCATCGCGCCCAGCATGCCGGGTGGGAGCCCCGCTTCGTTCATGCCCTTCTCGGTTTCACTGCTCGTCGCGGAGCCGGCCTCTCTCAGCGCGTCGGAATAGGCTTGCCAGGCTTCCGGCGACATTCCTTGCCCGGCCTGTTGGCGGCTGTTCATCTCGTCGAACGGCACGAGGCGGAACGTGTCGATGGGCTTCCCATTGGGCGCTCGGGTAGACACGCGCTCGTAGAAGAGGGTCGTGTCGTGGCCCATCATCGAGATGTCCATCGCGTAGTCGTTGACGCCTTTCGCGCGCTTGCTCTCGACCTCTAGCATCTTGTCGAGGAGACCCTTGGCGCTTTGGGCTCCGGCAACGGGCGCAAGGGCGAACGAGGCAAACAGAAGGAAGGCAAGGCCAGGATGGATGATCCGATTCATGAGCGCGGTCCTCCTGCTGAAGGTATACCTCAGCCCATGCGTTCTGTGGAGCGGCTATGCCCTAAGTGTTCACGTGGCACTGCCGCCAATCTTCCAGCAGCAGCTTGAGGCCGAGGAGTCCGAAGATGAGGGGGAAGAGGAAGTATTGGTACTGCGTCCAGACCAGGGCGAGCAGCGTGTCGGCCACTCCGCCGGCCATGTTTTCGAAACCTGCGAACACCTCGGAGAAAGAGAAGATGAACGTCGACGCCACGGGCTCGCCGCTTCCGAGCACCGGGATCAGGTAGCGATACGGTGAGCGCTTCTTGTTCAGGTAGAAGAAGTAGATGACCGACAGAACGTTCACAAAGGAGTAGAGCTCCAGCGTGTAGAACGTTGAATTGTGGTTGACGGTGCGCAGATCGACGGAGCCGAAAGACGCCAGCACCCACCAGTACATGTTGAGCGGGCTCTCGCGCATGAAGTCGGTTTGCGCCACCACGTCATTGAGCGTGTGGAGGTTCTCGAACACGAAGGGGGAGAACAAGACCCAGGGGATCTCCCAGAGGGCGTTGGTCAGCGCGTAGGAGAGCATCCACACCACGAGGGCATCGTGGTAGAGGTCCGTCTTCGAGCGGCCTTTGTTCTGCGGCAGCAGAAACACGAGCATCCAGGCGTTCAACCAGACGCTAATCGCGTAAAGCCCGATCTTGGTGCTCGTGACGAACTCCAGGACGCCCACGTGGAACAGAACCGCACAGACACCCACGCCACCCCAGACGATGGCGGTCAAGGTCCAGAACATCTTCGTTGTGCTTCGAGAGGCCACGCGCTCTCTGGCGGGTCCCACCATTTGCAGACTGTCCGCCGCCGCTGACATACTCATGACATTCCTCTCGGCCGGCCGTTCATATTACACTTTGGGCAATTCGTCACGCGCACCGCGATTCGACCGAGGTCTACGCTCATCTGGGAGCTCAGTTATAACTACGATTACCGATTCTGAGTCGGCGACCTGCGTCTTTGCGTGCGCTGGCACATCTAGTCGACAATGCTCTTCGCCATCCGGTAGTCGTCCATGACGAATCCGCCTCCGATGTCCGTGACGCTCGAGCCGGCCACTCCGAAGCCGACGCGCTGGTAAAAGGCGATCGAGTCGGCGTTGTCCTTGTTGACCGTCAACCAAAGCTCTCGTACGCCGCGCTCAACACACTCTTCCTCGATCCACGCGAGGACGGCCCGCCCGAGCCCGCGACCTCGAGACGAGCGCTTCAGGTAGAGCTTGCTGAGTTGCAGCGCGCCGCCGTCGCCGTCTTCGGCGACGAGCGCGAAGTACCCCGTGTACTGGTCTTCGTCGACGATCAGATAGTACTCGTAGCCGTCCTCACATATCTGCCGGGTAATCGCCGGCACGCCCTGGAACTTGTCCAGCATGTAGTCGACGTGTTCCTGCCCAATGATCGGCGGGAAGTGCTGATTCCAGATCTGATTCGCCAGCACGGCGACCGCGTTGATGTCTCGAGAGGTGGTAACTCGCTGCGTGGTCAGCACGGGAGACAGTATGCAGCAACCTGGACTCGGCTGGGATTGCTCGCGCAACGACTACACCGCTGGCGTCCTGCGGCTTGCGCGTAGTGCGCTCTCCCGTCACGCTCGGAGGCAGTGACAGAAGAACGAAAAGAAGGTCAGACCTCGACCCAAGCCAGGCAAACCGCCGGGCGTGAGGAGCTCTTCTTGGACCTGGAAGGCCGGGGTCGCATTCGTGTGGTCGAGTACAAGGGGCCCGAGGGAGCCCCCACGCTGTTCTTGCTTCATGGCCTTGGCGCAACGGGCGCGCTGAACTGGCTCACCGCTTTTTCGGACCTCGCCGAGCGTTACCACGTCGTGGCGGTCGATCACCGCGGGCATGGCTATGGCATCCCGACGCGTCGCTTTCGGCTGAGGGACTGTGCAGACGATGTCATCGCCGTAGCTGACGTGCTCGGCATCCGCGAGTTCATCGCCGTCGGATACTCGATGGGCGGACCGATCGCCAAACTCTGCTGGAGCCGGCACCCGGCACGCGTACGCGGACTGGTCCTTTGCGCCACAGCGAAGCATTTCACGCCGCAGCAGTACCCGGTCCTCACGCGCGCGATCTTGCCCGGCGCTGTCCTTGGTGCTCGGATTGCGCCCAAGCTGGTGCTCGGCCAGATCATCGAAGGCATGGTCCGAGACATTCCATCGCCGAAAATCAGAGACTACGTACGCAAAGAGATGTCGGGCGCCGACCCCGCGGCGCTCGCCCAGGCAACGCGCGCCGTCATTCGTTTCTCGTCGCGCAATTGGATTTCGAACATCGCGGTGCCAACCGCGGTCGTCGTCACGACACGCGACAAGATCGTACCCACCCGTCGTCAATACGCGCTTGCGGCTGCGATCCCCGGTGCCAAGCAGTTTGAGGTCGACGGCGATCACTTCGCTTGCGCGGATAGGCAGAGCGATTTCGTGCCAGAGTTGCTCGCCGCCTGCGACCACGTCAACGCAGCCGCGGCCTAGCGAACTGCAGGCATGGCGATCAGAACTCTCAGCAGCTGCTAGGCGGAAGGCGCGAAAAGCGCGCCCATGGAAGGCTCTCCCTGCGTACTGTGCAGGACGGCCGCTGACAACGGTTTGGTTCCCGGCTATCGTTCCGACGAGGAGGCCAGCTCGGTGGCAAGTGGGCACCCGGATCGCAAAGGGCATCGAACGCTTCGTGAGACGCCTCTGTCCGATGCGGTCGACCTGCCGGACTTTCCATTGCGCGAGGTCGACGGCTTGCCAGGGGAGGGCGGAGCACGCCAGGTTCGCGACTCGTTCCAACAGCTCCGCGACATGCACGGGTTTCTGCGGCAGCGGAGGGAAAGGTTCGGGCCAAACTTCGCTCACGGATACTTCGGCTTCGTGACGTTTGCGGTGGGCGAGCCTGAGCTCGTGCGCGAGCTGCTCATCGACCGCGGCGCCGATTTCTCGAGCCGCATGGGCTGGGATTTTTCGATCGGTGAGCTGTTTGAAGGGGGCCTCATGCTTCGTGACTTCGATGACCATCGGGCACAGCGAAACATCATGCAGGCGGCGTTTCGGCCAGGTGCGATGCGTGGCTACCTCGAGATCATCAATCCAATCATCGACCGCACGCTGACGGACTGGGGTCGCAGCCCGAGATTTCGCTTCTTCCCCGCGATCAAACGCCTGGGCCTACAGATCGCGACCGAGCTCTTACTGGGAGAGTCGCTGGACGTCCGGGCGGGGCGAAAGATCGGCCGCTCGTTCGTCGACGCTGTGAATGCGGCCGTTGCGGTGGTTCGGCGGCCGGTGCCTCCTGGCCGCTACTGGCGAGGCATGCGCGGGCGCGCTTTTCTCGAGCGCTACTTCGCATCGCAGATCGAGGAGCGGCGGCGGAGTAACCGCGCCGACATGTTCTCGCAGCTTTGCCGTGCCGAAGACGAGGCCGGAGACCGCTTGAGCGACGAAGAGATCGTACAGCACGTGATTTTCCTGGTCTTCGCGGCGCACGACACCACTTCGAGCGCGTTGACTACCGCGGTCTGGGCGCTCGGAGAGCACCCCGATTGGCAGGAGCGGTTGCGAGAAGAGATCCGAGCGCACGGCGACGCGTCCATGCACTACGACGCGCGCGAGACCCTCGTCGAGACGGACTGGGTCTTCAAGGAAGCGCTTCGGCTTCAGCCCCCCGGCTCGTTCATGTTGCGCCGCACGGTTCGAGAGGTTCAGCTCGGCCCCTACCTCCTCCCCAAGAATCTCACCGTGTCTCCCGTTTCGCGGATCTCACACTACCTGCCCGACTGGTGGACCGACCCGGATTGCTTCGACCCGTTGCGGTTCAGCCCCGAGCGAGCCGAGCACCGACGACACCCGGGGCTCTACTATCCGTTCGGCGGCGGCGCGCACATGTGCCTTGGCGTTCACCTCGCTACGATGCAGGCCAAGGCGTTTCTTTATCAGTTTCTCCGTCGGTACACGGTCATTCCGAAAGGCCGCCGTCCCGTCCGCTTCCAGCCCGTCCCCATGCCACATCCGAGCAATTCGCTTCCGATCGGACTCGTTCGAGCGGTTCTCTAACAGGGTCGAACTCTCCGGCAGCAGCACCTCCCGTCGACGGAGCATTTGCTCGCCTGCATCTTTCGTTAAGGCTCCTCGGAGTGACAAACCCAGGACTTGCAGCGGACCCCAATGGGTGGCCTCAGGACGCCGAGCGAGATCGTCTCATCGGAGATTGGTATATCTACCAGCGCGCCGGGGGACACCGAACCAGTACCGACGACCTGATCACCGCCTGGTATGCCGTTCATCGAAATCCAAACCCACCGGCTCGGTACCTCGATCTAGGGTGCGGAGTAGGCTCTGTGTTGCTCATGGTCAGTCACAGGCTTCGTCCGAACATTGCCGTCGGCATTGAAGCGCAGACCCAATCGGTTGGCATGGCCGCCCGCGCAATTGCCGAGCTGCCGGAGCACGGAATCGACATCGACGTGCGACACTCGGACTTTCGCGAGTTGCATTTCGGTCGCGAGCGCTACGACCTCATCACAGGGTCCCCGCCCTATTTCCCTCTCGATGCCGGCGTGCTGCCCGACGATCCGCAAAGACGCGCTTGTCGCTTTGAGGAACATGGCGGTGTAGAGGCGTACCTAGAGACGGCAGCCCGCGCCATGGGCGAACAATCTCGCTTCTACATCGTGTTTCAAACGCGCTGGACCGAGCGGGTCACCGGGTCGGCTGCTCATCACGATCTATATCTTACGGGCCAAGCAGACTTCTCGACGCGCGCCGACAAGCCAGATCCGTTCCTCACTGTTTTCGAGTTTTCGCGACAGCCTGTAGACGCCCCACATCGCTTCCGTTGCGCGGTACGCGACACCGACGGAGCGATAACCTCGGAGTACCAGCGAGCTCGCCTAGAGCTCGGTGTCTCCGAGTAGGCCCTCGCACCATCGGTGCTACGCTACTGCCATGGCGCGATTTGAGTACGTTGAAACCCGACGCGAGGACGTTGCGGAAATCCCGGTCAAGTACGAGAAGCTCGTTCGACTCAGCGCGAAGCTGTTCGCGCATGTGAACGTCGCCGTCTACAAAGCGAGCGGCGGCCGTTTGATGAACAAAGGCCCGGCGAACAAGCCGATCTGTCTGGTGACCATCACTGGACGCAAGACCGGCAAGAAACGTGACATCCCGCTGATGCACGTTCCGCACGGGGAGCAGAAGATTCTGGTCGCTTCCCTCGGCGGCATCTCCAAGAATCCGGTCTGGTACTATAACCTCAAAGCGACGCCCGACATCCGGATCACCGCGGACGGGATCACCCGCACATACCGAGCCCGTGAGGTCAGCCCGGACGAGAAAGCAAGCCTCTGGCCCGTCATCGTGGACGCATACCCACCCTATGACGAGTATCAGGCCCGCACCGACCGAGACATTCCGGTTTTTGTCTGCGATCCGATGGACTGAGGCCCGATCGGGCCCCACGCCGACACGTCGTTTTTCCTTAATCCAACTCCAACTCCTCGACGTAGGGCTTGTTGAAAGGCGGATTGGATCCGCTGGCGCTCGCGGGCTTCGCGAGCGTGCAACCCCAACGAGGAGACCCCATCATGACTAAGAACCTAATTAACGCCCTTTTCCTTAGCCTTCTTGCAGTAGTCACGGTCGCATGCGGCGATGCAGGCGGTGCGCCCGTCGAGGGGGAAGGTGACCTTGGCGAGGTGCTCGCCGGTGAAGAGAATGCCGACGACAATGACGTGAACGTCGAGGAGGAGCAGAACGAGGACGATGCCAACGTCGAAGAAGACGAGGGCGAGGAAGTCGACGACGAGAACGAGCAGAACGAAGGCGACGAAAACGTTGACGACGAAGAGCCCGAGCCCGTCGAAGTCGAGGGAGAGGTCTCGATCGACCTCGTCATCGACTCTCTGATCTCCAACGAGGCTCCGGCCGAGGATAGCTGCACGAGCGCGATCGCCATCCAGATTGACAATGGAGCGATTACAGGTGAGGGGCGTTGCTTCCTCGACACCAACGCGAACTTCCTCGACTACGTGCTCGACGCCGACGTCGATGCAGACGGCACGGTCCAAGGCGAGATTGACGTCCTCCTGAACGGCCGATCCAACGTCCTGGTCATTGAGGGCTCGCTCACTGGCGGGGTGCTCTCGCTCGAGTTTGACGGCGTCACCCTGGTGACCCAGAACATCCGGGCCGTCTGGAATGGCACGGTCGAGGCCGACCTCGACTGACCCTCCAAGCACCGGACCAAACATGCGGGGCGCCTCTCAAAAGGGGCGCCCCGTCGTCGTGGTTTGCAGCGCATCGGCGGCAGAGTGGTGAGGCTGAAATTGCTGGTCTTTCTCCGGCTAGTCGAGTGAGAGCGGCGATTCTCGACCACGGGTCGACGGGCCGGGCTCCCTTCACTGGAAGGAGCTTTGGACTGAAGATCCTCGAGCATCCCTCGCGTTCTATGAGAACGTGTTCGGCTACACTCACGAAGAGATGAGCATGCCGAACGGTACCTACTATGTCTTCAAGGATGGAGACGAGCTGCGCGGCGGGATGCTGCAGGCGCCGAGCTCCGACATCCCGACGATGTGGCTACAGTACATCACGGTAGACGACTGCGACGCGACGCTCGCGCGTGCCACGCAGAACGAAGCCACCATCATCTCGGAGCCGGTGGACTCGGAGGGCGTCGGGCGCTTCGGCATCCTCAGGGATCCGCTCGGTGGCATGATCGGCGTGATCAAGCCCGCTAGCGCCTAGGTGGCCGACTCGGCACCGTGGTTGCGGCAACGCTTCGAAGAGGAGAGCATGGCCCTCTCGCCCTCGATGGAAGACCTCCTCGCAAGCCGCCAGTAGGGCGGTAACGATAACAACTTAGCGGTTGGCACTGTCATTGCTGTGGATCGTTTCGGGACCGAAGGGCTTGAGCCAGAGAATCAGCGCTGGCATCAAGAGGAAATCCGCCACGAGCGCAACGGCGATCACGGTGGACAACAGGATGCCAAAGCTCTTCTGGCCGTCCATCACGGAAAACACGTTCGTGCAGAACCCGAGAACGAGGATGGCCGAGGTGATGAAGAGTGCGCGACCGACGCCATCCATCGAAGCGTAGAGGGCCTTCTTGTAGTTCCCGAGCTTGCCGAACTCGTGGTGGTAGCGGGTCATCAAGTGAATCGTATCGTCGACCGCGATGCCTATGGCCACCGGCGCGATGAGTAGCCGGTAGTAGTCGAGGTGCCATCCGGCCCAGCCCATCGCCCCGAGCACGAGGATCACCGGGGTCACGTTGGGAATCATCGAAACGAGCCCGATTTTCACCGAACGGAACACGAGGACCATCATGAGGCTGACCACGGTGAGCGCGATCAGCGCGCCTTGGATCTGGCTCCAGGTGATGTACTCCACGAACTTCAGCCAGAGTGCGCCGATCCCGGTCACGCTGAACGTTGATGCCTCCAAGGGCGCGTCATCGACATGCGCATCGATTTGCTCGACGATGCCCATGAGATGACTTGTGTTGGTCATCTTGCAGCGAAGCTCGAGCGTCGCGCGGGCGTAGTCCATCGATAGATAGTCTCGGATCTCTTCGCCGCCCGACATCTCGTACACGAGTAGATACTGCGCGATGAGCTCACGACTATCCGGAATCTTGTAATAGGCCGGATCCCCGTTGTGGAAGCTTTGATTGATGTCCTTCATCAGGTCGACGACGGAATAAGTCTTCGTGACGAGCGGGTGGCTATCAGCCTCGCGTTGCACGCGCTCGATCTCGCGAAGCACGGCCGGACTCTTGATCCCGTCCTCTTCGCCGCTATCGAACACGTAGACGATCGAGTAGTTCCCCGACATGTGGTCATCGACGAACTGCGTGGTCTGGCGGACCGGGATGTCCTCCGAGAACTCGGTGAGAAAATTCGAATCCACCGTGAGCATCGAAATCCCAACACCGGACGCCGCGAAGATAACGGCGGACGCGATCAGGATCGCGTTTCGAAAACGAATGTCGAAGCTCGCCACGGAGCGGAGCACTCCGCCGAGGAATTTGCCGCGACTAGCGCGCGCTGTCTTCTCTGCGTCCGTTTCCTCGGTTGACGGCGTCCGCCCGAAATAAAGAAAGGCCACGAGAATGGTGACGGTCGCAAGGAACGCTGCAATCACCCCGGCGGCGCTGTAGACCGCCAGGTGTGCCACAGACTTAACAGGTGACAGGGACAGTGACAGGAAGCCAGCAGCTGTCGTGAGGCTAGTGAGCAAGCATGGCGGACCCACCAGGTAGAGTGTTCGGCGAATTGCATCGCGCCGACTGCCGAGCTTCCTTTGGTAGATGGCGAACTCCGATAGAATGTGAACGGAATCCGCGACGCCAACGGCAATTAAGAGCGTCGGCATCATTCCGAACATGAAGTCGATGTCCCAGCCGATGAGCCCAATGACCCCAACGGAAACCGCCATGGCGAAGAAGACGACCATCAACGGCCCGATGACCCCGACGGGCCGCCGAAACACCACGATGAGGCTCAAGATGATGACGAGGAAGCTCAGCGCCATGAGCACCGGCATGTCATCCTCGAACAGAACGGTGTTGTAGGTGGCGTTGATCGCCACATCGCCAGTGTGGAAGAACTCGATGCCTTCGTACTCGGGACGAGCCAGGATGGCCTCGATGGCCTCGAAGCTCACTTGCGGATAGAGGTTGCCAAGGCCGTCTCCGCCCTCCGGGTCCAGTCTGATCTGATCGACCGCATCGATGCTCGAGCGGTTCATCTCCACGATGACGGCGCCGAGCTCTGCATCGGAGCTTACGAGACCGCCCACATAAATGGGCTTCTTCATCACCTTGTCCCGGATGACGAAGAGCTCCTCTTGGGTTTCCGGGAACTCGTCCAGGAGGTCGTACACGAGAATGTCGTCGGGCGGAGCCCCTTCCATGAACTCGACGTTCGAAAGGCTCGTCACCTCTTTGACGAACGGCACCTCGTCTTCGAGCGCCCGGGTGAGCTGTTCGACCTTGCGCATGAGCTCGAGGCTCCAGGCGCCGCCTTCCGCCCGGTACACGATGTACCCGACCTCGTCGGACTCGAAATCTTCCCGGTATTGCAGATACGCCCCGTACGTTGGGTCATCGGTGTCGAAGAACGCAGCGACGCTGTTGTCTACGCGGGCTCCAGACGCCAGATATCCCGCAAGCCCCCAGACGACGAAGCTCGCCGAAATGACGAACCAGCGATGGTCATAGGACCAGGCCCCCAAAGCTTCGAAGAAGCTGCCCAGGCCCGACATGGCGTCTTTGCGTTCGCTGCTCATCGCGTCGCTCCTTCGTGCCTGTGGGTTACGCCGCCTTGAGTCAAATCAGTAGTGGAATTCGACATCGACCGTGATCATTGCGTCGTTCCGGAAGAACTGAAGCACGTTGCCGCGCTGGGGAATGTACCCCACACCTTCGAGCAGAATCTTCCAGTTCTCGCCAAATCGACGCGAGGCCTCGGCGGAGATCAGCACCGAGCCGTCTTTGGCGTCGATGAACGAGCCGACCAGGAACTCGGTGCTTCCGACGTCGCTGAGCGACAAACGCATTCCGGTGAAGAAGTCGTTTTCGAAAATGATGAAAGTGTTGTTGTCGCGCCCATCGTAGTTGTATTCGAGAATCAGCCCGATATCGACGATGCTCCCGCTCACCTGATAGAAGGTGTACTCGAAGCCGCCGGTCACGGCGCCGAAGGTCGGGCCCTGACCGGTAAGCACGATAGCCTCGGCTTTGAGCAACCAGCCCTCGACCGTGTACTGCGCGTCGAGGCCACCCTGGTGGATGAGCTCGTAGAACGGTTGCAGCACGGGAAGCCCGGCGCTGTTCATCGTCGGAAACAACTGCGGCTCGCGCGCGGTCCCGAAGAAATAGCTCAGGCCCCAATCGAAGCCTCCCCAGGCGTGCGACCAGCGAAACGCCAGGTCGATTTGGCCGGCATTCCATGGCGAGTCGTACACCCGCATGTCGTTGTCGACGGGTATGGGAAGCGTTGGGCGTCCTAGTGGCCCCGGGAAAACGAGCGGCCGAGCCCAGCTCATCACGTAGAGGCTGAAGATGCCCGCTTTGTCATGCGTGTACGAGGTCGTGACCATCGCCTGACCGAGCTTGATCTGAGGGTCGAAATCTTCGACCAAGTCTGCCTGATTGATGATGTCGACCAAGTGGCGTGACTCGGTGACGCCCCAGAAGACCTTGTGAATGCCGAAGCCGAGCGTCCACTCGTTGAAAAAGAGCTCGAAAAAGGCTTCGCGAATGTCGCCGTGCGTGCGGTTGCGGTCGTGCTGGTCGACCCGCCCGAACAAAATGAGCTCGAAGTTCATGTAGTCGGTGACGTTCATGAAGAAGCCCGGCTCCCAAGCCATCGAGCCGTTGAACCAGTAGTTGTTGCTTTGGGGAATGCCTAGCGGGTTGCCAGCTTCCTGAGGAAAGAAACGCGCCTGGGCATCAAACCAGCCGAAGAGATCTCCGCGTCGGAATCGGTCACCGAAGGTCTCTTTGTCTTCTCCTTCTTCGGCTGAATCTTCTTCCGGTTCGGTCGGCTCTTCTTCGGTCACATCCGGATTGGCCAGCTCGAGATCAACGGCTTCACCGGCGGGCTCCTGCAGCTCGCGGACGTCTTCGCTCGGTTCCTCGTTCTGAGCGTGGGCCTGCCCTGTCCCCGCTATGAAGAGTGGGGCCGCGAGTAAGCACAAGACGATCGGCGCACGCATTCGTTCTCGGTGAAGCGCACCCAGCCTAGAGAACCTGCTGCAAGCGCGTTCTCGTGAAGTCGTCGTCCTTGAGCCCGGTCTTGAACTCGAACTCGCTCCAAATGAGCTCGGTGCTCTTTCCAGTTTGGTGGTTGACCATGTTCAGCTTGTGCGCGCGCCAGTGCTTGTCGAGATACTTCTTGTAGTCACTGGGCGTCAGTGTCTTTAGCAGAGCCCCCTTGCGGTCGTAGAAGTCGACCTTCTGAACTCGGTATTCGCTCTTGTCGATCCAAGCTTGAAGCCTGGTGTATCCGGAATCCTTGCTAACCGGATACTGCTCGACGAGAAAACAGTCGACGCCGTTGACTTTCTCGTCCTTGAGATACTTGTAGGTGTACTTCTCGACTTCTTGCGAAGCGAAATCCTCGTAGGCGAACTCCGACCCCATGAACGGACCGCTCTTGTTGTTCGAGGCAATGCGCTTCACGCGACGGAGGGCCGGCAAGTAGAGCCATTGCTCATCGGCGTCCACCGGATGCGAAAACGTCAGCAGTGCGGTCCCACGCACGTCGCGCGGGGTGTGGAAGACTGTCATCGACTTGTCCCCGTCGCCTTTGACCTCGAGTGTACGAATTTCGAGCTCCCGCTTGCTCTCCTGGCCGCGCTTGTTGCGGAGGATCATGACCATATTCGACTTGGAATCGCCAAACCCTTGGTCGCGGCGGTCGGCTTCCTTGGCGATCTCTAGGCCTCTGTCTTCGGCAGGGCCGGCAAGAGCCAGCGCTGGAGCGAGCATCGCGACGATCACGAGTGGTGCAACGGAACGCTTCATCGAACTTCTCCTTGTATCCATCATTGGGCGGGCGCCTGTGCAGGCGAGTCAACGGACTGTGAAGCTAAGGTGGGCGCCTTGTCGATCTGCATGAGCAGCGGAGGCAAGAACAAAAGGTCAGCGCCGAGGGCGACGAGCAGAACGATGGCCGTGAGTAGACCCATACCCGCATTGAGGCCGAATGGGGAGAGGGTAAGCACGAGGAAGCCGGCGACCAGGATGAACGAAGTCACCACGAGGGCGGCGCCAACCGTCGAAAATGCATAACGAACAGCTTCTTGCGAGGACATCCTGCCCTCGCGCCGTGCGCGCAGATACTTGCTCAGGAAGTGCACGCTGTCATCGACGATGATGCCGAGTGCCATGGTGATGACAATCGCATTGCCCACGTCGATGTTCCCGTTCGTGATGCCCCAGATCCCAAATGCCATCAGCGCCGGAGCCAAGTTGGGGAGAATGCTGAGCGCGCCGAACTTCACGCTGCGGAACGCGATGGCGAGGATGATCGAGATCAAGACGAGTGCGACGAGGGCCCCGATGATCGAGCTCCTGATGTTGCGTTCCGAGATGTGTGAGAACATCAGATTGGTGGACGCCGGAACCGTCCACATCGTCTCGGGCGTGTTCGCGCGAAGCCACGCTTCGGACTCACCCTGGAGCTCCCGCATGCGTACCGCCGATACGTTGTCGGTGGTGACGATCAAACGCGTCGACGATTTTTCGACGTTGATCGTATCGTTGAGGTCGAGTCCGTAGGGGAGAGACATCTCGTAGAGCAACAGGTATTGCGCCGCCAGGTTGCGTTCCTTCGGCAGGGC
>CALLDH010000324.1 GCA_937998345.1 uncultured bacterium | reverse complement strand
GGCCCTGCAATTCAGGGGGCCGGACGCTTCCTTTACGCAGCGTCGGTTAAGTGAGATTCTCCTATTAATAGACGAGGCCGTGCAGGCGCCACAAAGGGGGTGGGTATGCGGTACGTGCTTATGCTTTTGTTGCTGGTAGTCATCGGGTTGAGCTCTGATTTGGGTACGGGAGAGCGCGCCCAGAGCACCGAGGTGCAACCCATCATCTTCGCCGCGGCCTTCGGGTCACACTAGCCGACACGGAACTGCGGGAGCGGCCGCCTTCGCGGCGGGATCGTCGAAGATTGCGAGCCCGTCCCGCGCGCATGATAACGTGACCCAGTGGGGGACACTATGCGTTTGAATGCGATCCGCTTAGGCCAATTGATCTGCATCTTGCTGCCAGTTTGGGCCGCGACCGCGGCCGGTTGCAGCGAGAACAACAACTACACAACCGCGTTCGATCCGAGCCAGCTCGCGTGCTCGGACGGCGTGGACAACGACGACGACGGTTTGGTCGACCTCGTGGATCCTGGATGCTTCGGAAATCCTCTCGAGGGGTCCGAGACAGGCGACCCCGCATGTAGTGATGGCGTGGACAACGACGGCGATGGTTTCAGCGACTATGGCTCCGACTTTGGTTGCGTGAGCCCCGGAGATGGAAGCGAAGTAGATAACGTCCCGGAGTGTTCCGATGGAATCGACAACGACGAGGATGGCGAGGTCGATTTCCCGGCGGACCCGGGGTGCTCCTCCGGAATTGATGCGTTCGAGTTTCCGGATCTGCGATGCGGTGACGGAATCGATAACGATGGCGACGGTCTGATCGACTATGGAGAGGACCTGGGATGCACGAATCCTGCCGATAACGACGAATCCGACGTGTCGCCCGAGTGCGACGATGGGGTCGATAACGATGGAGACGGCGCAATCGACTTCCCCGAGGACCGAGGCTGTGCGCACAGCGACGATCCGCGTGAGTTCCCCGATATTCAGTGCCAGGACGGCGTCGACAACGACGATGACGGCCTGATCGACTACGGCGAAGATCTCGGGTGCTCGAACGCTCTCGACGTCACTGAGGCGGGAGGCCCTGCGAATGAATGCTTCGACGGCATCGACAACGATGGCGATGGCAAGGTCGACTTCCCGTCTGATCTCGGCTGCGGCAGCGTGAACGATCCGCGCGAGTCTCCCGACCTTCACTGCCAGGACGGCATCGACAACGACGGGGACGGCCTGATCGACTACGGCCAGGACAGGGGATGTATCAGCCCGACCGACGCGAACGAAACCGATACGACGCCGGAGTGCCGCGACGGGATCGACAACGATGGCGACGGGCTGCTCGACATGGCGGACCTCGGATGCGCCCACCCGGACGATACCCGTGAGTTCCCGAATCCTCGCTGCAGCGATGGGATCGACAACGACGGCGACACTTTCACGGACTTCCCGGCGGATCCCGAGTGCTCCTCCGCTTCCGACAACCGTGAGGATATTTGACCCGATGAACGCAGCCGCGCGTGCGTTCATTGCAGCGTTGGCCATCACCGGAGTTGCCGCATGGCCGGCCGCGAGCCCCGCACAAGAGCCTTCCATCGCCCCGAGCGTGGTCAGTCTCGATGTCGTGAGCGACGTGCCAGACCTCACGACACCCTGGCAAACCGAGGGCATCGACTATTTCGGCGGTTCCGGGGTGATCATCGATGGACGGCGCATCCTGACCAACGCACACGTCGTCGAGAGCGCGGTGAGCATCGAAGTGAAGCGCGCCAACGCAAGTGAACGGTTCCCGGCGAAAGTCATGTTCATCAGCCACGACGCAGACTTGGCGCTGGTCGAGGTCGAAGATTTGCGGTTTTTCGACAATGCGCCGCCCGTACCCATTGGCGACATGCCGAAGCTCCAGCAGCAAGTCGTCGTCTACGGATTTCCGATCGGCGGACTGACGCTCTCGATTACCTCGGGCATCGTATCCCGCATCGAAGTCGACACCTATACGCAATCCAATCGCAGTTTGCTGTCGGTGCAGATCGATGCGGCGATCAACGAGGGCAATAGCGGCGGACCCGTCGTCACGGACGGTGCTATCGCGGGCATCGCGATGCAGGGTATCGAGGGAGCCGATAACGTGGGCTACATGATCCCGAGTCCCGTGATTCAGCACTTCCTCGACGATGTGTCGGATGGAAAGCACGACGGAATCCCGCGCCTCGGAATCGATCTCCAGGACATGGAAAGCGAAGCACAAAGGCGCGCGGCTCGCATGGGCGCATCTCAGTCGGGCGCCCTAGTGACCCGCGTTGATTTCGGCGGGCCTTCGTACGGCATCTTGCGGCCCCGCGATGTGCTCCTGGCTATCGATGGCCGAGCGATCGCCAACGACCTCACCGTCTTCTGGCCCGGCGTCGGCCGGGTGGACTACGAGCTCGCGTATCAAACCAAACAGATCGGGGACACGATCTCGGTCACCATCTTGCGGGACGGCAAGAAGTGGAAGAAGACGATCGAGCTGAACCCGCATACGCCGCTGGTTCCCGGGCGGCGAACGACCGAGTGGCCACGCTACGTTCAGTTTGGCGGGCTCGTCTTTCAGCCACTCAGCGCCGAGATCCTCCAGGACCCCGAGGCGGTCTACACGGACTCGCTCAGCTATGCGGAGGTCAACAACCTGGTGACCAAGGCCCGTCGCGAGATCATCGTGCTAGGCCAGGTGCTCCCTCACGCCGTCAATCGCGGCTACCAGGACTGGGGAGGCGAGATGGTCCGCCTCGTCAATGGGGTCGTCCCCCGGGACTTGAAGCACCTCGGATCCATCATCGATGGTGCACGCGGGAAGTGGCTGCGCATCGTGACGGGAGACGGCTGGGTGCTGACCCTCGACCGCGACGCTGCCCTCCGCGCCAACCGGCAGATCCTGCAAGACTATGGAATTGCTCAGGATCGCTACCTCGGGCTCGAAAGCAGTTCCTCACGAAGGCCTAGCAAGCGGCATCGCTGAGGCCGCCCAGAGTCCGCGTCTGGACAAACGTAGCCCGACTGCTACCTTGCCGAAATCGCCCATCCAGGGCGCGGTAGCCCATCGTGGGTTGCCCAGCACGCTGCCGCCTGTTCCTATCAGACCCGCACCGTGAAACGAAACAACGGTTCCAAGGGTTCGAAGAAGACATCGGCAAGTAGAAGCGAAGCAGGCGACTGGGACAACTCCCACCGTGATGCCTCGCACATGAGAGAAGAGAAAGACAGATGAGCAAGAAACTATTCGTAGGTGGCCTGAGCTGGAACACGACCGACAGCGAGCTCCAGCAGGCTTTTGAGGCTTGCGGCGCCGTTGCCGAGGCCAAGGTAATCACCGACCGGGAAACCGGTCGCTCACGGGGCTTCGGCTTCGTGACCTTTGACGACGAGCAGAGCGCAAGCCGCGCGGTCGAGGAGCTCAACGGCTCCACACTTGATGGTCGTACCATCCGCGTCGACTCTGCCAATGAGCGTCCGAGAAACGACCGTCGGGACAACCGCTGGTAAGACTCGAGTGATCGACGACTTTGAATCCCTCGGGGTCGGCGGAACCTTCCGCCGCGCCCTGAGGGACAAGGGCTACACACAGCCCACGCCCATTCAATCTCAGGCCATACCCCAGCTCTTGCAGGGGAAGGACCTGCTGGGCATTGCCCAGACTGGAACCGGCAAGACCGCCGCGTTCGCGTTGCCATTGCTGCAACGCCTGGACGAGGAGAACTCGTTCCCCAAGCCCCGCCGACCGCGGGCCCTCGTCCTCGCGCCGACGCGTGAGCTCGCACTCCAGATTCACGAAGAGCTAACGAGCCTAGGGCGATACACCAAGCTGCGTCACGCCTTCATCATTGGCGGTGTCAGTCAGAACCCGCAGATCAAAGGCTTGGCCCTGGGCCTCGACGTCCTGGTCGCGACTCCCGGTCGCCTCCTGGACCTGGCAGGCCAACGGCACGTCGACCTCTCCGAAGTATCGGTGCTGGTGCTCGACGAAGCCGACCGCCTGCTCGACATGGGGTTCATCAGGGACGTGAAGCGCATCGTTGCGCTGACACCCAAGGCCCGTCAGTCGCTTTTGTTTTCCGCCACGATGCCGAAAGAGGTCGCGGCGCTCGCTCGAGAGCTGCTCAAAGACCCCGTTCGTGTGGACGTTTCGCCGAAACAGGTGACCGTGAAAGAGATCGACCAGCGGGTCGTCATGGTCGACAACAGCGACAAGCAGCGCATGCTGGAACACCTCCTGCGTGACGACGAGGTTTCAAGAGCCATCGTTTTCACACGCACCAAACACGGTGCGAACAAGGTTGCCCGCAAGCTCGAGAACGCCGGCATCGGCGCCGAAGCCATTCACGGAAACAAGTCACAGAACGCCCGTCAGCGGGCGCTGAGCAACTTCAAAAATGGGGACGCCTGGGTGCTGGTCGCGACAGACATTGCTGCCCGCGGCATCGACATCGACGCGGTCTCCCATGTGTTCAACTACGAGCTACCCCACGAACCAGAGAGCTACGTGCACCGCATCGGCCGGACAGCCCGCGCGGGAGCTACGGGGGCTGCTTGGTCACTGGTCGATCCATCGGAACGCAGCCGGCTACGAGCGGTAGAGAGGCTGATCAAGTTCTCACCCGCAGAGGTGCCAGTGGACCTTCCGCCCCGCGATCCTGCTGAGCAACGCCAAGTGAGTCGACCACGGCCGGAGAGCTCTGGCCGGCCCGCGAGCCACCAGCGCCCTGGTGCGCAGCGCAGTCGCCGGCGTCGAAGACGTCAACCCGCGGCGTAGACGAAATTGTCGACGCGCTTCCACCAATCAAACAACCAACGCCGCCGCGCTTCTCCTTCTGGGATGTCGGCGGCGTTGATGCGCCAGATGCGGATCTCGACCTTCTTGCCGACGACCGCGCCGCTCAACAAATCCGCGACCTCGGCGAGGCCCTCGAGCCCACGGTGAGCGACGATGAGCACGTCGGCGTGGGGAGCGGCGTCGAGCAGAGTGAGTGCGCCGCCGGGCTTGGGGGGAAGGCTGTACCTGAATGACTCGGCCACAGTCACCAACTCCGGGTGGGTCTTGGCGAGTCTCTCGAGGGCGATTCGCTTCTTGCGTTCGGTGAAGCGGGTGCCTTCCGGGTAGAGCAGCACGCCTTCCTCGCCGAGGTTCTCCGCGAGTTTCCGAACGCCTGTCAACTCTTCCTCCGGCTTACCGCCCCGGTCGATGAAGTAGTGCGGCGATGCGTGCCCTGCGACGTCGATGCACGGGTCGACGAGGAGCTCGCGCTTGAAGACGTACCGGAGCCGAAGGCCCTTTGCCCGCGAGATGAAGGCGACGGGGACCGCGGTGTCGATGATGCTTGCGTGGCGGACGAACACCAGGACCGGGCCAGGTAGGATCTGATCGTCGCCCTCGATGGACGCCGAGAGGGAAAGAACCCTGCTGAGCCAGTCGAACAGCGAGCCGCCCCACCAGCACTGCAGTCGGAAAAAGAGATCATACCGGCGCTCGATATTGCCAGGCGTGATCAGGTAGATCCCCGCCGCGGCGACCAGCCCGAGAAGCTCGATCAGCAGGTAGATCCAGAAGAACGTCAAGAGGCGCAAGATCACGAACGAGGATCGGCGCACGGCGCCAACGATGATCGTCACCGGAATCCATACGGGTGCCAGCACGGTCAGCAGCACCCACAGCAGGAAATACGTGGAGATGGTCATGGTCCGGCGCCAGATTGGCGACACCGCGGTCGAATGCGAAAACGCGAGAGCCTGCACGAAAGCGGAGCGCTTTCGACCATCGGTAGGCCGTATCGCGCTTCGCTTCCGCCGGGCTCTTTCCATGCGTGGTGCTTACGGGGAAGGGACGATCGAGGCGATCAACGCATCAAAGCTGCCCGCGTATTCGGCAACCGTCGCGTTCGGTCCGATGAACTTGACGTAGTAGGGGCCGCCGCTGGTCTCGACGATCGCCGCGATCATGCGCTGACCGCCCTTAGCGGCTTCTGGCTGGCCTGCGGGGGCCATTCCGCTTTCGAACTGGCCTGCGACTTCCACTCGCGTGACGTCGAAGCCAGAAACCTTGCTCGTGCTTTGCTTCGAGTCGGACACCGGGGAGCCGTCCGCGTTGCTGAACTGTCCTACCCAGCGATCGATGTTGTCTTTCGTCGTTCCCGCTCCCTGCGGGCCAAAGAAGTACACGACGAGCTCGGCGGGGCCGGCTGCACCCGGGGCGCTAAACTGCGCGCGCCGCATGGACGACTTGGGCTGCTTCATCTGGAGGTTGTCGGGCACCTTGAACGCGATCGCGCCCACGTCGAGCATCCCCGAAGCATCTGCGACGGCCTGGACGTCCTGGACGTCCTGTGGCGGTGCCATCCCTGCGTGCGGGTCCTGCGTCCCGGTCGCCATCCCCGCGTGCGGGTCCTGGGTGCCGGTCGCTGGATGCGCGCCGCCGGTTTCAGTCGTTCCGACCTGCGCCGGGCTGCTTGAAGGCGCGCCCTCCTTCGGGGTCGGTCCCTTGGTCTGACAGCCCGTGACGAGCAGGAGGGCGAGGGTCATCACGAAGATGCGGAAGGTTTGAGTCACCATCATCGCGCTATTGGAGCACGAGAGATCGGTCGGCGCACCCACGAACATCAGTTGACCATAGTCGTTGACCATAGTCTTTGGCTTTGCTATCCATGGCCGATGGAAGAGCGGCCAGAAACCATCGTGATTTCCGAGTTCAAGGCAAAATGCCTCGGGATTCTGCGGAGGGTTCAAAAGACGGGGCGGCCTGTCGTGGTGACCAGGCGTGGCGAGCGCATCGCCGAAATCCATCCACCTTCACCCATTCAGTCCGAGCCCGGCTGGCTGGGGTCCTTCGCCGAGCGCGGGCAAATTATCACTGACCTGCTCGAACCCAGCGCGGCCGACGATTCGGAGGCGCTCCGTTGAGTAAGGACTACCTGCTCGACACCCACGTGTGGCTCTGGAGCCTGCTCGAGCCCGAGCGCCTCCGGAAGAAGACGCGTGCGCTGCTCTCCGCGCCGGGCTCCACACTCTGGCTCTCCCCGGTTTCGATCTGGGAGACGACCGTTCTCGTGGAGGACAGGAAGCTCGAGCTCGACGCCGACCCTCGCCGTTGGATTCAAGACGCAATCGCAGCGAGTGGCATCGGTGAAGCGCCTCTCAATCACGAGGTCGCGCTCCAATCTCGCGAGCTCAAGCTCAAACACGACGACGCCGCGGACCGGTTCATCGCGGCGACGGCCAGCGTCTACCAATTCATACTGGTGACCGCCGACGAACGCCTCTTGCGCGGCAAGGGTTACGACACGATGAGGGCCTGAGAGATGCGGCGTATACGAGGGTTTGTCGACTTGGTGTTTGACGTGGTCGAGGAAACGACCAATCTCGTCGAGCGAACGCACGACGCGGTGGTCGAGCGGACAGTCCGCCGTTTCGCGCCGGTCGAGCCTGTGCAGAGCACCGCCAAGGTCGTCACCGGCATTCAAACGGCTATCTCCGGGGGCGTGTTCGAGTCGATCCGGGTGGTCAACGGAATCACCCGTTTCGCGGTGAACGCCGTCGCCGATGTCGCCGAAGCCGGCCTCGATCAGCCGTCGGACTCCGACGCCCTCGCGCTCGTGACTCCCATTCGCTCGAGCGCGGCAGGTACCGCAACCTGGTACGTCGACTACTTGCAGGCGTCGATCAATGGATTCTGGGGCGACCACCTGAGCCGGAAGAACAGCCGTCTCGATCTAGGGATGAGCCTCCGTCACCACGGCCGGCATCTCCCGGCAACTCCGGAGGCTTTTGCAGCAGCCTTTCCGAATCCAACGACCAAAGTCTGCGTCTTCGTACACAGTCTCGCGGCGACCGAGTGGCTGTGGAGCCTGTCTTCAGAGCAGCACTACGGCGATCCCGACGTCACCTTCGGCACGCGACTGGCCGATGATCTCGGCTACACACCGATCTATCTTCGGTACAATACCGGCCGGCACATTTCCGAGAACGGGCGCGCGTTGGCCAAGTTGATTACCGACGTGCTCGATGCGTACCCGGTGCCTGTCGAAGAGATCGCGCTCATCGGGCACAGCATGGGCGGCCTGGTTGCGCGAAGCGCGGCGCACTACGCACGGGAGCATGACGAGCCCTGGGTCGCCCGTCTTCGTCACGTCGCGTGCATCGGCTCACCGCATCTCGGGGCGCCGCTCGAAAAGGCGGTTAATGTGCTCACCAGCGTCTTGCGCAAGGTAGATGCCGCCGGTGCCCACGTTCCGGCCGAGCTGCTCGACAGCCGCAGTGCGGGCGTCAAAGACCTTCGGTACGGCTACACCATCGACGAAGAATGGGCTGGAAAGGATCCAGACCAGGTGTTCTTGGATGCCAGGCAGAACGTGCCCCTCGTTGACGGCGTCGGGTACTACTTCCTGGCAGCTACTATCGCGCGCGATCCGACCCATCCACTCGGCCAGCTGCTCGGCGACTTGATGGTGCGGCTGCCGAGCGCGTCCGGCGAAGCGCCCGAGCACGCCCGACGCATCCATTTCTCAGGCGGCACCGTGCTCCCCGGCATGCATCACGTCCACATCGCCAACCATCCTGACGTCTACGAGGCCTTGCGCGACTTGTTGGCGACCTAGGCGCGTCAATGCAAAGCTGGGGCTCCATGGTGCCCAAACGACCTTTGGATTCTGCGGCGGATGAAGTCCGAGCCGCGCTCGGCCCCGCGTTGCAGCGGTTCGGCCCGGACTACTGGCGCGAGCAAGATGCAGCCAAGACCTTTCCCACCGAGTTCTTCGATACGATCGGTCAGGCCGGGTACTTCGGCACATTCATTCCAGAGGCGTATGGCGGTCTCGATGCAGGGGCGCGAGTGGCGGCCGTGCTCGTCGAGGAGATCAACCGGGCGGGGGGCGACGCGGCGTCGGTCAACGCACAGATGGCGATCTGCCGGACCCTAGTTCTTCACGGAACCGAAGAGCAGAAGAAGCAGTACCTGCCGGGCGTTGCCTCTGGCGATATTCGCTTTCTCACCGTGGCGGCGACCGAGCCCGACAGCGGCGCCAACATGGCGGAGCTCGCAAGCACCGCTCGCAGGGATGGTGACGACTGGGTGATCAACGCCAGCAAGGTCTTGATCTCGTTCGCCGAGCACACTCGCTTGATGATTCTGCTAGCACGCGCCGACGAAGGGACGACGCTCTTCCTGCTCGACCTCGATCAAGTGGGCGGCCAAGTCGAGATGCATCCGATCGACCTCGTGGCACACCGGATGACTTCGAGCCTGTTCATCGATGACCTTCGGGTGCCGGACAGCACACGCATCGGGCCGGTGGGCGAGGGCCTCGCCTGCTTGATGAAGGGCTTCGTGATTCGGCGCGTGCTCGCCGCTTCCGAGGCGATCGGCAATGCTCGATTCCTGCTCGATCGGAGCATCGAGTACGCCAAGACCCGCAAGACCTTCGACCAGTTGATCGGCGTCAACCAGGGCATCCAGTACCCGCTGGTGCAGGCCTACTCGAAGGTCGAGGCTGCCGACCTGATGCGCTGGGACGTGCTCGACATCGTCGATCGCGGTGAGGACGGCGTGCCGCGATCCGCAATGGTGAAGGTGCTGGCGTCCGAGGCCGCCTGGGAGACCTCGCGCGCGGCGCTGACCACGTTTGGCGGCTGGGGCCTCGCCTCCGAGTATCACGTCGAGCGCAAGCTTCGCGAAGGCACCGTCTACGTGTTTAACAACCTCTTAATGAACCTGATTGCCGACCGGGCGCTCGGGCTTCCGAAGAAGTAAGCGCCGCGCTCAGGCGGGCTGATACGCGCAGAGGGGATCCTCGCCGAGTGGATCGCCGGTCATTGCATATGCGCGGGCTCGCGAGCCGCCGCAGGCAAACTTGAACTCGCAGCGACCGCAGCGGCCTCTGTAGTTGCGCGGGTCCTGAATCTCGTGAAGCGCCTCGGACTCGCGGTAGATCTCGTGGAGGGCCTGATCTTTGACGTTTCCGAGGAGCGGGTAGGGTAAGAACCCGGCCGGGTACACCTCGCCGAGATGGGAGACGAAAATCACCCCGTTGCCGTCGCGAATACCAAACGCCATCTGGCGTGCCCGCGCCTGGATGTCTTTGAGCGGCATACCTTCGGCAAGCTTCTGCTGAATCCAGTAGCGCCGATAGTGCGGCGCCTCAGTCGTGCCCACCCGGAACGGCGCTTCCTCGGAGATCGAGTAGACCCAGGCTAGGAGCCTCTCCACGTCGTCGGCGCTCGGCGTGTCGAGTTCGGACCCGCGGCCAACGGGCACCAGCAAGAAAAGGCTCCAGCGGCGAACCGGAGGGGCGGCCTTGTCGCGCAGCAACTCATACATCGCCTGCACGTGTGGAAGTGTCTTCGCGGTGATTGTCGTGTTGACCTGCACGGGAATATCGAATTCGCGGGCCCACTCGAGGGCGCGCATCGAGTACTCGAACGTGCCAGGAACATTGCGAAACGCGTCGTGAATCTCAGCGGTGGGCCCATCGAGGCTCACGCCCATCGCGCTCACCCCGAGGTCGCGGAACCGGTCGACGGTCTCGCGCTGAAGCAGCGGCGTCGTGCTCGGCGTGATCGACACATGAATCGGTAGGGAGCGCCCGTACTCGATCAGTTCGGCGATGTCCGGCCGCTTGAGCGGGTCGCCGCCCGTCAGCACGAGCATGCTGCCGAGCTCTTGAACGCTTCGCATCAGCGCCTTGCCCTGCTCGGTGCTCAGCTCCGCGGGGTCGCGATGCGGAATCGCACTCGCCCGGCAATGCTGGCACGCCAGGTCGCACGAGATGGTCGTCTCCCAGTAGACGTTGCGTGGCTGGCGGCGGTAAAGGAACCCCGGGTAGTCGGTTCCGACGGTCTCAAGCTCCATCAGCTGTGCTCTTTCTCGCGAATGACGCCGCCGAGACGGTCGGCCCAGTTTTCGGGGTAGCCCTCGTAATACCGGGTCCACTGGCGGCCGGTTACTTCGCGATGCGCGAGGGCGTAGGCTGCTCGCGAGATAGACGGCAAGCCGATGACGGGCAAGTAGAGCCACCCGAGGAGCCGCGATTGCTTCGTGTGCCCGAGCTCGTGGGCACGGTTTCGGATGTCCAAGTCGTGCCAGCGGCTGTTTTCACGGCTCCAAAACACGATGTACCCGAGCGAGATCCCCGTACCCTTGGATTCGACGACGAGCCGGCCGTCCTCGAGCTCGACGTTCACGACGCGCCTCCGCAGGGCTTCCGCCCCCAGCATGGCCGCCCCAAGGGCAGTCTGCGGTGCCTCCCAAATCAACGACAGGCCTCGGCAAAGCAACGACATCCCGACAAGGTTAGCATCGCCGTCAGAAAAGGGGACTACTCCCTAGTGGCGCTTCGCGATGCCACGGTACAGATGTGAAATCAGCCGCGGCCCCTTGCCTTTGAACTCGTTGAGTGACGTGAGCTCGAATCCGGACTGCTCGACGAGCTCGTCGACCGGCCGATTGATGTTGCAGCCGTCGGTGAACCTGTTCCACGCAGGGTTGAGGCGTTCTTGCCAGCGAATGGTGGTCTCGGTGCGGCCGCGGCCGTGCTCAATGAAGAGGTAGAGTCCGCCCGGCTTCAGCACGCGATGCATCTCGTCGAGCGCCGCGCGCGCATCGGGAATCGAGCACAGCGTCCATGTCGTGACCACGCAGTCGAAGCGCCCCGCATCGAAGGGCAGTTGGTTGTCGGCGCGAAGCGCCGCGCGCTCCACGGGAAAGGAGGCTCGCGCGATCCGCCGTTCCACCGGGCCGACGCCCTCGGTCGTCATCGGGTCGATGCCCCAGACCGACTGCACTTCGCTCGAGTAGTGGCGCAGGTTGCGGCCGGTTCCAAATCCGATTTCGAGCACCTCGCCCCGCGCCTCGTCGAGCGTCTCCGGCCTCAAGTCGTCCATGAAGCGCATGGCCCAGTCCTGCGCCCAGGGCTTGATTCGATCGCGAAGCTTCATCGGCTACTCGAACAGCGACAGGTACTCGCCGTAACCCTCTTTGGCGAGATCCTGTTTGGGGATGAATCGCAGAGAGGCGCTGTTGATGCAGTAGCGCATCCCCGTCGGTGCGGGTCCATCCTCGAAGACGTGGCCGAGGTGGCTGTCCCCATGTTTGCTTCGGACCTCTGTCCGTGTCGACATCAGCTTGCGGTCGACATGCTCGGTGACATTTTCTCTTTCGATCGGCTTGGTGAAGCTGGGCCAGCCCGTGCCGCTTTTGTACTTGTCCTTCGAGCTAAAGAGGGGCTCGCCGCTGACGACATCGACGTAGATGCCCTCTTCTTTGTTGTCCCAGAACTCGTTGCGGAACGGCGGCTCGGTCCCTTCCTCCTGGGTGACCGCGTACTGCAGCGGCGTCAGTTCCTTACGAAGCTCGGCCTCTGCGGGTTTGTCGTATTCCTTGCTCTTGTCGGACATCGGTTTTTTCTTTGTGGCTTTGGGTTGTTCAGGCGCTTCGAGCGGCCTCTCGCCCCACACGGATTTGAGGAAACCCTCGCGCCCAGACCCAGCGCGGTAACGCTTGTAGCTCGCGGGGTTCTTTTTGTAATAGTCCTGGTGGTAGGCCTCGGCAGAGTAGAACGGTTCAGCCCATCGAACAGGTGTGACGATGGGCGCCTTGAAAATACCACTCTTTTCGAGCTCGCGTTTCGAAGTTTCGGCCAGTGCGCGCTGCTCGCGGTCGTGCGCGAAAATCGCGGCCCGATACTGCTTGCCGCGGTCGGCGAACTGGCCACCTGCATCGGTCGGGTCGATCTGTCGCCAAAAAACCTTCAACAGATACTCATAGGAGATCACGGTCGGGTCATACTTCACCTGAACCGCCTCGACATGGGAAGTCCGCCCCGAGCTCACCTCTTCGTAAGACGGCGCCGTCGCCTTGCCGCCTGTGTAGCCGGACGTGACGCTAACCACGCCTGGCAACTTCTCAAACGGCGGTTCCATGCACCAAAAACACCCACCCGCAAAAGTCGCCTTCGCCAACGCAGGCGAATCAGCACGCGTAGAGGCCACCCCAATCGCCACCAAAATGGCAACAACGAGAATCGGAACCCCCAACACGATAGTCCGCCAACTCCTCATTACCCCCCATTAACGCCCCCACCCCCAAAATGTTTCACAAAACCAATTAACCCTTCGAAAAAGGGGACAGTCCCCTTTTTCGGAGGGTTAAGGTTTTTCGATGAAGAGGGTTTGGGTTGGGTAGGCGAACTCGATGCCTTCTGCGGCGAAGCTTCGGTAGATGGTGAGGTTGACCGACTGGAGGATGTCCATGTGCGTGGCGTAG
>CALLDH010000323.1 GCA_937998345.1 uncultured bacterium | reverse complement strand
ATTTTGCTGGTTGGCGCTCGGGAGCGAGGGGCGCGAAGAGCAGCTTCTGCGCACCGATCAGGACAACGCCATCCTCTACGCCGACCCGGGTGAAGACGACGATGGGGCGGCCGAGCGCTTCTTTCTCGAGCTTGGAACGCTAGTGGTCGACATCCTGGTGGAAGCCGGTTTCGAGCGGTGCCCGGGCGATATCATGGCGAGCAACCCGAAGTGGAACCAGCCGCTCAGCTCGTGGAAGCGCCTCTTCTCGGAGTGGATCCACGAGCCCGAAAACGTCGCGGTGATGCACACCAACATCTTCTTCGATTTCCGCCCCGTGTACGGCGACAACTCGCTTGCCGCCGAGCTCAAGAATCACATCTTCGATCGGATCAAGGTCGACCGCTCCTTTCTCGGGTTCTTCGCGAAGAACGCCACGCGGAACCCTGCGCCTCTGAGCTTCTTTCGAAACATGATCGTCGAGCGCACGGGCGAGCACCGTGACGCGTTCGACATCAAGGCCAGGGCGATGATGCCCCTGGCCGATGCGGCGCGTGTCCTGGTGTACGACCTAGGCATCGACATCTACGGAAGCACCGCCGAGCGCTGGCAGCGTATCGGGGAAACCCACGAGAAGCTCGCGCGGCTCTCGGGGGAAGCGGGGATGGCCTATGAGATCTTGATGCGCATCCGCGCCCTCGAAGGCCTCAGCCGCGGCACCTCAGGGCGATACGTCCACATCAAGGAGCTCAACAAGCTCGAGCGGCAAACGGTTCGGAACACCTTCTCGGTCGTCAAGGACGTGCAGTTGATGTTGACGTCGAGGTACCGAACGGATTTCATACGCTGAGGTTCGATTGATTCCGGATTTTCTCAAACGTCTGTTGACCGGAGGCTCCGCGGCAGCTGACGCGGAGTCCTGGCCGGAGCCCTTGCGCGAGTACATGTCGAAACGGAGCCGGCCACCCCGGGACAAGCCCTTGGGTGAAGTCCGGTTCGTCGTGTTTGATAGCGAAACCACGGGCCTCGACCTCACGAAGAACCAGCTCTTGTCGATTGCCGGTGTGGGGATGCTCGGGCCTGACGTTCAGCTCGACGACACCTTCGGCGCCATGGTGGCTCAGTCCCATGTCGGCGGCTCCGACGCTGCCGTGATCCACGGCCTGATCTCCCACGATCTCGCGGACGGGCTTCCGGAAGGCGAGGCGGCGGCCCGTTTCCTGGCCTTTGCCGGCGATGCGGTGCTGGTGGCGCATCACGCGGCGTTCGACATGCGCATGCTCGAAAAGGCGATCGCTCCGTACCGGGGCGCCAAGGTCTGGAACCCCTCGGTCGACACCGCGCAGCTGGCCAAGCGCGTCGAGGACGGCCTCATGACATCGAACCAGGCGAGGGGCGCAGACCCGCGTAGCGCCTATCAACTGGACAGCCTCGTCGAACGCTACGGAATCGATATCCCCGAGCGACACACGGCGGCCGGCGACGCGCTTGCCACGGCGCTCCTTTTCCAGCGGCTGCTGAAGAAAGCCGAGCGCCGAGGCATCCTCACGCTCGGCGACTTGCTCGCCCGCTGAGCACTGGAACCCGCGCAGGACCTGCGCTTCAAACCTGCCAAATGCAGAACCTGCGCGTCCGAGTTCAATAGAACAGCCGTAAAACCCAGTAGATCGGGGGTGGCACGCGACGTGCATTCTCTGGGCGTAACTCGATCGCGGGGGTGCGCTAAGCGGCAAGGTCTCGCGTCCAAGGGAGGTTGTCATGCGTACTTTGTTTGTGTTGGCAGTGTGTGTTTGCGCCTTGGGCGCAGCTTCGATTGGCTGTGGTGAGGACACCAACGGTGGCGGTGGAGGCGATGGCGGCTCAGCCGGTGATGGCGGCTCAGCAGGCGCCGGCGGTTCTGGCGGCGGCGTGGCGCCAGTGATCGACTACGTCGAGTGGGAATACGGAGATGATTGCACGGGCATCGGGGCTACGACCCTCCGGGTCACGGTGAGCGCGACGGACGCGGATGACCCCTCTGGACTGACACTGACGTACTCGGGCTCCCTGCAGTACTGCGACAATTTCAGTGTCACCTCGAGGCCGTCGCCGGTGACGGAAACGGTCGACTGCGACCTCTTCACCGGGTTGGAGTCGCTCAATGTGACGGTGAAGGACCCGCAGGACAACGAAGATACGATCAGCGCACTATTTGAAAGCGCGACCTGCGAAGGCGGCTGCGAGGGCGACGGCTGCCAGTAACTAGCCAACCGGGACGCAGCGCTCGAGCTCCACGAGCGCTTCTTCCATGTGGTCGATTAGACGTTGTGCGCTCGGTACCGAGCGGCGGCAGGCAATGATGCCGACGTCGAGGCTGTCTGCCACGCTCGTGACGGTGATGTTCAGCGCCTGGCCGTGGGTCACGATCGACAATGGGTACATTCCCTCGAGCGGGGCACCGTTCCAGTAGAGCTTCTCGCTCGGGCCAGGAACGTTCGAGACGGTGACATTGAAAGTCGGGCGTGTTCGTCCGGAGAGCCGCATCAAGTGAGGGAGCAGGACGGGCAGCGCCACGATGCTGGTGAAGATCGGGATGTCGGCGCTATTCATCCCTTTGAGGAGGCGCTTGGCTTCTCCCATCGACTTCTGGATGGCGTGCAGGCGATCGAGCGGGTCGCCGACTTCGGTGGCCAGCGTAGCGAACACCACCGAGAACGAGTTGCCCTCGATGTCCGCGTCGGCCGGGCGGAACGAGACCGGCGTCATCGCGGTGAGCGGTTGCTCCGGCAGCGCATCCTGATCGATGAGGTAACGTCGCAGTGCGCCGCCCGACATCGCGAGGACGATGTCGTTGACCGTGGCGTTGAGGGCCTTGGCCACCTTCCGGATGCGCGGCAGCGACCAGGACTGCGCGACGAAACGGCGCGAGCCCGTGACCCGCCCGTTCAAGATCGTGAGTGGGGTTTGGAAGGGTGCGATCATGCCGTGCTTGTCACGCTGTCGTACTGCGGCCGCGAACTTGAGCACGCCTTCCATCGCTCCTGCAGTGGCCGTCACGGCGCCACGTGCGTCCGGTGTCGTGACGTTTTGACGCCGTGGGCGAGGCATGTTCCAGGGCGCAGGCATGTGTCGCTCGTTCGGGTCGTTGCTCAGGCAAGCGCGCAGCAATCGCATTGCACCGACACCATCGATCATCGAATGATGCGTCTTCACGTAGAGTGCGAATCGGTCATCCTCGACGCCCTCGATGATGTGTGCTTCCCAGAGCGGACGGTCCCTGTGCAAACGCGTGCTGTGCAGGCGCGAAACGAGCGAGAACATCTCGCGGTATCGGCCAGGTTTCGGAAGCGCGGAGTGGCGCACGTGGTAGTGCGTGTCGAGCTCCCGGTCGATGACCCAGTGCGGAAGCCCGAGTCGCCGAAGCGGCCAGATGAGCTTCTGATTGAACGGCGGCTGCACGGCATCCGGGTCGTCGTTGGCGGACATGGTCTCGTGCAGCCAGTCTTCGTGCACACCCTCCGGGTAGCTGAACAACATGAGGCCGCCCGTATGCATGGGCATTTTGCGGTCCTCTGCGAGCAGGAAGCTGGTATCGACGGTTCCAAGGGGCTTCATAGAACGCATAGAAGTATCCCAACTGTCCCGGTTTTGGTAGCCTGCGCAGCACTCAAACAGGAGGGATAGGAACAAATGAGCTCAATTCTTAGGTACATGGTCATCGGAACCGCAGTGTTGGCACTCAGCCTCTCGGCGGCATGCAAGGAAGACGCAAGCCCCGCGGCACAGGAAGTCTCGGCTGGCGCGGAAGCTGGTGGCAAGGCCGGCGCTGAAGCAGGCGTCGAGGCGGGCATGGAAGGGGGTGCCAAAGAGGGCGCCAAAGAAGGCGGCACCGAAGGCGGCAAGGCCGCAGCGTCCGAAGTCGTGAACTAACGACTCAGGCGAGCCCTGATGGAGCCGAAGAAGTCGCAGGGGCCTAGTCGTGCTGTGATCGCGGGCAGCGCCGCATTCTTTTGCGTGCTGCTCGTGGGCGCCGCGTACTTTTTCCGGGATGTCAGCCCGGACGCGGTGGCTGAGCAGGCGACTCCTGCGGCTTCTGAGACCTCCGGGTTTGTAGTCACCGGGGCCCCCGTGCCGTCGACGCTCAAGCCGATTCTCGACCGCTGCGAGGAGGGGTTCAGCGAGGATGCGGGCGACGGTCGTACGAGGACCCGCTGCACGGCCAAGAAGCATCCGGCTTTCATGATGGAACTCATCAGCGAGGGCGACGAAGTAGAGAGAGCCTCGATGCTGGTGCCGCTCCGGGGGACGATGAGCCAGGTCCTCGAGCGCCAGCAGGTGGGGCTCGACTTGTTCGGTCTGGTAGCGGGCGCGGAGACTGACGTCTTCCTGCCTAGGGAGTTCCTCGACGCGATGGGCACGAGCGAGACCCGCCTTGTGTTTCAGGGGCGCATGTACGTCACGCAGCCGATCCCCAAGGTGGGGCTCATGTTCGCGGTAGTGCCCGAGGACGCTGAGTCTGCGGCGGAGAAATGAACCCGTTCGCGGGCCTTTTATTGTACCCTTTGCGTCTATGACGAAGAAGACCGCTTGGGGACTAGGCATTGGACTCGTGCTGGTGGGCCTTTTGTCAGCATTCCTCTTGAGTCCACGGTTCGAGTTCATCGTGGGGGGCGGATTGGTCAACCTCGGCTACCGCTTGCAAGACAGGCTCAGTCATTTCGACTTCGAGCATGATGAGTCGATCACTCCCGACCAAATCTGGGCGGAGCTCGAGCGGCAAAACGAGCTCGCGGCCGGCGTGCGCGCATTCTTCCCTCGCACCGAGCGGCATCCGGTCGTGGCGATCCTTGCTTGCATGGATGCTCGTATCGACACCAGCGAGCTGGTCGGAGACACCCGGCGCTACTACTACATCGTTCGGACCGCGGGGTCCGTGCTTTCGCCGGCCGAGCAAGAGATGCTCGAGCTCGCGGTCCTCAACGGTGTGAAGATCATCCTCCTCACGACGCATACCGACTGCGCCGCAGAAGACGCGGCGGCCGATCCCGAGCTCAGAGAGGACTTCCCCGCGTTGACCGCGCTCATGGACGAGCGCGCCCGCCGGGTCGAAGAGTTCATGGCGCGCCCGACGATTCGCGAGGCCATCGCTGCCGGCGAGCTCCAGGTCCGACACGCCCGCATCGATACCCGCACCGATCGGCTGGTCGTCGAAGAAGTCCACCACGACGCCCACTGAGGCGAGGCGCTTCGCTACAGCACAAACGGGATCAACACTCGACGTTCACGCGGGTAGTCCGGGAATTTCTCCCTGTACCAGCGATGTGTCTGGAACGCGCGCGGCACCAGGTTCGCGATGGTGATCAGCAAGATGAACGTCGCGCCGAGCGACCAGGTTGCGATGGCAAAGCCTGTGAATGCCGTGATTTCCGTCAGATAGGACGGATTGGTCACGAACCGGAAGAGACCTCCCCGGGGGATGCGATACACCTTATCCCCGCGTTCGATTTCCTCGACGCTCCGGAGGTTCCGGATGATCGCGTCCGAGCGGATGTTGAGGACGAACGACGCGTAGTAGAGGCTGATGCCGATGATGAACCGAGGGTCGGTGAACCAGTCCAGCGTGAAGTGCGTCCCGAGGTCGCTGATGAACGCCGCGTTTAGGTAGCCGTGAAGCGTCGTCACGAGCCATCCCATCACCACGATCGTGATGCTGAAGGACGCGGTCGCTCCCTTCGGGCTTCGTATCAGATAGGGAAAGACGAAGCCGCGGTTGCCGTAGTGCACGACCCAGACGAGCAGAAAGAACAGCGGTACGAGCTCGAATCGGTTCCGCCCCTGGAAATAGAAGAAGACGAAGCTGAGCATCGCGGGAAGCTCCATCAGAAACCATCCAAGACGCGGGCTGAGGTTGACGCCCCACTTGTCCGACGCGAAGCGTCCGTATGGGCTCTTCATCAGGGCGCCGCCGATGAAGACGAAGAGCACCAGCACGAACGCGAACGTCAGCACCGTGTCGTAGGTCGGGTCTCCGGTGTACCAGGTCATCATCGCGTTGCGCGAACCTGCGAATGAGCGCGGCACTCGGCGATCTTGGCGTCCAGCTGCAACTGCGCCCATTCGAGAGCGTCGCTGCGCTTGGCAAACGCCTGGTGCGGGAACTTCGGAGGCGAAATCCAGAACACTGCGGTAACCAGGCCGCGCAGCCAGCCGCTCGGCACGATCAGCGCCGAGCCTCCGTTCCAGAGCACGTCGTGCCCCTCGAATCGCTTCAGGTGCTCTGCAAAAGTCCTGCGCTGCATGGCGTTTGCCTTCGTGAGGTTGGAAAGCTCGACGACCCAGGCAACCGGGTAGTGCGCCCGCGTTGCCCAGTCCTCGCGCGCCCGCACGAACGCGGCGAGCTCCTCATCGCTGGCCTCCGCCGGAAACGCAAACTCGTAGATCGGCACGTGCTGGTGGGATACCCAGGGGTGGTCGATCTCGAGGTACTCCGTCTCCGAGGGTTTGGCAGCTTCAGGCATGGGTTCCAGCGGGTTGATAGTACATGGCACGGGGACGATTGGCGAGACGGGTTCATCGGTGCCACAAGGGTGAGATGGTCGAGGACTTCAAGAAGATGAGCGAGCTCGAGGATCTGATGAGCGAGGAGGGCGGCGCCGCCATCCTCGACTTCTGGTCCCCCACCTGCGGCCCCTGTAAAGCCATGGCGCCCGCGTTCGAGGCAGTCGCCAATGAGCTGGTCGACGAGCCCATCCGGTTCATTCGAATCAACACCGCGGCTCAGGCGCAGCTCGCCCAGCCGTTCAACATCCATTCCGTCCCAACCCTGTTGTTCGTGAACAACGGCGAGATTTTGGACGTTCGCGTGGGCGCGCTCCCTGGGCCGGCGCTGGCGAAGAAGGCGCAGTGGCTCCTTCGCAAATCCAGCGGCAAGGGGTTCCTCTCCAGCCTGTTTGGCGGCTAGATCGGGCTGCCGCCGATCGCGTTCGTGATGAAGGCCTTTTCGAGCGGGAACTCGCTCGGGGTGTCGCCGATGGGAAACGTGCGTTGGATCAGGTTGAGGATTCGGCTGGTCGTGGCCGGCATCACGCGATTGCTAAACGCATGGAACCCACCGATGGTGGTCATCACCCGGCGCCGCCGGTCGACCACGCCGTCGAGGATCATCGTGGCTGCGCGCTCTGGCGTCATCACGTCACGGCGTCCGGCGTACTCCTCGACCGGGGCCATCATGTCGGTCTTGACGAGCGGCAGGTAGACCGACGACACGTGGAGCCCCTCGTGTTGAAGCTCCGACATCAGTGAGTCGCCAAAGGCGTCGAGAGCAGCCTTGGTGGCGAGATACGCGGCGAAGTACGGGCCCGGGATGAGGACGCCCATCGTGAGCACGTGTGAGATCGTGCCGCCTCGTTCCCGCAGCGAGGGAAGCAGGCGCAGCGTGAGCCGCACGGGCGCGAAGTAATTCAACCCCATGGTGCGCTCGTAGTCGTGAAAGCGATCGACCGACGCGGTGATGGGCCGGCGGATCGAACGGGCGGCATTGTGAATTAGAACGTCGACGCCGCCGTGCTGAGCGAGCACCTCTTCGGCAAGTGCATCGACCTGCTCGAACGAGGAGAGATCTGCTGCGTGCGCGTGCGCGTCCCCGCCGGCTGCGCGGATTTCTTCCACCGCGGCCTCGAGCCGGGCCGCGTCGCGTGCGACCAGCAGCACCTTGGCCCCGGCCTCGGCAGCCATCTTCGCCACGACCAACCCGATGCTGCGCGAGGACCCGGTGACGAGCACGATCTTGCCCTCGAG
>CALLDH010000322.1 GCA_937998345.1 uncultured bacterium | reverse complement strand
TTAGCGGAAACAAAGGACAGCAAGAAGCATGTTCGGGAAAACGCTTTGCCAACTGGCAAAATCGAAGCGGAGACAACGCAGGGAAGGGCGGACGTGGGAGAGGAGCCCACCGCCGAGACCGTAGGTAGGTTGGCCCGCAGGGTTCTTTCGAGCTCACGCCATGCAGAATCGCGTGAGCTGGCGCGTGCCGTCTTACAGCTACTGGCACGTTCAATGGAGCACTCGTGATGCGCTTCCCACCCTCGTTTCGTGGTTTGCTATTTGTAGATGTCCTTTCGATGGCCAACCTTGAGGACGATCAGGATCACCCGATCGTCGAAGACTTCGTAAACGACTCGATACTGCCCCACACGGATGCGGTATACGTCGTCGTAGCCTTGCAGCTTTCGGGCGCCGTGGGGTCGAGGTCTGTCAGCTAGGCCGCGAATCGCTTCGACCAGGCGGTTCCGGTCGCGTTTTGCGATTCGTCTGAGTTGCTTCTCCGCAGTCCGGGTGAGCTCGACGTTATAGGAGGCCATCGCGCTTCAGGTCGCGTAGGACGTCCTTGAGCGGGCGCGTCGGCTCCGTCCGGAGTCGCTTCACATCCTCGATATCCTCGATTTCTTCGAGACGATCCAACAGCGCAGTCTCGATGAATCGATTCATTTTGAGACCCTTCGCGCGGCAGTATTCCTCGACCGCATCTTTGACCCGGGCGTCGATTCGCGCTGCGAGCTGGGCTTGGTCCTTAGGCATGCTCACATTTTAATGCAAACGCTATCTTTTGCAAGCTCAAAGGCTAGACCCGCGGAAATCATTGCGCTTGTTTAGTAAAGGCGGGGTCTTCGCACTTGGCACGGCAAAAACCGTAGCGCGTCGTGATGTGGTTCTGCGCGTAGAGTCCCGAGCGATGGCACCCGGTAACATGAGAACATTTCTATTACTCGCACTTGCACGCGCCGTGACCGCCTGCGCCAGCTCGCAGGTCGCATCCACAGCAGCCGGGACAAGGTTAGGCGCCCGCGCTGCTGACGAGCCACATCGCAGCGGGTAGACGCACGCTCGACCCGTCCACATGCGGCGCTAGCGCTTCGCGTACAGACGCGACGGCAGCGCTCACGACGTCCGTCGGTTGGTCGCGCAGCCAACTGTTGATAGCGCCGATCTTGGTCAATTGAATCACCGCCTCGTCCAGTCCGAGGCCAGCCGCGATGTCTATGTTGAGGTCGAGCTTCTCGAGCCGCGGCGGCGCCCAGCGTGCTGCAGTGAGTATTCGAGAAACGCGCTGAGGATCGGCAAACGCGAACATTCCGGGAGCCTCTGGGTCTGCTTTTGGCCGCGGCGGCAGGTGGGCAGCGACCGCTTGCATTGGTGTGCTTAGCCACGGGTTTTCGCCTAGTGGGCGCCAGCACACGAAAGCCATCCGCGCGCTAGGGCTGGCCGCGCTCCGCATGCGAGTGAACGCAGCTACGGGATCGCCGAAGAACATGACCCCAAAAGCCGACACAAGCAGGTCGAATTCATCGAGCGCTGCTGTGGCCGCGTCGGCCTCGCGCCAGTCGACATTGGCGAGACGGGCGGCCTCTGCGCGCGCCTTTCCTTCAGCCAACATCGGCGCAGAGATGTCGAGCGCCGCCACGCGGCCCGTCGGGCCGACGGCGCGCGCAAAATCAAGCGTTGTCGCACCACAGCCGCAGCCGACGTCCAGCACCCGTTCGCCTGCGCGTGGTGCAGCGAAAGCCAGGAGAGCCTCCGATGCCGGCGCCAAGGTTGTATCGGTGTGCGACTGCCGCACTACCCATGTCCGCCCGCCCACTCCGTTCCAGAAAGCGAGTTGGTCGGCGTTTGATTGCTCGGGGTCAGCCATGCGCGTCGTCCTCGTGCGCGAAGAAGACCAGGTTGCACTATCGTGGCGCGGGCGCAATGTGGGCCGCTTTCGACTTCGTTCTCGACGGCGGCGCGGCCGTTGAAGTTGCACTAGGGAAGCGGCGCCACGTTAAGGCGTGGCTTCGATCAGTTCGACGATTTGGCGTGCGATCTCGGCTCCCTGATCGTCTTGAAGGAAGTGGCTCGCTTCCGGGAGGCGCGTGTGAGGCAGGCCCTCTGCGCCTGGGACGTTGTCGATGAGGTTTTGTTGGACCTCACAGCTACCGAGGTTGCCGGGGTCGTTGCTCGCCCAAATCGTGAGGAACGGTCTTTCGTAGTTCTGCAGGCCTTCCCACGCGTCTTGGGTTTGTCCGCCGAGCTCGTTCACCAGCGATGGGAAAGTGCGCGGCCCAGCCATGTAGATGCGGCTTGGGAAGGGGGCGTCGTACGCGGCTTCTTCCTCCGACGGGACGTCGTAGTAGGTCATCGCTTCGACGACTTCTGCGGCATGAAAGCTCGCTGCCTTCATGGCGTATTCCATCCAGGACCCGAAGTAGTTCGTGGCTTCGAGCAGGCGGTTGCAGTCCTCATCGTAGAACTGGGGCTGCTGAGTTGGAATTGCGCCGAACACCGGTTCGAGATCCGGATCGATCTCATCTGGGTTTTCGACACGTGGGTAGGGCTCGACCCCCTCCGGAAACACCGGCAATGTACCGTTACCGATCGCGATGCGAGCGAACCAATCGGGGTTCTCGCCGGCGACCTTGAGCCCAATCAAGCTCCCCCAGTCCTGAGCGAACATCGTGATGTCTCGAAGCCCGAGCGCATCGATGAACTTCTCGAGCCGATCGACATGTCCAACGTAGCTGTAGTACTCGATGTCGATCGGCTTGTCTGAGCTTCCCAAGCCGACGTGGTCCATCGCGATCACGCGGTGACCGGCGACCACCAGCACGGGAATCATCTTTCGATAAAGATACGCCCAACTCGGCTGTCCGTGCAGCAGCAACACGGGATCGGCGTCTGCGGGCCCTTCGTCGACGTATCCTTGCCGCAGTCCGTCAATCTCGACGCTTTTCAGCTCGTAGTCGAAGCCAGCCAACCCCTCGAAGCATCCGCTCGGTGTTCGCACAAACTCCACGCCGCCCGGTGTCGTTCGAACGATCGGCTCAGAGTCACAGGTGGGGTCCTCCGCCGTTTGCGAGCTACTCGAGCAACCCGCAACGAGTGACGTCCCCACCCACAAGCCAAGCATCGTCATCCAACGCCCCATTCCAACAAGCTCCTTCTTCAGACTGCGAAGGATACGGGGACCGCTTCTGCCTGCGCAATCAAAAGTGCTCGCCTCGGCCGACTGAAAGACGCCAAATGATCTTGAGCGCTTGTCGGTGGAGGCGGTGGGAATCGAACAGCCGGCTCTTCACCCGATTCCGACGATTCTCGAACGGTTTCGCGGACAGGCATCGAGCAGAACACGTCCAGAGAACACGAGGAAGACGCGTTACCGGACATTCTTATGACAATGTCACAAATCCC
>CALLDH010000321.1 GCA_937998345.1 uncultured bacterium | reverse complement strand
CTATCTCTTGCGTGACAGTCACATGACGGGCGTGCGCTATGGCTTGTACGACCTCGACTGGTTGCTGCAAGCGTTGACGGTCGCGTGCGTGAACGATCGATGGGTCCTCGCCATCGAAGGCCGGAAGGGATTGCCGCCGGCGGAGAGCTTCTTCCTCGGGCGGCACTTCATGCACCAGCAGGTCTACCACCACAAGGCCACCCGGGCGGCCGAAGCATTGGTGCGCGCGATCTTCATGAGAGTCAGCGAGCTGATTCACGACGGCTCACCACCAGCACCACTCCTACCCGCGTTTCGTGCAGCCGCCCTTGGAGAGTCTCTCTCGCTCGACGAATACCTCCGGATGGACGACGCCGAGCTGCTCACCTGCCTCGGCGCATGGGAGCGTGGAGGCGACCCCACACTCGCAGAACTCAGCAAACGTCTCCGGTGCCGCCAGCTCCCGAAGACCGTTCCGCTCCCGGACAAGCGTCGGGACCTCTGGGACGAAGCCCTCCAGGCCGCCAAAGAAATCGTCGCCGCGGGAGGGCTCCGGCCGGACCTCACGGTCTGGCTCGACATCGCCGAAGACGTTCCCTACAGCGAGCCCACCGACGGCAGCTCTGATGGCATGTGGGTCACCCTCCGCCACCAGCCTTTGCAGCGGCTGGGCGACGCTTCATTCCTCCTCGGCGAGCTCCGAAACAAGCGCATCGAGCGCTCCCGCCTCATCTTTCCCGTCGAGTTCCGGGACGAGGTGGTGGCCGCGATGCATCGCGTGCTCGATTGACACTCCGAGCACGAAACCGCGATTTGCGGTAAGGTCAAGGCTAGACGGAACCGGTTGGGGGATGGCCAGGATTCTCATCGTCGATGATCAAGACAACGCACGGGGCATGCTTTCAGAGATGCTGCGCGCGGAGGACTATGACGTCGACCAGGCGCAGAGCGGAGAGTCCGCGTGCGTCATGGTCGCCGAGCAGAGCTACGACCTGGTCATCACCGACTTGAGAATGGGAGACGTCGGCGGCCTCGAAGTACTGCAACGCACCCGAGAGTCCTCGCCGCTTACCGAGGTGATCGTCATGACGGCCTTCGGCACCGTGGAAGACGCCGTCGAAGCGATGCGCTTCGGCGCCCACGACTTCGTCCAGAAACCCTTCGTCCAAGAGGAGCTTCTCACCAAGGTCGCGCGTGCGGCACGCAGGAAGCACCTTGCGGGCGAGCTGCGCGCTGTCGCCGCGGATTTCCGTGAACGCTACAACTTCGGCAACATCATCGGGCAGTCCGCGGAGATTCGGGACGTCCTCGGTCGCATCATTCGCATCGCGCCCACCGATGCGACAGTTCTCATTACCGGCGAGAGTGGCACCGGCAAGGAACTGGTGGCGCGAGCAATCCATGCGAACGCGTTGCGTGCGGAGCGGCCGTTCGTCTCGATCAACTGCGCGGCGCTCACCGAGACACTGCTCGAGAGCGAGCTCTTTGGACACATGAGGGGCGCGTTCACGGGCGCCGTACAGACACGCAAGGGTCTTTTCGAGGAAGCCAACGGCGGCACCTTCTTCTTCGACGAAATTGCCGAGACCCCACCTTCGCTTCAGGCGAAGCTCCTACGTGCGATTCAGGAAGGCGAGATCCGCAGGCTCGGCGATAACAGCTCGATCAACGTCGATGCGCGCATCATTGCGGCAACTAACCAGGATCTGCGAACCCTCATCGAGGAGAAGCGCTTTCGCGAGGATCTCTACTACCGCCTCAACGTGGCGCGCTTCGAGCTGCCGCCGCTCCGGGAGCGCAAGGAGGACATTGTGCCAATCGCCGAGAGCTTCATCGAGAAATACGGCAAGAAGATGGGGCGGCGAGCCTCTCTCGGGCCGGGCGTCATGGACTATCTCCTCGGCTACGATTTTCCGGGAAATATTCGGGAGCTCGAGAATCTGATCGAGCAAGGAGTGGCCCTGGCGCAGGACGGTCAGATTCACCTTTCGGACATCGTCCCCAAGTCGAATGGCAACGGCGGGTCTCTGCACCCCGGGCGTCAGTCGCTGGCCGACATGGTGCAAGAGGTCGAACGGGACGCGATCGTTCGCGCGCTTCGGCATGCCGAGGGCAACAAGGAGCGCGCGGCCGAGCTCCTCGGGCTCAGCCCAACGACGCTATGGCGCAAGATGAAGCGCCTGCAACTCGAGTGGCCCTGAGCAAGCTACTGGGACTGCTCTTCTCGGGCCGTGTCGATATGCTTTTCGCGAGCGTAGGTGTGCCCGACGATGCCTTGCAACTGGTCCGAGATCGTCTCCGGAACCTGGGAGGCGCCCGCATCTTGAGCCGGTGGCTGCGTCACGTCGTGCACCTGCCCGCCGATCTCTTTTGTGATGCGTTCCGTCGCAGCACCCACCTCGCGCCCGAGCTCCTGCGCTTCCTCAGTGTCCGCGACGCGCATCAGGTGCTGAAAGGCAGAACGCTCGCCGAGCTGAACGAAGAAGAGGACGTAGACCAAGAAGGCCAGGATGGCGCCTCTCCACATCAGCCTCAGCGATCGACGGATCATGCTTCTTCCCGACGAATACCATAGCTCCGCATTTTCTTGTGAAGGTTGGTGCGTTCCACCCCGAGAATTGTCGCGGCGCGCGAGATGTTCCAGCCCACCTCGTCGAGGGTCTCAAGGATGTAGTCCTTCTCGGCCCGGCTTCGATACTCCCGCAAAGTCAGGCGTTGGCCGGTCGTGTCCAGCCTTGCGGGCAGGCCTGGGGCCGGGGACGACTCACGTCGCACCTCGCTGAGGACGCCCTCTTCGGGCAGATCGTCGAGCGTGATCCGGTCACCGCTCAGGATCGCCATCCGTTCGACGACGTTGCGGAGCTCGCGGACGTTTCCCGGCCACGGCCGCTCCGCCAGGGCGTCTAGAACCTCCTCGTCGATGGGCTTCTCTCGGAGCCCGTTCTCGATCGTGAACTCGCGGAGAAACCCCTTCGCCAGCAGGACGATGTCGGACTTTCGCTCCCGAAGCGGCGGGCTCACGATCGGGACGACGTTGAGGCGAAAATAGAGATCCTCCCGGAATCGCCCGTCCTTGACCTCGAGCTCCAGGTCTTTGTTGGTCGCCGCCAACACACGGACGTCGACAGCGATCGCTTTCTCGCTGCCGACGCGTGAGATCTCTCCGCTTTGGAGCGCGCGCAGCACCTTGGCCTGGGCGCTCGCGCTCATATCGCCGATCTCGTCGAGGAAGAGGGTGCCACCGTTGGCGAGCTCGAACATGCCCTTCTTGCGTCCTTGCGCGCCGGTGAAGGCCCCGCGTTCGTAGCCGAAGAGCTCACTCTCGATCAGCTCCGCTGGAATGGCTGCACAGTTCACCTTGACGAAGGGCTTGTCGGCGCGCGGGCTGAGCCGATGAATGGCCCGCGCAATGAGCTCCTTGCCCGTTCCGCTTTCTCCCGAGATGAGCACGCGCCCGTTCGTGGGTGCGACCTTCTCGAGCTGCGCGAAAAGCGAACGGATGACGGGGCTCTCGCCGATCATCTCGTAGCGGTGCTCGACGTCGGCGCGGAGCTGCTCCACCTCGCGCTGCAGCTGCCAAGTCTGAAGGGCATTGCGAACGGTGACCAGGACTCGGTCCCGATCGAGCGGCTTCTCGAAGAAATCCGTTGCGCCGAGCTGCACAGCTTGTACCGCTTCGGCGACCGACGCATGGCCGGACACCATCAGCACGGGGAGTCTCCGCGTCTCCGGCACGTTGCGAATTTTCTCGAGCGCCTCGATACCGCTCATCTTGGGCAGCCGAACGTCGAGGATGAGAAGGTCGACCTCGTTGTTCTCGAGTATCTCGAGGCATTGCTCGGCCGACGACGCCTCGAGCGTGTTGAACCCAGCCCCCTCGAGCACCATCCGCAAGGTGCGCCGGATGTTCTTTTCATCGTCGACGACGAGAATTGTGGCAGCCATGCAACAGTGCTTATATCACGCTGGATTATGGCCGACCCAAAGAGTGATAGAGTGGGCTGATCGTGAATGACGGGGAGACCACCAGCGCACGCTTCGAGGCTCTGCTCGGAGGGGCCAGGCCGCCGACAGGAGGCGTCGACCTCAAGGAGATCGCGTTCGAGGTGGCGCCCGTGTTCCCTCTGTTGAGTGAGCTGCCCGCCGAGGAACGTGCGGGCGGCGACTACGAATCCTTCGAGTTCCGGGAATGCTTCGCGGTGCTGACCCTCCTCGGGCGGCGCCTCGCTTTGCTCGACCTCACGCCCACGGCGGCGGTTCAAATCGTGCTGCTCGCGCTGCGCGCCGTAGAGGGGTCCGACGCTCCTCCTTCGGGCGGCTTCACGCGGGCCGTCGTCGCGGCTGCCGTGGAAGGGTTCGTCCTCGGGCGCGAGGAGCGCGTCGCACAGACGGCCGAGACCCGCGCGGCCAAGCCTCTCAAGCCGCTACGGATCGACGAAGCGGCGTTCGCGCTGATAGCGTCTGGAGTGCATGAGCCCGCGGCGTTGAGCGAATGCGTCGACGCGCTGGGACGTGCGATGCTCAACGCTGACGTCGAGATCGCAATCGTCGACCTCACCCAACTCGGCGAACCGAACCGCGAACGCGCTGCGGCGGTGTTTGCGGCAGACGAAGTGACGAGGATGCTCGGCGGCGCATGTTTCTTCACCGGGGTCGATTCGCGATGGAGGGCGGCGGCCGATGATGCTCGGATCCCCATCGACACGCTGCAAATCGCCCCGGACCTCGCGGGCGCGGTTGCGGCCGCGCGGGAAATGGCGGAGCGCTCCACCGAAAGCGCGAACCCAAAGTGGCGCGCGCTGTTGGAACGACTCCGCCGATGACGGGCCTCGGCTACTCGGACCCTAGCTCACGGAGAGCTTCTTCGGCCTGCGCCCTGGTCTTGCGGTGCGACGCAGCGCGCTGCAGCCATTTGCGCGCCTCGGCCATTTTGTCGAGTGCCTGGTAGCATTTGCCGATCGCGAGCTCTTCCTCCGGAGTGAATGCATCGTCCTTGTCGGCACGCGCACGGCGTTCGATGTCGTCGACCTTCCGCTGGCAGGCTGCGGCGACCTGTTGATCGCCTCGCTCCCGCTTGCTCGGAGCGGATGCCTTGGCAGCCAGTTCATTCGATCGCGAATCTTCAGCGCCGCCTGACGCCATATCGGCGGCAGGAAGTGAGGCCGGGGTCTGAGCGACTCGCGCCGCGCTTGGTTCATTGGCTTGCGAGCGGGACCGCCGTTCCGCGCCGGCCGGCTTGGCGGCCAGCTTCTTCGATTTGGCTTCCATACGTTCCACGGGTTCCAACTGAGCCGCCTCCCCGGACGCCGGCTCCGCCATGGCAGCCTTACTGTCGAGCGCCTCCTCCTCGTCCTCGGGCATCGGCTCAGCCATGACCGCGTCTTCCGCGTATTTCACGTCGCTGGGCGCAGCGTCGCCTTCGAGCTGCACATCACGCGGAATCGTCCAGACGCCAATCCCGACGGCGAGCATGGCGATTGCCGCCATGGCCCAGGGCACGGGCTGCAGTCGTCGCTTCTTCAGGTGGACGACGCGAGGCGCGCGCTTGCTAGCGGCACGAAGAATCGCCTGATCGACCGCGGCCGGCGGCTCTTCGATCGGCAGCTGCTCCGCCACCGCCAAGGCCGCTTTCATCTCTTCGAACGTCGCGCGGCACTCGGGGCATCGCTCGAGAATCTCGCCCACCCCATCGGGATCGATCGCCTCGCGTTCGATCAGCTCGAAGACCTGCTCCTTGCACTCGTCACAATTCATGCGGCTCTTCCAAATCGCCCAAGACGTGCTGCAAACGCTCGAGGGCATAGCGCATGCGGCTCTTCACGGTGTTCGCGGGAACCCCGACCACTTCGGAGATCTCTCTGAACGCGAGCCCCTGGAGCTGGCGCAAGAGAAACACCTCCCGTTGTTCCGCCGGGAGCCCCTGGACGGCGCTGGCAATCCGCTCTTTCACGAGCCCGCCGATCGCGAGCTGCTCGGTCGTCGGACCCGGGTTTGGAACGCGCTGGCCGATCGGCTGACCGGACCCCGGCTCGGGCGCATCCAGGGAGGCGTGCCCACGAAACTTCATCTTCCTCTGATGGTCGATGCTCAGGTTGCGCGCGATCGTGTACAGCCAGGTCGAGAACTTGGCGTCTCCACGGAACTCGTCGCAGCGCTCGATGACTTTCATCCAAAGGTCTTGGTACAATTCCTCGGCTCGCCCTCGATCCCGAGCCGAGCGCAGCAGGAAATTGAAAATCGGCCCGCGGTACCGTTGGAGCAGGGTTTCGAACGCTGCAGCATCGCCCTCGCGATAGGCAGCAAGCAACACTTCGTCGGAGGGATCGCTCAAATCGCGCCCCCGTCCTTTCCCTGCCTATGTTGCGTCGGATGACCACACATCGATCGACGTCTGAGACTGCAAGACGATCTACTCGATCGCCCCCCTGCAAGTGAAGGACAATTCAGCGCTTCTGCCAGAACGTTGTGCTCGAAAATGCCCCGGGCCTCGATTGACCCACCTGCGGGCGCTGCGGTATAAGCGCGAGGACCGTCCGGGGGCAATTTCGCTCCTGATGGTGGTCACTTGGAGGGGAATTGCGATGCGCAGGACAATTGCGCTCTCGGTCACGTTGGTCTGCATCTGGGGTGCTACCGCCGCGGCCCAGGCCGAAGGCACGCGGCCGCCAGACGCGCCAAGCGGGAAGTCCGCTACACCGGCAGCGCCTGCTCCACCGGCGGAGTCGATCGACGCAGGCACGTACGCGGTCCGTCTTCGCGATCTCGAACAGCGGATCAATGAGCTGAAGGAGCAGATCTTTCGATCCAAGGCGAGGCTTTCGTTGCTGGCCGAGACGGTGCTCGAAGGTGTCGTGGGCGGCGGCCAGGCGGTCATCCTTCACGAGAACCGCATGTCGCAGTCCTACAAGCTCGTGAGAGTCGTCTATGCGCTCGATGGCGCTCCGATCTTCACCAAGGCCGACGAGGAAGGCTCGCTCGGTGACCAGCAGGAGTTCGAGATCTACAACGGGAGCATCGTTCCCGGCGAGCACACCCTGACGGTCAACCTCGAGTACAGAGGACACGGCTACGGCGTCTTCGCGTACCTCAAGGGGTATCGCTTCAAGGTGCGCTCCACCTACACATTCGCGGTGCCCGAGGGCCGCGTCTCGACCGTTCACGTCGTGGGCTACGAAAAGGGCGGTCCGACGACACCGCTCGAAGAGCGGCCAGCGGTTCGATACATCGAGCGTGTCGAACGACAGGTACGACCCGAAGCAAGCGGTGAGGGCGATCGGTAATGCGACCTCGTGGGGCGACCACATCGCCGCCCACACCGACACTTGGCAGGGGGCGAGCGAAACGGGTTTGGCTGGGTTTCACCCCGCCCAATCTGGTCCTTTGGACCTTCGGGCTTGTCCTCCCATTCGCTCTCGTTGCGTCCGTCCCGCCCGATGTCGCCGCCCAGGATATGACCGCGGCGAATCGGGAAGTATCCGACCTCGAATCCGATACGCAACGCTTGATGGCCAGCCGCGTCCGGCCGCACGACCTCAAGAGCGACACCTTCGTCGAGGAACGCCTCACCGATGGGGAGCTGTATCTGCGTCTCGAAGACTACCTCCGCTCCGCCATTCTCCTCATGGACATCGTGGAGCACTATCCGACGCACCGCGCCTATCCCGAGGCTCTCTATCTTCTCGGGGAGTCTCTCTTTTTCGCGGGCGACTATCTCGGTGCTCGGAAGCGCTATGCGGAGGTGATCGACCGAAGCGGCGACCCGGCCTTCTCGCCATACCTTCAAATGGCGCTCAGCCGCCTCATCGAGATTGCCATTCACACCCGCGACTTCCGAGATGTCGACGGATATTTCGCGCGTCTGGAAGCCCTGCCGTCCGCTACCCTTTCGGTGACCACGGCGTATTTCCGCGCGAAGTACCTGTACAACCGCGCCGTCCCGCTCGACGACCTTCTCAACGCCCCGCGTAACGCCGCCATTCGAGGAGTCGATCAGGTCCGCCTGGAACAAGCGCGACAGGGCTTCATCGCCATCCCGGGCGGCACAGAGTTCTCCCTTCGCTCCAAGTACTTCGTGGGCACAATTCATATCCTCCGTGGTGAATACCTCGACGCCATCGCCGCGTTCCACGGCGTCCTCGGCCACGAGCCTACCAACGAGCATGAGCGGGAGGTCGTCGAGCTGGCCTATCTCGCGCTTGGACGCCTCTATTACGAAACCGAGCAACTCGAGCAGGCCCTCGAGGCATACCGGGCGATCCCGCAAACCTCGGCTCATTTCGCCAACGCCCTGTACGAGCTTGCGTGGACCTACATCAGGCTAGGCGACGCAGTCCAAGCCGAACGCGCACTCGAAGTGCTCTCGGTCGCGGCCCCCGACAGCCCGCTCAACGCCGATGGCAAAGTCCTACGGGGGGACCTCTTGGCGCGCACCGGTCGGTACGACGAGGCCGATGTGGTGTTCGAAGAGGTCCGCGAAACCTTTGGCCCCATCCGTGACGAGCTGGCGCGCACGCGGCAGAACCACCCCGACCTTCACGCCTATTTTCGAAAGGTTGTGCGTGAAAACCTCGACCATTTCGACATTGATGACTTTCTTCCGGAGTCCGCTCGGCGGTGGATCACCCTGGAGGGCGACTACGAGCGGGCGCTCGAGGTTCTCGCGGACCTCAGCCAGGCCAAGCAGCTCGTGCGCGAGACCGACGAGCTCGCAGAACGGATCACTGCGGTCCTGAGCGCGCCGAACCGGGTCAGCGTGTTCTCGGACCTGCGCCGCCAGCGCGAAAGGACGACCGGGCTCCGTAATCGTGCGGCGCGTGCACGAGGAACGCTCATCAGCAGCGAAGCCCAAACCCGAGGCAACCGTCAGGGCGAGGCCGCGCGGCTCCGAACACGGCGTCAGGATCTCCAGGCCGAAGTGATGAAGATGCCGATCGAGACGGAAGATTTCATCGATCGCGACTTCGACAAGCTCGAGGAGTACAGATTGGCCGAGCGTGAGCTCCAAGGCTTGCGCGTCGAAATCCTCGGGCTCGAGGCCCGCATCGTCGCATCGAGGACGGGGTTGGCTGCCGTCGATCCTGAGAAGGTCGACCGAGAGCGGCTGCGTGCGGACATCAATCGGCACGACGCGGAGATCCAACAGTATGAAGAGCAGCTGATTTGGATTCGGCGCCGTCTCGAAGTCGGCCGGCTCCACGTAGGTGTGGGCGACAAGCGCTACCAGGCGGACGACGCAGAGCGCAGCAAGTTCATCCACGCGGTCAATCGGGAACGCGAGCTTTCCGGATCGGGCGGCCCTGCGTACGACGCAGCCTTCTCGAGGGTGGCTGCCGTGGAGCGCCAACTCGACCAACGCGACGCCGAGGTCGCGGCCATGGTGCGAAGAAGGGTTGCAGGGATGCTCGAGGTGGTCGACGAGGAGACCGCCAACCTCGCGCGCTATCGCGTTGCGCTCGGATCGCTCGAAGGCGAGACCGAGCGTGTCGTCGGCGCGATCACGTATCTCAACTTCAATCGCGTTCAGAACCGATTCTACGACCTGGTCCTCCGGGCGGACCTCGGCAAGATCGATGTCTCCTGGGCGCGACGCGAGGATCATCGGCTGCGCATCGACGCGTTGACCCGGGAGCGTGCGCGAGAGCTTCAAGCGCTCGATGACGAATTCCGGGACGTGATGGACGAGGGCCGGAGCAGCGAGGGAGAGCCATGATCTTGCGCTCCCGATTCGCCTCGCTCGTCTTCGTCGCACTGTTGTTCGCCGGATCGGGAGCTGCCGATCCTGCCGCTGCGCAGGAGGAGGAGGCCGCACCCTGGGAGGGCGCAACCGACGTCACCTTGCCGCCGTTCCTCCAGGACACGGGCAAACGCATCGTCGACCAACGACCCCCGCCCACTGAGCAGCAACTCGAGGCGCTGCGCCAACTCGAAGAAGAGGTCGATCGCTTCACCGAAACCGGAGAGGCCTTCCGTTCGACGGTCACTTCGCTGGTGCGGCGCGCGTATCTCCACCAGAGGCGCGAGCGCGACCGATGGTACGGTGAGCAACTCGAAACGGAGGAGCGGGCGTTCAACGAGGCCCGCGAAAGTTCGATTCGAGTCTTCGAGGACTTCATTCGCCGTTATCCGAGCCACTCGAAGTACACACCGGATGCGATGTTCCGCTTGGGCGAGCTCTATTTCGAGCGAAGCGCGGTCGACTTTCAGAAGCTCTACGACGACGCGCAGGCCGCCCGCGACGCTGGCGACCTCTCGGCCGAGGACAGCCTGCCGGCGTCCCCGGACTTCACGCCGACGGTCGACCTCTACAAGACCTTGGCTCGCCGATTCCCGGCGTACGAACGCTCCGACGGCGTCTACTATTTGATCGGGTACACCCTAAACGAAATGGGCCGCCCCGAAGAAGCCTTAGCTGCTTGGCTCGCGCTCGTGTGCTCCAACAAGTACGACTACGATCCCGATTGGCGACCAGCACCCGGGGACGCGTCCTTGGCGGCGCAAGCCAGGTACCCGGCGTTGACTCTCGACGGCCGGCCCCTAGGGGCGCCGGTACGAGGCGCGTTCGTCAACCCCTACGAAACCTGCGAGGCTATTGCACCACAAGCCCGCTTCGTGAGCGAGACCTGGTTCCGGATCGGCGAGTACCACTTCGACGATTTCGGGGGCACCAACGCACTCGACCTCTCGATCGCTGCGTACGGCCAGATTCTCGAGAACCCACAAGACCGAAACTACAATCTCGCGCTCTACAAGGTCGCCTGGGCGTACTACCGCGCCAGCCGCTACCCGGACGCGATCCGGCACTTCGGCAAGTTGGTGCAATGGTCCGATGACACTCGGAGCGAGACCGGCAAGGCCGGCTCCGAGCTCCGGCCCGAGGCGATCGAATACCTCGGTATCGCGTTCGCATACGACGACTGGAACGAGAACCAGGTCGCCGATCCGATCGAAGGTCGCCCCACCGGCATCGAGCGCATTCAGGATGCGTCGCTGCTGCCGCAGCAGAGGCCATGGACCCCCGAGGTCTATTTCCAACTGGGACAGGTATACTTCGACGAAGCGAAGTACCTGGAGGCCATCGCGGCCTGGCGGCTCGCTATCAGGAAATGGCCCAACCATCACCGGACCCCCGAGGTTCTCAACGACATCGCGGTCGCTCACCAAATGCACAATGAATTCGAGAACGCCATCGTCGCGCGCTCCGAGCTCACGCAATACGTGCAGGGGAGCCCTTGGTGGAACGCCAACATGGACCGTCCTGCGGAGCAACGAAACGCGGAGCAGCTTGCGGAGAACGCGCTGATCGTCACCGCGCTCCACCACCACCAACGGGCTCAGCGCCTCCGGCAGCAGTGCGTGGAGGAGCGCAACGTCAGGCTCTGTCGCGATGCGACGCTCGAATATGAGCTCGCTGCAACGGCGTACCGCGGGTACCTGAACCGCTACCCGAACAATCCACAGGGCTACGAGCTGCACTACAACCTCGCCGACGCCTTGTACTGGTCGAAAAGTTATGAGCAGGCCGCGACGGAGTACGCGGAGGTCCGCGACTCGAACGTCGACGACAGTTACCTCGCTGAATCCGCTCGGCGCGTGGTGGAATCGCTGAAGCGGATCGCGGATCAGGATGTCGAGGAGGGACGGCTCGTCATCCGCGACGAGCCCCCGCCCGCGGCCGGCGCGCCCCCATCGGTCGAGCCCGTGGCGATGCCAGAGACCGTGCAGCGGCTGGCACGCGCTAGGGAGATCTACCTCATGCGCGTGAAACCCAGCCGAGATACCGAGGGCGTGCGCGCAGCGTATGACTACAACAACGCGCTGCTGCTCTACTGGTATGGCTACTGGCCCCAGGCCGACGCCCGGTTCACTCGCATCTACGAGGAACGTTGCTCGGGCCCCGAGGCCGACGCGACCGGCCAAATCGCCTGGGAGAACCTCCGCGCGATGGCCATGGCAACGGACGACTCCGAAGAGATTCGCCGTCTCGCGACTGACATCCAAGAGAGAGGTTGCACATTCTCGGCGCGCGCAGACAAGATCGATTGCACAAGGCCCGCGAATCGCGACAAGCCAATTTGTCGCGCAGGGGCAGACCTCAACGCGCTCGTCTACCAGGACGCTCTCGAGGTCTACAAACGCGCCGGCCTAGCGACCGGGAGCGAGCAACGGCTCCTCTACGAGCAGTCCGCGACGATGTTGCTCGCCGCAGTCAACAGCAACCCAGGTGACCGGCAAGCGCCGGTCGCGCTCGAGTACGCCGCCCTCGCACTCGAAGCGACCAACCGCTTCGAGTCCGCCGGCCAGCTCTACCAGCGCATCATCGACGAGGTCGGACCGCGCCAAGCCGAAGACGCGGAAGAGCAGCAAACCCTCGACGCGATTCTGGCAAACGCTCACTTTAAGCTTGCGTACACCGCCAGCCGTAACTTCGATTTCGATCGCGCTGTCGAAAACTACCGCGTCCTTGCCGACTCGCAACGCTTCGCCAAGTCGACTGACCCTCAAGTGCAGAGCAAGCGCGCCGACGGTCTCGTGAACTCGGCGGTCTTGCTCGAGCAGCTCCAACGGTATCCGGAAGCGACGAAATACTATGATCGCGTCTACGAGACCGGCGCCGATCCCGAGACGAAGCGCAACGCGCTATACCGAATCGCCGAGATGGCCTACAAGCAAGAGCGCTACCCGCAGGCGATCAGCGGCATGCGCGAGTTCATCAAGGTCTACGGTAACGATGGCGAGGCCGGGGAACTGGTGGTGCGAGCGTATTGGCGGATCGCGCAGTCCTGGAAAGCGCGCGGTCGAACGCGCGACTACCGCGCCGGCCTCAACGACGTGACATCGGGGTACGAGCGCACGGGCCAGCCCGCCGGATCGGTCGCGGCCGGATACGCCGCAGAGGCGCGCTTCATCCTGGTCGATGGTAAGCTCGCGGGCTTCGAGAGGTTCCAGATCAAGCCCGGCCAGCCCCGGACGGTCGAAGCGTACATCAACTCGATCACGAAGCAGATCGGCGATGGCGGCACGCAAGCCCAGTCGATCGCGAACGGCTACGAACCGGTGTTCGCGTACCGGCGCCCACGGTGGACCATCGCGTCGTACGTTCGTCAAGGGCGAGCCTACGAGGTCCTGGCGCGCTCGATCTTGAACACCCCAATCGTGTTGCCCTTCGACCTCAAAAAGGTGCTCCGTCAGGCTGGTCCTGACGAACGAGAGGAGTACGAGCTCGACTTCGAAGACAAGGTCCGGCAGGTTCTCGACAACCAGGTGCGGCCAGTCGAATGCTTTGCGGTCGCGCGTTACGCGCTGGCCGCGCGCGCAGGGCGGGCCGGCAGCTTCGACGACGCGTACACCCGTATCGCGATCGATCGCCTGCAAGCGTACGGCGACGAGCGAATCGCAGAATGCATCGCAGAAGCGCAAGCGCGCGACGCCACCTTCCAAGGGTACGTGCCTGGGGAATTCGCCCGGTCGCCGAGAGGCAAACCGCTAGAGATTCGACCTGGAATCGCGCCGCCTGCTATCACCCAGGAGAACGAGTGATGCGCTTGCGGGTCCCAACCTTGGTGTTGATTGGAGCAATGCTCCTGCTGCTCTCGGCCACGTACGGCTGCTCAGGGAAGTCAGCCTCCGAGCCCAGCGCAGCTGAGCCCACGTCGGGCGGGGAAGCTGCCGCCGGGTCCGGGGAGGTACCCTCCGGGGTAACCTCGTCCGAAGCGGAGAGCCCCTGGGGTGCGACGCGTGCCGAGCAGTGCCGCCGGGAAGCCCTGCCGACGATGTCGTCGAAGGCGAAGAAGGCGTTCGATGATGGTGTACGCGCTGCAGCGCGCAACGACGCCGCGGCGGCCGAGACGAGCTTCCAGGCAGCCATCAACAGAGACCCGCGCGCATACGCGGCACTGTACAATCTGGGCGTGCTGGCCGATCGGGCAGGCAACGAACGGGACGCGACGAGCTACTACCAGCGCGCATTGCGGGTGCTGCCCGACTACGAGCCAGCGGTGCGCGGCATCTCGACGATCCAGATCCGACGAAACCAGGTGCAAGCCGCCGTGACAACCGTCGAGCCGCTCGCCAACGAGTACCGTGCCAACCTCGAAATACAGGCGCTTTATGCCGAAGTCTTGGTCGAAGCCAGACGATTCGACGAAGCATGGATGGCCGCGAGGCGCGCGCTCAAGTGCGACGAGCGGTTCGTGCCTGCGCTGATCGCCCTCATCAAGGCGAGCCGCGTACAGGGGCGGGACGAGCTCGCGGACTCGATCCTGGAGCAGGCCATGCAGATCGATCCAGATGTGGCCCAGCTCCACTTCCTGCAAGGCGAGAAGCTCGAAGCGGAACCCGGGCAACTCCGCGAGGCGATGGCTGCGTACGAGCGGGCCATTCAACTCCGCCCAAACTATGCGGAGGCGCGGATGGCGCTCGGGATTCAGCTCCTCGCGGGCGGCAACTATCCCGCTGCGCTCTCGCACTTCCAAGCAGCGGAACGCCTGGTTCCGACGCTCCCGGCGATTCACGTCGACCTCGGAGACGCATACCGCGCGACTCAGCAGTGGACCGAAGCCCAGCGCGCATACCGGCGAGCCCTCGATCTGCAATCGAAGCTCCCCGAAGCGCACTATGGCCTTGGCTTGCTCTTCCTCACTGCAGGGGGGGATTTCCCGGGCCTCGACGAGCTCAGTGCCTACGAGAAGGCCGTCGACGAGCTCAAGACCTACCGTGGCGAAATGGGGCCTAGGCTAGCCAAGGACGACCAGTCGGAGGAGTACCTTCGTGACTTGGATCGATTGATCAAACGGGCCCGACGGCGAACCGAGCGAGAACAGGGAGGTGCCTCATGAAACGATGGACATCCACCGTGCTGCTTGCGCTGCTTTTCGTCGCGATGTCGACGACCGCCGCGCTCGCCCAAGGCGGCAAGAAACGCCAACCGCGGGTCATCCAACTCGAAGAGATCGTCATCGAGGGTCGCGTGCAGAAACCCAACGCGTTTTACATCCTCAACCGATCCAACTTGGGCTATGAAGTGCTGGAGCTTCGCACGAGCTTCCTCCGCGAGGTGGTTCGCAGCGTCCAGAAGGAACCGTTCTAATGGCGCAACCGCAGACTCCGAGGCATCGACCGCAGCCCGGCGCCATGACGATGGAGATGCAGGCCGTCCCGATGAAACACTCGGGTCCGAAGGTCCTTCGCGTTGGTCTCTTCCGCGACAAGAAGATCGTCGAGGAGCGCGTCGTGCGCCGGCGGGAGACCGTCTCGATCGGGACGGCGGCCAAGAACCACCTGATCCTCAAGTCGGGGACGCTTCCCGCCAAACTCGAGTCGCGCTTCGAGCTGTTCCAGCTGGTCGGCGACGATTACATCCTGAACTTCACCGGGGACATGACCGGCAAGGTTGCGCTGCCAGGCGGTGTGCAGAAGCTCGAGCACCTCCGGGAAACCGGCGCAGCGCGAAATGCAGGAACCCACTATCAGATCAAACTTGCAGATACGTCGCGCGGCAACATCCGGATGGGGGACTTCACCGTCTTCTTCGAGTTTGTCTCGGCCCCACCGATCACACCGAAACCGCAGCTGCCAGCGGCCGTTCAGCGCGGGCTCATCAAGAACATCGACTGGACCTTCACGACCTGGGTCATCTTCTCGTACATGGTGTTTTTCGGGTTCATCATCTACATGGAGAACGCCGATTGGGAAGTCGACACGGGCGCCCAGGAAGTGCCCGAAAGCTTGGCGCGCCTGATCTTCGAGGCACCGATGGAACCGCCCACGGTCGAAGAAGCGGTGGAAGAAGGCGAGGGCGAGGAGGAAGAAACGAAGGCCAAGGCGCCCGACAAGAAACCGGTCAAGGCCGAAGAGAGGGAACCGGCGGGTGGCGCCGAGCCCGCTGAAGCCGCCGAAGGCCGAGCGCGAATCGTGCAGGAGGCCGCCGCCCAGGCCGAAGCGATGCTGTTGGGCGCGCTGGGCGGAGAGGGTGGCGCGCTCGGCGACGTGCTCGCTGGCGGCGCCGTGACGGGCAACGCAGCGGACGTGTTGGCGCAGGCCTCGGGTGTCGGGGTCGCGACCAAGAGCGAGGCGGGCACCCTGCGTACGCGTAGCGGCGGGGGTAGCGGTCAGAAGGCCGGCCTGGGCTCATTGAAGAAGGGCAAGGGCGCCGGCAAGGCCGCAGCGGAAGGTCAGGTCGTCCAGGAGCGAGAAGTCCGTGGCAACGTCGGGCTGAACAGAGGGGGCGATGTCGGGGGCAGCGGTGAGTTCGACGCCGCGCTCGTGCAGCGGCAGATCAAACAACGCCTCAAGTCGATCACCCGCTGCTACGAGTCCGAGCTACGCAAGAATCCGAGCCTTTCGGGCAAGGTCACCGTGACATTCACGATCCAGGAGCGGGGCAACGTGACCGATGCGAAGGCGAGCGAGAACACAACCGGCAGTTCAGCCGTCGCCGACTGTGTAACAAGAGCGATCAGCCGTTTTCGCTTCAATCCGGGGCCGGATGGCGGTAGCGTGACGTTCCGCTATCCTTTCGTTTTCCAGCCCCAGAATTAGCTTCGACATAACCACACTATTGCTGCATAACTGTATTATGCATCGATTGACACGAGAATGGTGCGGCGTATAATCGCCGCAAGTTGAGGGGATCGTTGATGTTTAGACGGATGGGTACCGCAGGATACGCACTCCTCGCCGCCGTGGCCCTGGCGGGCAGCTTGGGCTACGCAGTAGCTCAGGAAGGCACCGACTCGACCGTCGACTTCGTCAAGGTAGAGCCAATGGGTGCGTCCGATGCGCAGGAAGCCCTATCGCCGGCTGCCCAGGCCAAGGCTGCAGAAGCTGCGGTGGTCAACGCGAGCGCAAGTTGTGCAGCCCAGTCGAAAGCGCTTCAAGGCGCCAAACGCGACAAGGACATCATTCGGGCGACCTGCTTGGACGACAAGCTCAGCCAGTGCAACGCCAACCTGCAGAATATCAAACGCCGTGAGACGGCATTGAACGAGGCCATCGGCAAAGGGGACACAGGCCGTAGCAACCACGAGTTCACCGTGATCGGCGTGCTCTCGCAAAAATTCAAAATGCTGGCCCAGGCCGCCAACCAGTGCGTCGGTCAGGATCTGTTCGACACCGGGGACACCCAGGTGAAAGAAGAGGTCGACCTGTTTGCTCCCGATGAGGATCCGGCAGTGATCGTGCCGGTCCCCGACTGGCCGGTCCCCTACATCCCGCCACCCGTCAGTGGAGTCAACTAGCTAGCGGAGTGGTTTTGGTATGCGCGGGGGGAGTAAGGGATCATGCGCTGCCGCAGGAAGTTAGAGCGTGCTCTGGCTTTGCTGGCCGTCCTGAGCGCCGCACTATCACCGGCAATCGGTAGCGCGCAGGGCGCTGGCATCGATCGTGGTGCCAGGGAGGGCCCCGGCTTCAAGGCTGGACGGCTCGTCTTGCATCCCGGCCTCGCACTCGAAGGCGGGTACGATTCGAACGTCTTCCTTCAGGACGTCGACGAAGAGGACTCGTTCATCCTGCGGCTCACTGGATATCTCGACGTCGCCACTGAGGGGGTCGAACGGCAGAGCCAGGGAGAGACGAGCAAGGCCGAGCCGCAGAAGATCGAGTTTCGCGGCGGCCTCGGTGCCAGCTACTACCACTACTCAAGCAAGCGCATCAACGACAACGTGGGCGGAGACGCACACATCGATTTCGCCTATAATCCGTCTCCGGTCTTCTCGCTCAAAGTCCGCGATTTGTTCCGACGCACGATTCGTCCGTTTGCGGACCCGAATACCGCCGACGGCACGACGATCAGCTACGGCAGAAACCACAACACGGCATCGCTCCATCTGGTCGGCCGGAGCAAGAGCAAGGTGATCGAGGGCAGGGTTGGGTACACCAATGCCCTGGAGTTCTTCGACGCGGAGGTCTACGGCTACGGGAACAACATGACGCACCGGGTGCCCGCCTCCTTCAGTTGGCGGTTCTTTCCGTCCTCGGCCCTAGTCTACGACCTAGAATACGCCCGGCAGAATTTCGCGAACCCGGATCAGATCGCGACCTCTCCCACGCTGCTGTCGGACAACAATCGGGTCAGGAGCTCGATCGGCTATAACGGCGCGCTCACTGAGAGATTCTCTTTGACGGCGATGATCGGCTACACCGCCGGGTTCTACGAACTTGCAAGTGACTTCAACGGGGTGATCGCCCGCTTGGACACGCGTTGGCAACCTCGGCCCACAATATCCCTGACGGCTGGTTACGCCCGAGACATTCGTCCGTCCTTCATCGGCAACTTCACCACGATGAACAGGCTCCACGCCAACGCTGGATTCACCCTGTCCGGTGCGCTTCAGCTGGGCCTCAAAGCTTGGGTGTCCTTCGACAAATCGGGCCTCGCGCTCCGCCCCGATGGGTCCCTGCTCGGAAACGAGCCATACCGGCAAGACATTCGCGTCTACGCCGGCATCTTCGGCGAATACCGGTTCAAGGCCTGGCTCGCCTTGTTTGGCGAGGTGGGGTATCTGGCGGACTTCACCGACTTCCAGTACTTCGGGACGGACCCGCTGCTCGATCCCGCCGCGGGCTATCAGAGGTTTGATGCATGGCTTGGTCTCCGCGTCTTCTATTGAGCACGAGTGTTCTGTTCCTAGCGTTCGCTTCCTCTGCGTGCAGCAAGCGTGGGGTGCAAGTAACCGAGGTGCCACCTCCGGCAACCGACGACACGATCCTCGGCCCGGGTGACGTGCTCACCGTGCGTGTCTACGGAGAGGAGGAGATGACGGGGAACCACCAAGTGGCCCCGGACGGTTCCATCAACTTCCCTCTGCTCGGCGCCGTCCAGGTCAACGGCCTCGAGCCCACGGAAGTGTCAGAGAAAATCCAAACCGAGCTTCAGGCACGGGACCTGATGCGCGATCCGCACGTGTCGGTCTACGTCAACGAGTATGCATCCAAGCGTGTCAGCGTCGTGGGCGCCGTAGCCAACCCGGGTACCTTCCGGTTAGAGCCCGGCATGACGGTCGTGCAAGCGATCAGCATGGCCGGCGGCTTCTCGTCGCTGGCCGATCGGGACGGGACAGTCGTCACACGG
>CALLDH010000320.1 GCA_937998345.1 uncultured bacterium | reverse complement strand
CCTGAACGTCGCGTACTTAGCCCTAGCTGCCCTCGCAGCAGCCTACACCTACGCCGCCTACCGCCTCCTCAAGCGAAAAAGGGGACAGTCCCCTTTTTCAAAGGGTTAATTAAGCGGTGAGGTTCCACTTGGCCTTGTTCTCGGCCACCTGCTCGGGAGTCGGCTGGTCCGTCCCCTCGTTCACGGGAACCTCGAACGAGTCCTGGTCGTCCATCATCTTCGCGTTGAGCGCCGTGTCGTCAGACAAGACCTCGGGAACCGAAGCATCTTCGTAGATCGCCTCCCAGGGACACTCCGGCTCGCACGCGCCGCAATCGATGCACTCTTCCGGTTGAATGTAGAGCTGGTTCGGGAACGTCTCGCTATCGTCACCCTTGTACTCGTAGATGCACTCGACAGGACAAACATCGACGCAGGATTTGTCGACGCAATCGCGGCACAGACGTGTAATGACCCAGGTCATCGGACTCCCTTTCGGACAAAAAGTGGCTGAAAGCTAGCAGGGGGCCCCGCGCCGGTCAAAGACGATCGGCTGGCGCGTTATCCGTTGGTTTTCGAAGGCTTGCGCTTCGGCGTGGCGGCGTTCTTCTTCTTGCGCGCCTCGCTCGGATGACATCCGGCGCAGGTGAAATTCTCGACCCCGAGGAGCTTGCCCATCGCAGGCGTAATCGTCTCCGCCATGAACTTCACGGTCTCGGGAAAGGTCGACATCATCCCGCGGTGCCCAGGCGTGCCCTCGGGCGGGACGATGTACATTGAAGGCGCAGGCATCTTGAAGTCGATCTCGCGCATCTCCTCGCCGTGGCAGTCGACGCAGTCGAATTCAGCAAACTCTTCGGCGTCATGCGCAGCGAAGAGCTCCTTCATGATCGGATTCACCTTGCCGATCATGTAAAATTCCTTGTCCGCGACGCTCATCTCCTCCCACGGAGAATCGGGCGGCGTAATACCCATGGCCTCGATGGCGCTCATTTTGCCGGCCGACCCGGTCGTCGATTTCGACCCACCGCAGGCGGACAAAAGCAACACGAGCCCGACAGCGACAACTTTCATGATTCCTGTCATCGCCACGCATGGTAATTCAAGCTTCGTCACGATGCCCACAATATCGGGTGAGGTCTGACCGTGGTGAGCAGGATCAGCTTGGGCCTGGTTGCCTTGGTGGTTACAGCATGGGTCACGATGGGCTTGTTCTCACAGTATCAACGGCAGATGATCTTCCCGGGGCCGCAGGGCGTCGATGTCTCGATGCTGAACGAGGTCGCATCGCGGGTGGGCGCCACCGAGTTGCGCATCCCGACTGAAGACGGAGAGACGCTCTACGGCTGGCACCGGGCGGCGGTCTGGTCGGGCCCGCGGCGCGTCGTGCTCTACTTCCACGGCAACGCTTCGTCGCTGCTCGCGCAGATGGAGCTGCAGAACCTGCTGCTGAGCGAGGGCTGGGACTTCGTGGGCATTCACTACCGAGGCTACCCCGGCAGCACCGGCGTCCCGAGCGAGGCCGGCCTGCACAACGATGCGGCCGCCGCGTGGAAGTGGGTGACCGAGGAGCTCAGCACGGAGCCGAACCGCGTTGCGATTCACGGCCGGAGCCTCGGCGGCGGTGTAGCGGTGCAACTGGCTGCCGCTGTGGCCCCGGGCGCACTCGTCCTCGAATCGACCTTCACCTCCATTGTCGACCTCGCCAAGGAACATTTTCGTTGGTTGCCGGTCGGGCGCATCCTGGAGCATCGCTTCATTACCCGTGATTTCGCGAAGCGCCTGTCATGCCCGCTGCTCGTCGCTCACGGAGCCGCGGATTCCATCATCGACGTGCATCATGGCAAGGAGCTCGCAAGGCTGTTTCACGCGGACGAGTACATCGAAGTCGCGCGCATCGACCACAACGACATGCTCCTCGTCGGCCTCATCGCCACGCGATACCTGAACTTCCTCGAAGGCGCGGTACCGGCCGGTCAGCAGTAGAACTTGTTCGCCCATTTTCGGTACTCGGGATTGGTCCGTCCCCGTCGCAGCGCATTGGCTTCGGCAAGCACCTCTTGTGCTCCCAGATTGGAACGTCTTGATTCATCTGCCGAAGGCGACTTCGCCGGCCGCGGCCCGAAAAAGCACAAGATCTCGGTCGAAGTAGTGAAGCGGCAATACCCCAGCCGGCCCAAGCTCGTCGGCGTACGCGATTTGCAACCAGCCGTTGGGGATCGAAAACGGAAACCGTTCACTCATCGCGGGGTATAGTAGCGTCCTGATGCGAGTTGCCTCCACGATCGTGCTCGGTTGCCTGCTGCTCGGGTTGCTCGGCTGCCAGCGCGGCAAAAAGCAAGCCGTCGTCATCGATCCGCACACCATGCAGACACGCACGACCGCGGTCCCGCGCGATCCATTCGGGTCGGCGAGCCCTGCCTACGCCAAGCTGGTCGAAGTCACCGACGCGGCGTACGCCAAGCCGTGGAGCGGCGCGCTTGAAGAATTTGCGCCCTGGCTCGAAGAGGAAACCGTCGCAGTCGAGCGGGCCCTCGCCTTGCTGAAGCCGCTTCGCACGGGGCCAATCGACGTCTACGCAGTCGCCAACGGTCGGATTGCGATCGTGTACGACAACATCGCGGATGCCCTGACCGAAGCCTCGCGGCTAGCCGAGGCGGCGGGCTTTGATGCGGACTGGAGGGGTCAAGAGGGGCGCCTCTGGGAGCAGTCCAGCGCCTTCTGGGGAAGGTGTGTCCGCGGCTGCAGCCTGGAAGGCGCCCACCTGGACGCGTGGGAGCTCCGGTGTCGGACCGGGCAAGCGAATAGTCTTGCAAAATCGGGACGTTAGCGGAAACTGAAATCGCCTCGACAGCCCAAGTGAAACATGTTCTATTTCTTCTCTATGCCCAAAAGGAAGACATCGTTGGCCCCGAATCCGGCCGAAGCGCCGTTGGTGCTCACCAAAACCGACGCAGAGAGATGGGATGACGAAGCCGATGTCGTAGTCGTCGGCTTTGGCGGCGCCGGGGCCTGCGCGGCCCTCGAAGCGAGCTCGAACGGGGCCCGAGTGCTGGTTCTCGACCGTTTTCATGGAGGCGGCGCGACCGCGATCAGCGGCGGCGTGTTTTACGCAGGCGGTGGGACGCACATCCAAAGCGAAGCCGGGGTCACCGACGACGCGGATGAGATGTTTCGCTATCTGTCGCTCGAAGTGCAGGGCGTCGTTTCCGAGGAAACTCTTCGAGACTTCTGCGACAAGAGCGTCGACAACCTCACTTGGCTCGAAGAGCACGGGGTGCCATTCGAAGCGTCGCTCTGTCCACACAAGACCAGCTACCCAACAGACGACTATTATCTCTACTACTCGGGCAACGAGGGTTTCACGCCTTACAAGGACGCGGCCAAGCCTGCACCCCGCGGTCACCGCGCCAAGGGTGCTGGTCTCCCGGGTGAGAGCTTCTACGAACCGCTTCGCGAGGCTGCGCACGGCGCAGGTATCCAAGTCGAATACGAAACACGCGTCACTCGCCTCGTGATTGACGGCCAAAACCGAGTCCTCGGTGTTGAGTACCGGCAAATCGAGAAAGGCTTCTGGAGCCAGCTGTACCGAAGGCTCAACCAAGCGGCCATCAAGGTCATCAACTACAGCCCGAAGGTCGCCAAGAACCTGCGCGCGCATTGCTTCCAGATCGAAGCCGAGCACTCGGTGCTCAGGCGCGTCCGGGCCAAGAACGGCGTCATCCTCGCGGCCGGTGGCTTCATCTACAACCGCCAGATGGTGAAGGAAATCGCCCCGAAATACGGGACTGGAATGCCACTCGGCACCGCGTCCGACAATGGAAGCGGCATCCTGTTAGGGCAGAGCGTCGGCGGCAAAACCGACCTCATGGACCGCATCTCGGCATGGCGATTCATCAACCCGCCACAGGCTTTCGCCAAAGGCATGATCATCAACCAGAACGGCGAGCGGTACATCAACGAGTTCAAGTACGGCGCCGCGGTGGGCGAAGCAATGGTCGAAGAGAACGACGGCGTCGCAATCCTGATCATCAACGGCGAGCTCAAGAAAATCGCCCGCGAGCAGTGCAAGCCGGGCAAGGCGCAATGGTTCCAACGCGCACCCGCGCTCCTCAATCTGTGGTTCAACAGCAAAGAGGCCAAGTCGGTCGAAGAGCTTGCCACGGTGGCCAAGGTCCCTGTCGACGCACTTCGCAGGACACTCGATGAATACAACGACGCAGCGGACGGCAAGACGACGGACCGCTTCGACAAGGACTCCGACAAGATGCACGCGATGCGCAGCGGGCCCTACTTCGCGATCAACGCGGGGATCAAGAGCAAGCGCTTCCCGTTGCCGACGCTGACCCTCGGAGGGCTCGTCGTCGACGAACGAACCGGCCAGGTGAAACGCGAAGACGGCGGGGTGATTCCCGGCCTTTATGCCGCCGGACGCAACGCCGTAGGCGTATGCTCGCGGCAATACGTGAGCGGCCTCTCCATCGCGGATTGCGTGTACTCTGGCCGACGCGCCGGCGGCGCGGCAGCCCGAGGCGAGGTGTACTCGGCCAAGGACGCGCCGGCGCCGGTGCAAAGCCCCCCCATCGAAGCAAAGGGCCTCGAAGGCCTCCCGGTGAGCAGTGAGGCTCAGGTCGCCGACCCGTCGCCAGAAGCGCATCACGGGCCGTCGCGACGCGCTCGCAACGAGGCGCCCTACCCACGTCAGGCGCTCAATCGATCGATTCGGCGACCCGGTGGAACCACGCGTGTCTCCTCCACATCGCCGCGCGGGCGGCTCTCGAAGCGCGCTCCCTGAGCGAGCACGACTGACTTGACGGGGGAGCACCGCGGTACAAAGGTGGCTACCGGCAATGACTGACGAGCTGAACGACCAAGAAGCCGAAGAGTGCGTCCGCAAGCTCCTAGCATACCTCGGAGACGACCCGGAGCGCGAAGGCTTGCTAGACACCCCGCGCCGCGTTCTTGGCGCGATCAAAGAGCACTTCCGCGGCTACGAAGAAGACCCGGAAGCACATCTCTCTCGAACGTTCACCGAGGTCGAGGGCTACGATGAGCTCGTCCTGATCAGCGACATCGAAATCTACAGCCACTGCGAGCACCACGTCGTTCCGTTCGTCGGCAAGGCGCACGTTGCGTACATCCCGAACGGGAAGGTGGTGGGGTTGTCGAAGATCGCCCGCGTCGTGGACACGTTTGCCAAGAGGCTCCAGGTCCAAGAGAAGCTCACCGCTCAGATCGCCAACGCCATCAATGAGACTCTGACGCCTCAGGGGACGGCCGTCATCCTGCAATGTCAGCACTTTTGCATGTGTTACCGCGGTGTCCGCAAGCCCGGGTCCTGGACGACGACCAGTCGTTTAACGGGGTGTTTCCTCGAGGACGAGGCCGCACGCATGGAGCTATTGACCCTGATCGGCATGCCACGCTCGATCGGCGGTGCCGGTAGCTGACCGGCTCGATCTCGTCTGAATCGCGGCTACAGTAGCCGCATGAGTGAGCAGCACTACGACTGGGTTATCGTCGGTTCGGGGTTTGGCGGAAGCGTATCCGCACATCGGCTGACACAAAAAGGCTACAAGGTTCTGGTCATCGAAAAGGGGCGCCGGTTCGAGCCGAAGGACTTCCCGAAAACCAACTGGGACCTGAAGCGCTGGATGTGGAATCCCGCGATGGGTCTCAAGGGCATTTTCAAGATGTCTTTCTTGAAGCACATGACCGTGCTTCACGGGGTAGGCGTGGGCGGCGGCTCGCTGGTGTACGCCAACACCTTACCGACGCCGAAGTCGGCGTTCTTCAAGGCTAAGTCTTGGGGCCATCTTGCCGACTGGGAGACCGAGCTCGCGCCTCACTACGCGACCGCTAAGCGGATGCTCGGCGCCAACCCGAATCCCATGATGACCACGGGCGACCACGTCCTGAAGGAGATCGCAAAAGACATCGGCCGCGAGGACAAGTTCCACCCGACCGAGGTGGCCGTGTTCTTTGGGGAGCCCAACAAGAAGGTGCCCGACCCGTTCTTCGATGGCGAAGGCCCGGACCGTGTTGGTTGCAACTTCTGCGGTGCTTGCATGACGGGCTGCCGGGTGGGTGCGAAAAACACCCTCGACAAGAACTACCTCTACTTGGCCGAGAAGTGCGGCGCCGAGGTGCGTCCCGAAACCGAAGTGACCGCCATCCGACCCCTGGACGACGGCGGTTACGGCATCGAGACTAAGCCTACGTTCGGCAAAGAGGAAGCGAGCCGCTTCACGGCGGACCGCGTCGTCCTCGCCGGCGGCGTGATGGGCACGATGCCCCTTCTTCTACAAATGAAGGAGGACCCGGCGGGCCTGCCCGAGCTTTCCGATCGCGTCGGGGACTTCGTGCGCTCCAATAGCGAGGCGCTGTTCGGCGTCATCTCACCCGACAAGGACGTTAACTTCTCCAAGGGCGTGGCGATCACGTCCATCCTTCACACGGACGAGCACAGCCACATCGAACCGGTCCGCTATGGCGAAGGCTCGGGCTTCTTTCGCACTTTACTCTCCGTTCACGCGCCGGGACCCACTATTATCTCCCGAATTTGGGGCGGCATGTTGGCGTTCATGCGCAAACCGGGTCGTTGGCTGCGAGCGCTCTTCGTCAAAGACCTCGCAAAGCAATCGCAGGTTTTGCTCTACATGCGCACCATCGAAGGCACCCTCCGCATGAAGCTCGGCCGAGAATGGAGGACCGGGTATCGCCGCGGCCTCGTCACCGAGGTGGACGATCCCAGCCAAGCACCCTCCGCCTTCATGGAGGAAGCCACCGAGCTCGCCGAAAGATTTGCGGACAAGGTGAACGGCGTGCCGACCACCCTCTTGACCGAAACCCTGCTCGGTGTGCCCTCGACCGCCCACATCCTCGGCGGCGCATGCATGGGCGACTCTGCAGAGACGGGCGTCATCAACGCACGCCACGAAGTATTCAACTACCCGGGCCTCTACGTGATCGACGGCTCCGCGATCTCCGCCAACCCAGGCGTCAACCCATCACTCACCATCACCACGCTCGCCGAACGCGCAATGAGCCTCATCCCCTCCAAACAAACCGCCCCATCCATTAACCCTTCGAAAAAGGGGACTGTCCCCTTTACGGAGGGGTTAAGAGTTGGGTGAGGGTTGTGTTGGCGTCGGCGGGTTCGGGGGGTTCTAGTTTGAAGGTGTCTACTACTTCGGCGCCTCGTTGGTCGCAGTAGTAGGCCCATTCGCCCCATTGGGGGTCGTCTAGTTTGATGAAGAGGGCCATGCAGGCGTAGTAGGCTTTTGCCGAGAGCTCTGCGAACGGCGTGAGGTGTTCGGTGAGGGCACCCGTGTAAATTTCGAGGAGCTCTTTGTCTTCGGCGATGTTGTCCGGGACCGGCGCGCCGCGGATGCTGCTGGCCATGTCCTCGTACATGTAACCGAAGAGCGCCGTGCCAATACCACGCTCGAAGAGCGGGTGGGTGCGTAGCGCGTGTGTCGCTGCGAGCGCGCGGTCGGTCGCCGCCTGTCGCTGAAGGAGCCAGTCACGGAACGCGCCTTCCGCCCAATTCTCGATGACCTCGGCCGAGGCGCCGTCCGGTGGCTGGGGCGGGCGAACCGCCACTGCTTCTTCCACCCGGCTCCAAAGCTCCTGCAGGTCGGTACTGAGCTCCGCGCGCGGATACACCGGCTGCGGGACTGGAATCGGGCTGACGACCACCTCCTGCTGCCCGTCGGGGGTCTGCCGGCCAGCACAGCCGATCCCGAAAGCCACCATGATCAAAAGCCAACGCCACATGCGGCGAGATTAACAGGCGAGGATCTGCAGGGCGAATTTTGGGCCCAAAGCCGGTTGACTTGCTCGCGAATCCACTCTTCCATCAGCCAATGGCTGCCCCCCTCGTCGAGCTGACAGACGCCGCGAGCGTCGATCGCGCCGCGCGGGCGTTGTTCGGCAGCTCGCTGGACACGAGGCCGGCGGTTTCGCACAGCGCAGCGGTATGGCGGGCGGACGAGGACGCGCCTGTCACTTCGATTCGGATTAATGAGTACGCTCCCAAGAGCGACCTCGATTTCCTCGCGCTTCACATAGGGCGGGCACGAGCGGACGGCATCATCATCACCGGGAAGATCCTGCGTGATGAGCCAGAGCTAAACTACGATCTCCGTGCCGACCCTCGCTGGGGCGACGCCCTGGTGGATTGGCGCAAGCACCGGTGGGGTCTATGCGAGCCGCCTTGGCTCTTGATCCTGACTGGAAGCGGCGACCTCGACTTCAACCACCCGGTCTTTCAGGGCTGGGTGAAGCCCCTCATTTTCACGACCGATCGCGCCGCCACGCGCAAGCTGGCCGCCGCTCCCTGCCCGGTCGTCGCGGACGCTGCCCCGGACATCCGGCGCGCCATCGAGCATCTGCAAGTCACGCGGGATTGCGAATGCGTCTCGATCGAAGCCGGTCCATCGACCACCCGCGCCTTGTACGACAGGCCTCGGGTCGTCAGAGAGTTGTTGGCGTCAGTCTACCTCGAACCTTCACTCGATGAGCGCGCCCAGGGGGCGCCTCTGGTGAAGCTTTCCGAGGCGCGTCGCATGTTCCGCAGCGAAACTTCCGCCACGCATCGGGAGCGGGGCCAGCACTGGAGTTTCCACCGGCTGTGCCGCTAGCGGTTCCCGCGATCTGATGTAGCCTTGGCCGACTTGCCCATGCTTGACCGGATTCGCCACGTTCCAAGAAACGCCGCCCTCCTCGTTTCTCTCCTGCTCTTGATCGTCGCGAGCCCATCGGTCCCGGCAGATGGCTCGGGGCTCCTGTTTGAGCTGGTGTTCGACGCGATTCTGTTGGCCGGCGTCTATTCCGTCGGACCGGGCAGCCATCGACGGCCGTTCTGGGTGCTGACCATCGTGACGCTGGGTATTCGCTGGGGAGAGCACCTGTCCGGTGTCGCCAACCTCGATGTGGGCGCCCTATTCATCACGGTGATCTGGCTCACATATGCCGTGTCGATCATCATCGCTCATCTGTTTCAGCGTCGCGATGTGACCGTCGATACGATCCTAGGGGCCATGGTGGCGTACCTCATGGTGGCAGTCGCCTTCACTCTGGTCTTCGAAATCATGGAGCTCCGGCACCCAGGTTCGTTCTCCGGCCTCCCCGACAGCGCGGCCACCTATCGCACCGAGCTAGCCGCCTCGATGATGTACTTCAGTCTCGTGTGCATCACGACGATGGGCTACGGCGACATCGTCCCGGTCTCCGACCTCGCTCGCCCGCTCTCCGTCCTCGAGGGCGTGTTCGGCCAACTCTACCTAGCCGTCATGATCGCCAGGCTGGTCGGACTCCACATCGCCCGCAGCCGCGATACCGAGTAGCCGGGCTCTACGCTGCCGCCGGCGGCACGTTCGAGACGCCACCTTCGCCGGACACCGAAGTCGTGGGCGCGTTGCCACCCGTGTCGTCTTTCTTCGCCTTGAAGAAGATCGCGTAGAACGTCGGCACGACGATCATCGTCAGCACGGTGGCCACCAGCAAACCACCGACGATCGTCACGGCCATCGCGACGTAGAACGCATCGGTGAAGAGCGGAATCATCCCGAGAACCGTGGTCGCCGCAGCCATCGCAACCGGTCGCAAACGGCTCACGCCGCTGTCGAGAACGGCGTCATAGGTAGGCTTCCCGTTGCGAACCTGCAGGTCCATTTCGTCGACGAGCACGATCGCGTTCTTGATCAGCATCCCGGACAAGCTGAGGAACCCGAGCAAGGCCATGAAGCCAAAGGGCTGCTTGAAAAGCAGGAGGCCCGCGGTGACGCCGATCAACGCGAGCGGCACCGTGAGCCAAATGACCAGGGGCTGACGAATCGCGTTGAACAGGCCAACCACGATCAGGACCATGATCCCAAGGAACATCGGGATCGGCGCAAAGAGCGCGGCCTGCGCGTCCTCGGTGCTCTCGTACTCCCCGCCCCACTCGACGTGATAGCCCGGCGGAAATGGCAGGCTCTCGATCTTGGGTGCAAGCCGGCTCCATAGGGTCGGCGCCGAGTCCTTGGTCGGATCGGTCACGACCGTCAGCGTGCGCTTGCGGTTGCGGCGCTCGACGACCTGATCGCTGAACTCCGTTTCGAGGCCCGTCACCACGTTCGCGAGTGGAATGTATTGCTGCGCGGCGGGGCTCCAGATCGGAATCTGACTGAGATTCGACACGTCGAGCCGTAGTGGCGCTGGCTGCCGGAAGAGGACCGGAATGACTTCGTCTTGCTCTCGATAGACGCCGACACCGTTCCCTTCAAACGTGGACTTGACCGCCATGGCGACACCCCGGGTCGTGATCCCATGAGCATCCGCCTGTTCTTCGGAAAGCCTCGGGTGAATGACCTTCACGCGCTCGAACCAGCGCCCACGTGCGCCTTTGGCGTCGCCATCCGCCTCCATGACCGCAAGTGTCTGCTGTTCGAGGTCTCGAAGAACATTCACGTCCGGGCCCACCAGCCGTGCCTCGATTTTACCAGGCTTGCTCGGTCCCAAATCGAACGTCCGCCCGAAAGATATCGCGTCCGGCGCGACGCTCTGGACGTACTCCTCTGCCCGCTTGATGTCGCGTGCAAGGTTCGTGTAGTCCTCGATGTCGACCAGGAACTGCGCGAAACCGCTGTGTTCCTTCTCGGGTGTGAAGGTCAAAATGAAACGCAGCGGCCCCTGACCGATCGACGAGGCAACGTGGGTGACGCCTTCGAGCTCAGCGAGGCCCTTCTCGATCAGCTCCGCTTTCTTCTCGGTCTCGTCGATGTGCTGGTCGATCGACCAAAACACGTCGAGGCGAAACTTCGGTGTCGTGGAAGCCGGGAAGAAGGTCTTATCGGTAAACTGGAAGCCATATACCGAGACCGCGAAGACGCCGAACACCACAGCGACGGTGACCCAGCGGAAGCGAATGCAGAGGGCTAGAAACTTCTTGTACCCGTTGTAGAAGGCGCTGTCGTACGCGCCAGTGCTGCTGTTCTTCTCCTTCGCGGTTGGCGGCTTGAGGAACCAAATCCCCAAGAGCGGCGTGATGGTCATGGCCGTCACCCAGCTGAGCGACAACGAGATGCCAATCACGATGAACAAGGAGCGACAGAACTCGCCGGTACTGTCCGGCGACAAGCCGATGGCTGCAAAGGCGATGATCGCCACGGCCGTGGCACCGAGAAGCGGCATCGATGTCTGGCCCGCGACCTCCCGCGCCGCCTCCTCGGCCTCCATCCCATCTTTGATCCGCACCAACATGCCATCGATGATCACGATCGCGTTGTCGACCAGCATTCCGAGCGCGATGATCAGGGCACCTAGCGAAATGCGCTCGAGTGCAACACCAGCTGGCCCCATGAAAATGAACGTTCCAGCGATAGTCAGGACCAGCACGAAGCCGATGATTAAGCCGCTTCGCAGCCCCATGAACAGCAAGAGGACGACGACGACGATCAGCACCGCCTCGATGAGATTGACCAGGAAGGCATCGATCGCAGTGACGACCATGTCGGACTGCATGTAGATGACCTCGAGATCCATCCCGAGGGGGAACTGCCCTTCAAGCTCCTGGAGCCGCGTCTTGATGCCCTCGCCCATCGTGACGACGTTGCCACCCTTCTCGGTGGACACGCCGATGCCGATAGCTTTGTGGCCATCCATATGCAGCTTGTTGAGGGCCGGCTCCTGGTAGCCGCGCTCGATGTTCGCGATGTCGCGAAGCCGCACCTGAGAATTGTCCCCCGCGCTGATGAGGATGTCGCCGAGGTCCTGCGTGGAGTGGATCAGCGAGTCGGGCTGGATTTTCAGATACTCGGACCCAGCCTGCACTTTGCCTGCATCGACGACGACGCCTTCGGCAACGAGCTTCTCGGAGATCGCGTCCGGAGAGATCCCGATTTGAGAAAGCCGCTCTCGATCAAACTCGACGTAGACTGCTTCCTTGACGACTCCGAACAGCTCTACCTTCGCGACGTCTTTGACGAGGACCAGCTCCTTACGCAGCATCTTCGCAACGTCGTAGAGCTCGCGATAGCTGTATTCGTCGCCGTAGAGCCCGAGAAACACGCCGAACACATCGGAGTAGTCGTCGTTCACGATCGAGGGCCCGGCACCCGGCGGCAAGTTCGCTTGCGCGTCGCCTACCTTGCGCCGAAGCTCGTCCCAGACCTGAGGGAGCTCTTTGCTGTTCACCGTCGAGCGCATCTCCACCGTGATGGTGGACTGGCCCGGTATGTTCCGTGACTCGATGCGCTTGATCTTGCCGAGCTTCTGAATCGCCAGCTCGAGCTCGTCACTCACCTCTTCTTCGACCTCGTACGGCGTGGCGCCCGGGTATGGCGTGATGACCAGAGCTTCCTTGATGGTGAACTCGGGATCTTCAAGGCGCGGGAGGCCGTTGAACGACTGAAAGCCGGCGTACAGTGCCCCGAGCGTCAGAACGAGGATCAGCGTGCGGTTTCGAAGCGAGAAGTCAGTGAGATTCATTTCCGAGTCTCGTCCGATTCCTTCAGCTCAGTGACTATCGTGCCCTCGTCGAGCAGGTGGACCCCCGACATCGCGATGGCCTGGCCTCCTTCGAGGCCTTCGTTCACGACGATGCGGTCCCCGGTGACCTGACCCACCTCCACCGGCAGCTTCGATACCGTCATCGATTCCTGATCGACCAGCCACACGTAAGGCTTCTCCTCGCTATCGGCGAGCACGGCCCCAACGGGCAGCAAGAAATCATCGGGCGCAGTCGTCCGTAAGCCCGTCAAGACGAGCTTCGCGGTCATTCCGGCAAGGACGCCGACGCCCTCGGGCTTCTTCATGCTGAAGGTCGCCCGAAAGGTGCGGGTGTTTGGATCGGCCGCGGTGGCAAGCTCGGTCAGCCGGACTGGGAACTGCCGCCCAGGCATCGCGGACAGCTCGACCACTGGTTTAGCCTGCGCGTTGAACTCTTGGAGGTTGCTTTGGCTTTGGGCACCGGCGAGGTCCCGCTCGGGAACGTCGACCACGACCTCCATCACGGACTCGTCTTGCAGGAGCAGCACGGGCTCGCGGGCCGCGACGTTGCGGAAGTCGGTCACGAGCTTTCGGGCGATCACGCCGTCGAAAGTCGCTCGAAGCCGAGTGTCCTCGAGCGCCTTCTGCGTGATGCGAAGCTCCGCCCGGCTCACGTCACGCGAGCGGGTAGCCACATCGAGGTCACGCTGCGTGCCCGAACCGGACGCAAACAGCTTACTCTCACGACGATACTCCGCCTCGGCAAGCCGGAGACGCGCGAGCGCAGCCTCGGCTTGCGCCTGATAGTCCCGAGGATCGAGCCGGGAGAGGATCTCGCCCTTCTTGACTCGCTGCCCCTCGTCTACGTTCCAGTCGATGATGCGACCCTCAACCTCGAAGGCGAGCTCGACGACTTTGATCGCCTTGATCCGCCCCGGGTAATCGGGACGCGTGTTGCCCAGCTGCCCTTCGAGCCTGTAGATCTTGATCGGCCTCGGTGGAGGCTCGACCTCGACCACTGCCTCTTCTTTGCAGGAGGCAAGCATGAACAGCGAGAACACCAACGGGACGAGTAAGACGGCACGCGCGAGGGTTTTTGGAGGCATAGGGAGCTCGGTCTTCAAGGCTTTTCTCGGGTTCTGTCGGGAAGCGGCAGCATAGGGAGGTCGACCCCCATTGCCAAGGTCAAAGTAGTCTCGCCGAAGCCGTCAGAAGGCTAAGAATTCTGCAGGATGGCCTAGGGAATCGCTCCCTGGTCGACTATGCTCCGCTGCCTATGCGGCTCCTTTGCCTATCGCTATTCGCCCTGCTGATCACTCCAGCTCTTCTCGGCGCCCAACCCAAGAAACCGCAGGTCAAAGTGACCGCGATCTTCGACGGCCCTTCGCCGGTCTTCGACGACATCACGAAGGACCTGGCGCGCGAGATCCGAACACAGCTCTCCGATCGCTTCGACGTCGTGCTCACGCCTCTAGACTTCGAGGGCGACTGGACCGCGGCGGGCGTCGAACGTCAGCTGGATGCCGCCTACTCGGATCCGGAGATCTCGGTCGTGTTCGGCTTTGGTTACCTTGCGGTGAAGGCCGTCGCCGCCCGCAAGGCACTCCCGAAGCCAACCATTCTCCCGTTCGTCGTTGAAGCGCAGAAGCAAGGCCTTCCTCGGCGGGGCGACGTCAGCGGCAAACGAAACCTCAGCTACATCAGCGAGGAGTTCGACATCACGGATGAAGCCGACTGGCTGACCAAGGTCGCCGGCTCCAAGCACATCGTGCTTCTAGCCGAGGAGTCCCAGAGCGCCATGCTTCGTGGCATCCCGGGCGCGGACGAGCTCCGCATTGTGACTGCCGAGCCCACGGTGGAAGCCTTGCTTGCTGCCATTCCGAACGCAGCTGACGGCGTGATCATCTCAATAATGCGGCAGCTCAGCATCGCCGACCGCGAACGGCTGCTCGATGGAATCACCAAGCGTCGCCTTCCGAACATCGCGATCGGTCCTCGTTGGCTCGACCAGGGGGCGATGATGTCGATCCGCTCGCCGAACAACTCCCAACGCAGGGCGCAGCGCGCAGCGCTCAACCTCGACCTGATCCTCGAGGGCCGCCCGGCGGGTCAGATCCACGTCGACTTCGAGGAGCGCCAAGAGCTGCTGATCAACATGCAAGCGGCACGCGCCGTCGGCGTGCGACCGAGCTACGAAGTGCTCCTTGAGGCGGACATGGTCCACGAGGACGAGGCCGCCGAGGAGAATCGGATCCACATGAGCTTCGCCATGAAAGAGGCCGTCGAGCACAACCTGGACCTTCTGGTCTCCGAGAAGTTCGTCGAGGCGGGCGAAGAGGGCGTGAAGCGCGACCGCGGGCCATTGCTCCCGCAAGGTCAGCTCCAGGTCGGCGTCACATATCAGGACCCGGATCGTATCCTTCCCGGAGGCCAGATCGCGGAATGGCAGGCAAGCACGTTCGCTCGCGCGAGCCAAAGTCTCTATTCGGAGCAGGCTTGGACCCGATTCAAGTCTCGAAAGCTCCGGCAAGAGGGACGCGAGTACGGCTACTTCACCGACGTGCTCGACATCATGCTCACCTCGGGCGTGGCGTACGTCGGCGTGCTCCGCGCTGAAGCACAAGAGCGCATCCAGCGTAGGAACATTCAGCTGACGCGTGAATACCTCGAGCTCGCCCGCCTTCGGCTCGAAGTCGGAGTCGCTAACGCAAGCGAGCTGTATCGCTGGCAGGTGACCCTGGCCGAGAACCAAGGCTCGGTCGTCGATGCCCGTGCTTTCGTCGGGCAAACCAAAATCGAGCTCAACCGGGTGCTCAACCGTGAGTCCGAGAGGCCAATCGCCCCGATCGATCTTCCAGTCGACGACGCGGGCCGCACGCTTCCTCCCGAGGATCCAATCGGCAAGTACATGAAGGACCCGTGGTCGTTTGAGCAACTGCGATCGTTCATGGTCCGCGAGGGTCTACGCAACTCGCCAGAGGCCCGACAGATCGAGGCGCGAAAGGCTGCGCAGCAGCGCATCAAGGAAGGCCGCGCGCGCGAGCTTTGGTTGCCGGACTTCTTCGTCGAAGGCGGCATTCAGCACGACTTCTGGCGAGACGGCGAAGGTGCCGAAGTGCCTCAGCCCAATCCGCTTGGCATCCCGCAACCCGACAAGTTCGGTTGGGATGTCGGCCTCTTCCTCTCGATTCCGCTTTCCCGTGGCGGCTCCGGCGTCGCCGAGATGCGTGAGAGCGCGATTCTCGTCGAACGGCTCGGCGCGGAGTTCGCCCGCGTTGAACAGAACATCGACACGGGCGTGCGCACCGAGCTCTACAGCGCCTCGGCAGCGCTCGCCTCGGTAGGGCTCACACGCAAAGCAGCCGAAGCGGCCGCCAACAACCTGGTCCTCGTCACCGACCTCTACCGGCGAGGCAAGGTCGACATCATCACCCTGGTCGACGCACAGACACAGAGCCTCGTGGCCGACCTCGCAGCTGCGGACGCCGCTTACGACTACATCCTCGCGCTGCTCTTCGTGAATCGTGAGGCGGGCCACTTCCGCAATCTCGACACCCCCGAGGCGAAGCAGGAGTTCTCTCGCCGTCTCAACGAGTACGTGTTGGCCAAGGAAACTGCGGAGGTCACAACGCCTCCGGCCCCGTAGACATCAGCGCGCTTCGGCTCTAGGCTCGTCTCTCCGGAACCCCCCGGCCGAGGTTGCAATGAGAACAATCGGACTGCGCAAACTGCTGGTCCTCGTGGTGACTCTGGTGTTCGTGTCTGGCTCAGCCGCGGAAGCCCAGAAGCAGTCACGGCCGACATTCCGGATCATGCTGGTCGCCGATGGCGAGTCGCAGCTGTTCGTCGAACGGCAACGCCTGCTCAAGACCGAAATTCTGGAGCTCATGAAAGAGGATGCGTCCGTCGTCTTCGTCGAGGCCAAGGCAGACTGGACTTTGGAGGGCGCCAAGGCCGCCCTGAAGAAGGCCCTCTCGGATCGATCAGTCGACATGATCATCGTCTCCGGCGCCATGACCGGGGTTGCGGTCGGACAGATCCCCAAGCTCAGCAAGCCAGTGCTGATCCCGTACGCTGCGCCCGAGCTTCAGGGCCTACCCAAGGACGGCAACCGCAGTGGCCGCCGGAACCTGGCCTACATCGCGGGGCTCCTGAACTTCGAACGGGAGATCCGTCAGCTGCGTGACATCGTGCGCTTCGATCGAATGACGATGATTGTAGGTGAGGAGGTGATCAAGCACCTCGAAGCGGCCGAACAGCCGGTTCAACTTGCGAGCCAGCACCTCGGGATCGAGACACGCTTGGTTGTTGCCAACGGAGGCGCCCAGGCCACCCTCGATGCGATTCCCGAGGACACCGGA
>CALLDH010000319.1 GCA_937998345.1 uncultured bacterium | reverse complement strand
GGTACCGGCGTCTTCGATGACCGAACGTCGGCCAGCGGTCTCGGCCCGCCGAGCATCGGCCGAACGAGCTGGGGGGTGCGTTTTTTCGACTACGACAATGACGGTCAATTGGATCTCATGACCGCGAGTGGTGATGTCTTCGTCATCGAGGCCCTGGTGCGCGAGGGCGACCCGTTCCCGATGCGCCAGCCCAACCAACTCTTCCGTAATATCGGTTCCAACAAATTCGCGGATGTGACTGCAACAGCGGGCTCGGTCTTCGAGCTTTCCGAGGTCAGCAGAGGTCTCGCCTTCGGGGACGTGGACAACGACGGCGACACCGATGTGCTGTTGGAAAATTGTAACGGACGGGCTCGTTTGCTGATCAACAACAATGCCAACCACAACCATTGGATCGGTCTGCGGCTCGTGGCCGGCGACCCACCGCGCGACCAGATCGGCGCCTGGGTCGGGGTCCACCGCAAGGGCAAGCCCGTTCTTTGGAGACGGGTCCGCACCGATGGCGGCTATGCATCCGCCAACGATCCAAGGTTGCTCTACGGTCTTGGGAACGCCGCGACCGTCGATCGGGTGGAGGTCCACTGGCCCGACGGGGCGGTGGAGGTATGGCCCGGCATCGCCGTCGATCGCTACACCACCCTGACCAGGGGGGCCGGTTCGACGGCAAAGAACGGGGAGTGACGGTTTGGCGACCGTGCGGAGATCGTTGGTCCTTACTGTGGCGCTCCTGCTGGTTATCCAGGCGGAGGCGGTGGAGCGGTCGGAGCTGACGCCGCTTCCGCTTCCCGATCTGTCGGCCATGGAGGACGCGACGCGTCGCCGTCTCGAGGAGCTCCAGGAGCGCACAACCGTGCTCAACACCTCCGGCACTGACGGCGAACTTGCCTACGCTTATGGCACCCTCGGCACCTATTACCTCGCCCATCACCTGATGGACGCGGCGGAGGTCGCATTCGTCAACGCCGAGCGGCTCGAGCCGGGTGACTTTCGCTGGCCTTATGACCTCGGGTTCGTCTACCAGATTGTCGGAAAGCTCGAGCGGGAGCGGGAGTCGTACAAGCGCGCCCTGGAGCTCCGACCAGGCGACATCCCGGCCCGACTCCACCTTGCCGAGGTCCTGCTGGAGCTCGGCGAAGACGACGAGGCTTCCCGGCAGTTCCGGCGCGTGCTCGAGCTCAACCCCGCCGAAGCCGCCGCCTACGGCGGTCTCGGAAGGGCCGCCAGCGCCCTCGGTAGACACCAGGAGGCGATCGAAAATCTCACAAGGGCCCTCGAGCTGCAGCCTCGGGCGACAATCATCCACTATCACCTGGCCCTCGCCTATCGCAGGCTCGGCGACATGGAAGCCGCGCGGGCGCACCTGGAGCAACGCGGCGACAAGGAGATCGCCTACGCCGATCCGCTGCTCGATGCGATCGAGCCGTTGAAAACGGAGAACATCACCGACGTCGTCCTGGAGATGGCATCCAACCCCGAGGAGCACGACGATCGCAACCTTGTTTTATTCGCGGCGGCCTACCTCGGCGATTCACCACAGGCCGTTGGACGGATTCACCAGACGGTCGAAATGATGACGCGCGAGCCGGCGGGTCTTGACGAAACGGAGGAGGATTCAGCTCGTGATCGGCTGGTGAGCGCCCGCCTCCACCTCGCAGTTGCAGGCCTTCGCCTCCAGCAGGGCGACTTCGGCGAGGCGCTCCGCAAAGTCGATGCTGCCCTTGCCCTGACGCCGGAGATGGTGGAAGCCATCCTGATGCTCGGATCCGTTCTCGAGAACACGGGAAACACGAGCGAGGCGGTCGATCGATACTCAGAGGTTCTCGAAATCGATCCCGGGAACGTCAGGGCACTTCGCTCGAGGTCGAGCATCAACCTGGCTCTTCGCCACGACAGGGAGGCGATTACGGATCTCGAGCGGCTCTGCAATATGGGCCTCGAAGGTGAAGGGGCGCGGATCCGCCTCGCGGTCGCCTACCTCCGTCTCGGCGAGCACGAAATCGCACGCGGACACTACAGGAAAGCCCTCGATTTGAATCTCGTTCCCTTGGACGAGGCCCAGGTTCGCTATCACCTCGCCATCATCGAGACTCGAATCGGAACCGATGAGCGGGCGGTCGAGGAGTACCGAATTGCGCTCGCCCTCGGCCTCGACCTCGTCACAGCCCGCCTCGGCCTCGGGTCCGCGCTGTACCGGCTCGGCCGCTATGGTGAGTCGGCTGAGACATATCGGCAGGTCGTCGAAGCAGACCCGACGAGCGTGCGTGCGCGACGCGGCGAAGCCGAGGCCCTCGCCTCCATGGGACACTCGCGGGAAGCACTTCAATTGCTGGACGAAAGTTCGCGGGCGATTCCCGAAAGCGTCGAGCTCCTGCACGCCCTCGCCCGCCTGCTCGCATCGGCCAACGACCCGGAGGTACGCGACGGAGAGCGGGCGCTCGATCTGGCGCAGCGGGCCCTGCGTGCTGGCACCACCCCGAGTCGCGTCGAGACATTGGCCATGGCCTCGGCGGAGGTGGGTCTGTTCGTTGACGCCATCAGGCTGCAGAGGCAGGCCATTTTCATGGTGACCAGGGAAGGCCGTACCGACCTGCTCCCAAGACTAGAAGCCAACCTCGAACGCTATCTCGCCGGACAGACCTGCTGCGCACTCTGACCCTCACTATTCATGAGGTCGCGCTCTGTCGCCCCTCCGGGCCTCTCGGGATACGTGGCATCTTCCACTGAACACTTGGTTCGGTAAACTCGAGCCCTCATCGAAAGGAGCGGGTCATGCGTCAGCGATTTCCCCTCATCTTGCGTGGCTGTTTGCTGATTCTCGGATGTGCGCTGGTTGCCGCGCCGGTGTGCGGCGACGAGGTGGACGATTTCGTTCGTTCCACAATGGAGAAAAAGAATATCCCCGG
>CALLDH010000318.1 GCA_937998345.1 uncultured bacterium | reverse complement strand
AGGACTGTAAATTTATTCATATACTGGAATTATGAAAGGGGCATCTGAAATGAACAAAACACGTTGGACTTTAGGGGTCGTGCTGGCGGCGGCTGTGAGCCTGTGGGGGCTCGTAGAGGCCGACGCAAGCCCATTTTCTTCGCACATCCTCTCCGATGACCTGTCGAACCGCGTCAACGGGAAAGCGCCGAAAGATCCCGCGCTCTATGACAACAACGGGCACGGCAACAACGTCGATGGTGTCGACTCGAGCAACAAGGGTAATAGCAAGACTGGCGAAGACACGAGCTGCGACCCGAACACGGGCGTCTGTGTCGACGACGAGATCAAGGGCGGTGGCAGCGAAACGACGACCACCACGACCGAGACCAACAACGGCAAGAAGAAGTAGCTCAGCCGTCGGTTGGACCAACAGGAAGGGCGCCCCTCGGGGCGCCCTTTCCATTTAAGCACCGGGCTCGATCAACACACCGGGGTTCATCACTCCACTTGGGTCCAGCGCGCCCTTGACCGCACGTAGCGCATCTCCGAATAGTTCTGGGCGCTGGGTCTCGTACCAGGGGCGGTGGACCCGGCCGACCGCATGGTGATGGGTGATGGTGCCGTCGTGTGCGATCACGGCATCGGAAGCGGCCTTCTTGATCGCCGTCCACTGTTCGAGCTCCGCGCCGTATCGCCCTGGAGCGATGAACGTGAAGTACGGGGCCGGGCCGTCGGGGTACACGTGGGTGAAGCGGCAACTGATGAAGCCAGTGCCGCACGCATCTTTCATCGCGTGGCGCACGTCCCGAACGACGCCGCTGTGCAGCCGCTCGAAATTGTCCCAGGTGCAGGCCGTCTCGAACGTGTCCACGATGACGCCCATGCTCGCCATGACGTTGAGCAGATAGGGCGCGTCGATGAAGGCGTCTCGCCACGCTCCGGCGCCGTCATCGCTACGACCCCGCTCGCTGCTTTCGCGATACACGGCCCCTTGGGGACACTTGCCCCCATGGTCGGCCACTAGCTCGAGCGCGCGCTCCATCCATGGTTGGATCGGATGATCCGCAGACTCGAAACCCAGCACCAACACGTGCGTCCCGTCCATCGTCACCGCATTGAGAGCGGCTTCACGCTTATCGAGGAGCCGGCAGTTGCTCGGGTAGAGACCGGATTGCGAAAGCGCCCTCACCGCTTCGACCGCAGCGCCATAGTCCTTGAAGTGTGCGGTCGCCGTGGCGCGAAACACCGGCCGCGGCCGCACCCGCATCCAGGCCTCGGTGATCACGCCGAAGATCCCCTCCGAGCCCAGCATGAGCCGATCCGGGCTCGGCCCTGCGCCCGAGCCCGGCAGCCGCCGAGACTCCCAGAGGCCACGGGGCGTGATCGCACGCGTGGATTGCACCAGGTCGTCGATGTGTGTGTACACCGTCGCGAAGTGGCCGCCCGCACGCGTCGCAACCCAGCCACCCAAAGTCGAAAACTCGAATGACTGCGGAAAGTGGCGAAGGGTCAGCCCGTGCTCGCCAAGCTGCCTTTCGAGCTCGGGCCCTGTGGCGCCGGCCTGAATGCGGGCCGACAGGGAGCTTCGCTCGACTTCGACGACGCGATTCAGTCGCTCGAGGTCGAGGCTCAGCACGGCGCGGTAGCGATCATCCACGTCGCCCTCGACTCCGCCGACCACGCTCGTGCCCCCGCCAAACGGGATGACCGCGACCTTGGCATCGCTCGCCCAGTCGAGCACGGCTGTGATCTCCGCTTCGTCCGCGGGAGTCGCGACCAGATCCGGCGCAGCCGCGAAGTCCCCACGAAAGCCCCGGAGCACGTCCCGATAGCTTCGACCATAGGTGTGCCGAATCCGGGACTCGTGATCATCGGTCATCAACGCGCTGAGAACGGCAGGTGCGCTCACCCGGGGCGCGCGCAGCTCGATCGACTCGAGCGAGGGTGGCTCGTCACAGCGCTCGGGCGCAAAGCCCACCATGTGCTGGGCATGCTCGCCGACCGCCTTTCGCGCCGTCGCGTCGGGGAACTTATCCTCCCAGCCCCAGCCCCAGAAGCTCCGTTTTCTCGTGTCGTCCATGTGGGGCCACCTTCCATCATCGCCCTGCCGCGTTGCAAGTGCCTTGACGGATCCCCCGATCGGGGCTTCCCTTCCGCCATGCCCTTCCCCCAACCGCTTCGAGCCGTGGTCACCGGAGCCGGAAGCGGCCTGGGCCGAGCGCTGGCCGTCGAGCTGGCCCAGCGAGGCGCCTCCCTGATCATCTCCGACATCAACCCGTCTTCCGCGGAAGAGACCGCGGAGCTGGTTCGGCAGCAGCAGGCGCGGGCGGAGGCGATCGTCTGCGACGTGACCGACCGCAACGCGGTGTTTGGGCTCGTCGAAGAGACCGAGAAGCGGCTCGGGGGCATCGACCTCATCGCCAACAACGCAGGCGTTGCGATCGGCGGGCCGTTTGACGAGATCTCGATCGAGGACTGGCGCTGGGCAGTCGACATCAATCTTTGGGGTGTGATCTACGGTTGCCAGGCCGCGGTTCCGAAGATGCTCGCCCAGGGACACGGCTACATCCTCAACGTCGCATCGGCCGCCGGCCTCATCGGCCCGCCAAGCATGTCCGCGTACAACGTCACCAAGGCAGGCATCGTCTCGCTGAGCGAAACCCTCTACGCGGAGTACAAGACCCAGGGCATCAACGTCGCGGTCCTATGCCCGACGTTCTTCAGGACGAACCTCATCGGCGCCATTCGAGGCGCCACCACCAAGAAAGAGGATGCGCGGGTCATTCGCTGGATGGAACGCTCCAAGGTGCAAGCGCCCGGTGTCGCGAAATCCGCGATCGACTCGGTGCGTGATGGCAAGCTCTATGTGCAACCCATGCGAGAGGGGCGGATGGCGTGGCGCCTCAAGCGAGCGAACCCCCAGCGTTTCTACGATTCGCTGAGCAGGGCCCATCAACAGTTCCTCCGAGGCCGCCGTACGCCCTGATTGGCCACGGCCCATCGACGCTGCTATCCACCGCCGACGCCCATGCGACCGACCTCGAACTGGCTTCTGATGCTCTCACTGCTCTGCGCCGGCGCGTGGGCAACGCCAGCAGGCGCTCAAGACTCCACGCTAGACCCGGCCACCGCCGCCGAAGGCGAACCCTCGGTGGAAGCGCCGGTGATCACCGAGGAACCCGACGTCCTCGGCCGTGATGCGCTCGCCCACAACGCCGAGCTCCTGGACCAGCTTCTGGAGCGGTCGACGGAGCAGACGATCAGGGAGGCGAAGTTCGGTGCCGCCGCGGGCATCACCGGGGGCATGATTCTGATTGGCCTCTCCGCCTGGCGACTCATCGAAGACGATCCCCAGAGCCAGTACTCGCGGGGCCTCGGTGTGATGTTCATGACGCTCGGCATGGCCGACCTCACGCTCGGCGTATTCGCAGCAACTCGCATCCCTCACGAGAGGCATAGACTCGACCGCTGGCAGCGGGCTCGCAAAGACGGCATCACCGACATCGAGCTTGCCCACTTCGAGGGGGAGCTCCAAGCCGCCCAAGAGACCCGGGAAGGCGAGCGCCTGTTGGTGCGGTGGGGCGGCCTCACCCATGCCCTCGCCGGGGTCATGGTCCTCGCGTTCTCGCCCATTCCCGACAGCATGAGCGGCAGCGACCGCGTCTCGGGCTACGTCATCGGTGGGGTTTTCTTCGCCGTCGGCATCGCCACCTTTGCGGCCTCGTTTCGCGACACCCCGAGCGAGAAGGCGTGGAAAGACTACAACGCGCGAAAGACGCCAATGCCCGGGCACGAGTTCCACTGGGGCCTCGCTCCCACGTTTTCCAAGCAAGGGGCCGGCGTTTCCTTTGGCGGCACGTTCTAGTCGCGACCGGCTTGCGCCGCGGCGGCCTGACCGGGTAGGAAGCCCCACTATGGAGCTCGACCAACTCAAAGTCATCGTCACCGGCGGCGCCTCCGGACTCGGAGAGCACTTCGCCAAACAACTTCTGGCCGCAGGCGCTGAGGTCGCCGTCGGCGACGTCAACCAGGAAGGCCTCGACGCCCTCCCCGACGGCATCCACCGGCGAAAGCTCAACGTCGCCGACCAGGACGACATCGCGAGCTTCGTTCCCTGGGCCGCCGCGCAAATGGGTGGGCTCAACGG
>CALLDH010000317.1 GCA_937998345.1 uncultured bacterium | reverse complement strand
TGGGCTCGGCGGAGAGGACGAGGTCGAAGACTTCAATCTGACCTCGCGGCCCACACTGCCTGGCTTTGCCGCGGCGAGCTTCGCCGTGGGCAAAACGAAACCCGAGCTCAATTATCGCAAGCCGGTGCAGATCGCGATCTCCGCCTTCCAGACCTACAACGACGAAATCGGGGGCGACATCAATTTCCAAGGCGAGCTCGGGCGCACCAACAGCTTTCAGTTCTTTCGGAGCGACCGCAATACCGTGTTTGGTGCGGCCGTCGGGTATCGTCCGCTCCTCGACCTCTCGGTCGGGATCGGGGTGTTCGCGAACAACCGACAGCTCGAACACGTCGAGACCGCGTCGATCGGGATCGGGGGCACGCAAGACCCAAGCCAGGGAAGCCCGTGCCCCACCAGCCCGAATCTGCCGTTTTGCATCATCAATGCGCGGCAGATCGCTCGAGACACGGTGTTCACGATGAGCTCCTGGGACCTCAGCTTTCGGATTGGTCTTCTGAAGATCTTCGCAAAGAGATGGCGCTTTGGCCTCATGTTCCAGCCGCCCGGTATTCGGGTGGGCGGCAAAGCGAACTTGAGGTTTGAGCTGACGGACGTTCGGCCCATCACGGACCCTGACAACCCTGGCCTTGCGGACGCGGTCTTCGGCGAGCGCCAGTTCAGCGCTCGCTCACCCATTCCGTGGGAGCTCCGGCTCGGCGTTTCCTATGTGATCACCGACAAGGTGGTCGTGGCAGCAGACCTTCAGCTCGTCGGCCCGGTCGGAGAGGGTTCGATTGCGCCTGACATCGCGCAGTTGGAGAACCGCGCCAATACGTCGGGCATCCTTTTCGCCGACTCGACAAAACGAGTCTTCACTTGGAACATCTCGATCGGCTCGGAGATCCAAATCACCAAGTTTCTGTTTGGGCGCTTGGGCTTCCTCACCGATCGAAGCGGCTCGCCAGGCGGCGTCCCGGTCGCAGGCGAGCCTTTACAACCGATCAAGATCGACCGCTATGGCTTCAGCGCCTCGCTCGGGGGCATGAAGGACGGCAAAGGCTTGTCGGTGGGTGTGTCGATGCTCTTTGGGACCGGAACGGCAAACGGGCTCAATCTCACGGGGCAAGCGATCGACGACGACGACAGCTACACCCGGGTCCCGGCGAAAGAGCGAATCTTCATCATCTCGATAGGGGGTGACATCGGCCAAACCGCCGATGTCGTCAAAGCGCGGATGCAGCAAAGGAAGGAGGAGCAGGCAGTCGCCGCGGAGAGAGAGCTCGAGCGTGACGCCCTCGAGCAGTCCATCGCGGACGAGGAAAACCCGGAGCTCAGAGCCCTCAAGCAAGGCGCGCTCGATGCACGGAGGCAGCGCGACGAGGCTGAAAAGCGCATCCGCGACACCGATAAGCGCATTAGAGCGTTCGAGCAGCGGGAGAAGCGCAACCTCGACGAGAGCGACCAGGACGCCATCCAAGGCAAAACCCAGACCGGCATCGAAACGTTCCGCTAGCTCGAGAAATCACTCGGTCTCGTTCTTGCGCCGCCGTTTCAAACTCAGCCGTTTGCGCGCGGGATGCACCGGTGTTTCGCTCATGTCCGTGGGAGACGGTGCGCCTTCCGGCGGATACGCCAGAGTGTTGAGTACGCGCTCACGATAGAGCTGCGCGAACTCGGGAAACGGAAGGGTCCCGTCCGAACGCCACGCCCGGACTTCCGCCTCGGCCGCTTCCCCCTTGTTCTCGTCCAGACCACGATCCTGAGTGAGGTAGGTCGTCTGGGACGGAAAGGCAAAGCCCGTTCCCGCCTCCTCGACGATATCCATGATGCGTAGGTAGACGTCCTCCTGGATGCCCAGGAACTGGTTCCAGTCCGGCGTGTCGGCATAAGCGAAGATGTCCACGTTCAGCGAGTAGTCACCGAAACCCGCAAAGCGCACTCGCGCCGGATCCGTGGTGATCTTGGGGTGTCTCAGGAGCATCTCACGCACCTTCGCGAGCAAGAAGCGCATCTGCTCGGGAGTCGTCTCGTAACGCAGGCTGATGGTCGTTCTCAGAAGCATCCGGTCGCGCAAGGTCAGGTTGATGAGCTGAAGCTTTGAAAAGTCGGCGTTGGGAATCGTGGTCAGGGTGCGGTCGATTCCCCGCAGCCGGGTCGAGCGCAGGCCAATCTCCTCGACGGTGCCGATGCGCAAGAATCCGGAGGACAGGTCGTCGCCGTAACGGCAGAAGTCGCCCACCTTCAGGGGCTTATCGACATAGAGCGTGAGGCTCGCGATGAAGTTCTCCAGGGTCGGCTGAGCGGCCAGTGCAACCGCAAGGCCACCGACACCTACGCCCGCCGCCATGGGCGCGACGGGCACCCCGACATCCGCCAGACCTGTCACGATGATGAGCGCTGCGACGGTTAGGCCGAGAAGGCGAAACCCGAATCTCAACAGGTTGGCGTCCAGGCCCTTTTCGGGAATGCGGGGCGACGTGATGATGATCTCGGCAACGACGCCGCTGAAGCTGACCGCCGCCCAAGCGCTGCCCAGGAACATCACCACCTCGGTCCCTTGCAAGACAACCTGGAGCACCTTGCCACTGAGGTTGAGCGGCCCCTCGGCGAGCTCGTGTACGCCCCAGGCAGCGATGATCACGCTGACTGGCACCAGGAAGCGTCTCCACGTTCGGCCGACGGCCAGCCCGCCACGGTAACGTCGCCAACGATTCGCCAACCAGGGCAACAGCGTGGCGAGTAGGATGGCCAGCACCAGCCCCGTCCACTGCCAGACGGCCTGCCCCCACAACCGGGCTTTCGTCCAGTCGGGCAGGCCCCTGATCCACTCGAACCAGGTGGGCGGCAGTAGTCCTGGGGCGGCGTGCACGAACTCGTAGAAGCCTTCGGATGCTCCGGCCCGATAGGGAAGCTCGCGCACTTGCCGGTAATAAGCTGGAAGGTTCGCGACGGTCGCGGGGGTGAACAGATACTCGCCTTTTTGCGGCCCCTCTTCGACCCTGGCGATCGTGATTTCGGTGTGCGGGACCGTCCAACGGACGACCTCCGTCGGGGCCGTGGGACCTCCTTCTCCACTTTCCATGGCCATTGCCGCGCCGGGGATGGCATCGAAAGGCGGCAGTGGGACGCGGTCGAGCACCTCTTTCAGAAGCAACGCCCTTTCGAGCGCAAGCTTCGGCCTGAGTGCTCGGGATACTTCGCTCAGGTTGAGCGTGCGTACGGCCCGCTCGAGCGCCTCTCCTGCGCGCGCTTCCGCATCACGCGCGGATTCCGGTGGGAACAGGCTCGGATCGGCCCGGTACGATGCATAAACAGGCATCAACACCTCGTACGCCTCTTGGACGTTATCGAGAAGGCTCCTGAGCGTGGCTCGTGGGCTCGAGGTATCGGGCGGCTGGAGCGGGCTCTCGAAGAGCTCCTCTGCGGAGGCAGGCCCGGCGAATGCTGAGAACACCAGCATCCAGGACAAGAGGGTCAGTATCAGTCGAGTTTTGAGCATGCGGCGCGAGTTTCACATGCAAGACGGGCACGGACAACTGGTCTCCAATGCGATCGAGAAGGGCAGGTCCCCTCAGGTTGTTCAAAGCCTTCATGAGCAACTCGCTCCCAGCTCCAACCGAAGTGTGGTTAGCCGTCTGGATTACATGGACAAGTTGTTGAGCACCGCTACCATCGTCGGCTATGGAGACCCACTTCCTATACGCTATCCCGATTCCCTTGCTATTCGGGGCGACGCTCCTCGGCGGTCTAGCGGCGATTGAGGGCGGGCGTCGCTTGGGCGTGTACCGCCGCAAATCTGGCGGAGAATCGCCCGGGCCAGTGGGTAGTGCCGTTGGCGCAACCCTCGGTCTCCTGGCTTTCATTCTCGCCTTCACGTTCGGAATCGCCGCCTCGCGGTACGATGCGCGCAAACAGCTCGTGGTCGACGAGGCCAACGCGATTGGCACCTGCTTTCTGCGCACGGATTTCCTGCGTGAAGCACAGCGCACGGAGGCGCGACGCCTACTGTCGGAATACGTAGCCCTTCGCGCC
>CALLDH010000316.1 GCA_937998345.1 uncultured bacterium | reverse complement strand
GGCCAGCATGACGGCGATGACACCCACCATCCGTCCCTTCGCCAAACCTATCGCCGGAAGCAGCAGCCCGGTCGTCGCCAGGACGTTTCCAATGACGAACACGGCGAGGCCCAGACGATATCGAAGCGTAGGTGGAGGCTCAGGCGCCTGGGGCTCCGGAGGCGCGGCGGCGGGCTGATACCGAAAGAGCCGCTTGAAACGATCCCACCACGCGGGGCCTAGAGCGTAAATCGCCAGCACGAAGAGGAACTCGGCGCTGATCGCTCCCCAGACGAACGCGGGGCCTTGCTCGTCGAACGCTAGGCCGAACACCGAAGGGAAGGGGTTCTCATCGGTGGCTCTCGCATAGGCGAGTATTCCGGCGGTCCAGACCATTAAATACGTAGCGAGATGCGCCACGAGGAGGGCAAGGCCGACGCGATGACGATGGGCGGTGACCGCTCCGACCCTCGTTCCAGCATCGCGCCGGAAGAATGCAGAGGTGCGCGCCTCCAGTTGCTCATACCCCTCGTCCCCTAAGAACAGCACGCTCCCAAGAATCGTCAGTTCCCCCACGGCGATCAGAGCGACAATCCATCCTGCGGCCCCGTCGTCGGCGTAGCCGAGCGCCGCCAAGACCAGGCCAGCGATCGCGAGCCCATTTCCGATGCTGAAGAGCAGAAAGCCCATCCGTGCGGACCATGCCACAGAAGCAGCGCCTCGTGTGGAGGCACTCCAGAACCATTGGACCCCCCCGGAGCACCACTCACCCCCGTTTCTCGACCAACGGGCATTCGCCGGCACGGTAGCTTTGACACCGTGCCGGTACGCGTTCTACTAGACCCTCGATGAGCGAAACCCCCGACGACCTGAAGCCCAGCCTCCCATTTTCATTGGTGAACAAGCTGGACGTTCTCAGTAAGAAGATGATCCCGATCGACTCGGATCGCGTCATGAAGATGGCGGAGCGGACCACCGGGCTGAGCGACTGGGGGGAGGACGGCTTTCAGCAGAGGCTGGCGTCGACGGTCGACGGTCTCAACCAAGCCCAGCTCAACACCACCGGCCTCTTCGGCGCTCGCTACGTCCTCAACTGGAAGCTCGGCAACAGGCTTCGGATCATTGACTTCGCGAAGCGGCATCCGGAGCTGGACGATATCGACATCGAGCGGCCCCTCATCATCACAGGGTTCTTCCGGACCGGCACGACCTTTCTCCACAACGTGCTGGCTGCCGATCCGAACAACCGGGTGCCCAAGGCTTGGGAGCTGTCCTACCCGCTTGGCAGGCTCGGCGATCCACTGGGCGATGTCGCCTGGAGGCGCGCTCAGGCCAAGTTCACGTTCGGCTTTAACCAGGCTGCTATCCCCGACCAGGGCATTGCGCACCTGGTGACCGCAGACTCGTACGAGGAGGACTTCTTTCTCCTCGAAAACGACATGGCCATGCTCACGTTCTGGGTCGGGTTCGCGGCCTACGAGTACGCCCGAGACATGCTCGAGTGGGACATGCTCGAGCCGTACCAGTTCCACAAGCTTCAACTCAAGATCTTGAGCGCGCAGCGTTCGGCGAAACGGTGGGTGTTGAAGTGCCCGTGGCACATCTGGAACCTGGAGGCTCTGATGGCCGTCTACCCGGACGCCCAAATCATCTTCACCCATCGTGACATTGCGAAGGCGCTTGCCTCCCACTGCAGTTTGTCTGCAAAGATGGCCTCGAAACTACGGCGTAGCCTCGACGTCAAAGAGCTTGGCGAGTTCTGGCTCGAGTACACTCGTATTGGTTTGGACCGTGCGATGGAGTCTCGAAAGAGCATCCCCGAGTCCCAGATCTACGACGTGCGGCTTCGTGATCTGATGGCGAGCCCGATGACCGTGCTGGAAGACATCTACTCTCAGTTTGACTTGGAGTTCAACGACGAGATCGCGGGACTCCTACAAGCCCGGATCGACGAGAAGCCGACCTCCCAGGAAGGCGATCACGAGTACAGCATCGAGGATTTCGGGCTGACGGACGAGCGGGTCCGGGAAACGCTGAAAGCCTACAACGAGCGCTTCGGCGTCTAGTTCGGCTTGCGTCGCACGAGGACTTCGTCACAGCGGGAGGCCGATGGTTGCAGCTTCCGATCGAAGCGACTAAACCCGGTGTCCAGTCGGCCGGGGAGATGGGCCGAGGAGGAGATTCGATGAAGAAGCAAGCACTCGTGCGTGGTTTGATTTTGTTGTCTGCGCTGCTCGTCTTGACGAGCTGCAAGAAGGACGGGTCCTCGGCGACAGCCGCCGATGCGAACGCCGATCCCGTGCTCCTCCTCGAGGCGGGTGCTGAGCCGCAGGCTCCGCTCCGATACAAGATCGTGGACGGCACTACGACCAAGTCCAATATGGACTTCACGATCGCGACCCTGGCCACGACCGCAGAATCCGCTGCGCTGTCGGTGGTTCCGGGTGTCCGCCTTCATATCGTCTCCGGGCCGGCAATGGCCACCGACAACGGCGTGAAGTTCGAGGTCAACATCGCGAAGGCAGAGGCCGCAGTTCCACAAGGCCTCGACCCGAAGGTTGCGGAGGAGTTGAGGCAGAGTGCTGCCATTCTGGATGACGTCGGCGGTACCGTAGAGATGAACGACCGCGGCATCTCGCTCTCGACCCAGCTGAACGACAAAGCCAAGAGCCCGGACCTTCCGCTCCGCTTGCTGATGATGATCGTCAACGCGCGCACCACGCTATCTCGCGTGGTATTGCCGGCGGAGCCGGTGGGCCTCGGCGCGCGCTGGGAGGCTCGCAAGGAGCTCACGCTCTACGGCTTCAAAGTGCAGCAGGTCGACGCTTACACGCTCGTCGAGCGCGTGGGGGACGAGATCAAGCTCAACGTCACGGTCACGCAGAACGCGTTGCCGCAGTCGGTCGACTTCCCCGAGGACGGCGTCTCGATTGCTGTGGAGCAAATGGTCGCGAACGCACGCGGTGAGATCATCCTCAACCTGAACGCACTCGAGTCCGACGCCGCAGCGGCAGGCGAGGCAACCGACAAGCTCACGGTCACCGGCCCAGAGGGCACCGAAAAGGTCGAAGTCAACGAAGCCTTCGAGATCCGCATGACCAACACGACCGCCTTCGAATAATCGCGCACTTAACCCTTCCAAAAAGGGGACTGTCCCCTTTTTCGAGGGGTTAATTTGGTGGGGCGGATTATGTTGGCGGGGTGAGTGGGTGGCGGGAGACTTTTGATGCGGTCGTAGTTGGCTCCGGGCCGAATGGGCTGAGTGCTGCGGTTGCGTTGGCACAGGGTGGGGCGTCTGTGCTCGTGCTCGAGGGTGCCGATGATATCGGCGGGGGCACGCGAACCGCGGAGCTCACCTTGCCCGGGTTTCACCACGACGTTTGCTCGGCGGTTCACACGACCGGGATTCTCTCGCCGTTCTTTCGTTCACTGCCGCTCGAGGAGCACGGGCTTCAGTGGATCGTGCCTCGCGCCTCGGTTGCGCACCCGCTCGACGATCAGCCTGCGGTGATGCTGTGGCAGTCCCTAGAAGAGACCTGCGCGGGGCTCGGCGCGGACGCTAGCAGCTACCGAGACCTGATCGCTCCGTTCCTCGACAACCCGAACGGCTTCTTTCGCGACGCACTGGGTCCACTGAGTTGGCCGATACACGTCGGTATGTTCATGCGGTTTGGCCTGAACGCGATGTGGCCTGCGGCTAGCTTTGCCAATTGGCGATTTCAGCAATCCCGCGCGAAGGCGCTGTTCGCGGGATGTGCCGGCCACAGCGTTCTACCGCTCGACAAGATGTTCACGGCCGCCCTCGGACTCATTTTCTCGATCGCAGGCCACGTGGAGCCCTGGCCCGTGGCCTCCGGAGGTTCCCAAGCCATCGCGCGCGCGCTTGGCAGCTTCTTGAAAGAGCTCGGCGGCGAGATCCGAACTGGTGTGCCGGTGATTTCCCCTGCAGATCTTCCGGCAGCCCGGGTCTACCTGTTCGACACCAGTCCTGCCGAGCTCGCTTCGATCGCTGAATCCGCGCTACCGAACGGATACCGGAGGCGACTTGGTCGCTATCGGTACGGCCCCGGCGCGTTCAAGCTCGACTGGGCGCTCGACGGTCCGATTCCATGGCGCGACGCCAACTGCCGAGAAGCGTCTACGGTGCACCTCGGGGGCACGCTCGAAGAGATCGCGGCCGGAGAGGCGGCGATGTTTCGAGGGGCGCATCCCGAGCGACCCTATGTTCTGCTCTGTCAGCAAAGCGAGCTCGACCCGAGTCGAGCGCCCGAAGGCAAGCATACGGGCTACGCGTACTGCCACGTTCCTGGCGGCTCCACGGTGGACATGACGGAAGCGATCGAGAACCAAGTCGAGCGTTTCGCGCCTGGCTTCAAGGACCGCATTCTTGCCCGGCACCCGATGAACACCCACGACTTTCATCGATACAACCCAAACTACGTCGGCGGCGCGATTACAGGCGGCGTCGCTGACGTCTTCCAGCTCTTCACGCGACCCGTGGCGAGGCTCGATCCATACACGACGCCGAACGCACGCGTGTTCATCTGCTCCGCATCCACGCCACCCGGGGGCGGCGTGCACGGGATGTGCGGGTACCATGCAGCGCAAAGCGCACTGCGACGCCTGGAACGGCTCGAGCCAGCGCCTCTGGGCAGCTGACGCTGCCAGGGCTAACCGACGCGGCGCCCGGACACGAAGTACTGAGCACCGAGCGGCAGCCAGCGCAGGCCGGATTCGATGCGTCGAAAGCCGGAGCCATTCCATGGAAAGAAGAGGACGTAGCGCGCCTCGGCGGTTTCGAGCCCAGCGCTGCGCACGAGGGCCGTGGAGCGGCTGCGCGTGAGCAGGGTCGCGTCGGCGTCAAAAGGGCAATGATTGACTGCCCGCCTAGTGAGCGGGTTGTAGGGGTTGTGCTCGAAGATGTAGAGCAGTCCGCCCGGCTTGAGCACACGCGCCATTTCGGTGACGAGCGATGTCCATTGCTCTGGTGGCACGTGATGCAGAACGCACACGGTGAACGCAACGTCGAAGCTCTGCTCGTCGAACGGGATGCTTTGGCCGTCGTAGAGCTGGAACTTGCCTCTCGGAAAATTCTCGGCGGCCCGTTCGACCACGCCAGGCGCAATGTCGACGCCGTGGAGCTCGCCAAAGTGCTCGCCTACATAGCGCGACATGAGACCGACGCCACATCCAACATCGAGAATGCTGCGCTGCTCGAGGGTCCCGAGCTGTCGATTGCAGGAAGCGACGAGCTCATCGGCCTTGACGCGGATGAAGAAGTCATGGCTCTGCCCGGAGAAGTCGATCGATTGCTCGACCTCTGCCACGTAGCTCTGTTTGTACTCCTCAAACTCCACCGGGGACCCTCCGGGTTGAACCATACACGACGTCGTTGTACAAGGCCCGCTACCGTTCGGGAGGTCCGCCCAACTCATGCAACGCCCTGCGCTGTCGCTCATCATCCCAGTCTACAACGAGGAAGCCATCATCGCGGAGCTCGACCGCCGCCTCAAGGCGTTTTTGAGCGAAATCGATGAGACGTGGGAGGTGGTGTTCATCGACGACGGCTCGCGAGACCGCACGTCCGAAATGCTGAACGAGCTTGCCGCAGCCGAACCCCGCTACAAGGTCATTTCCTTTTCTCGAAACTTTGGGCACCAGTTGGCGATCACGGCTGGTATGGACCGCGCCGAAGGCGATGCCGTGGTCATCATGGATGCCGACCTGCAAGATCCGCCCGAGGTCGTCACCGAGATGATTGCGAAGTGGCGCGAGGGGTACGACGTCGTGTACGGCCAGCGGTCGGTGCGCCATGGAGAGAGCGTCTTCAAACGAGCGACGGCCGCCGCTTTCTACCGCCTGTTGCGCGCGCTGCTCCCCATCGAGATACCCCTCGATACCGGGGATTTTCGACTGATGAGTCGCAGAGTGGTTCTGTCGATGCGTGCCCTTCGCGAGCAGCATCGGTTCGTGCGCGCCATGGTGTCGTGGGTTGGCTTCAAGCAAACCGCAGTGCGGTACGAGCGCCCCGAACGCTTCGCCGGCGAGACCAAGTACCCGCTTCGTAAGATGCTGCGCTTCGCGATCGACGGCATCACCTCGTTTTCAATCATTCCGCTTCGGCTTGCGACTTGGCTCGGTCTGTTTTCGGGGGTCGTTGCGATCGTCACCTCAGGCTGGGCGGTCTACGCAGCCGTTGCCGGCGAGACCGTGCCAGGTTGGGCGACGATCATGATTGCGGTGGCACTGGCTGCTTCGGCTCAGCTCATCATGACGGGAATCCTCGGCGAATACATCGGCAGGATCTACGAAGAAGTGAAGCGGCGTCCGCTCTACGTAGTGGGCGAGACTCAGAATCTTCCGCCGGCCGATGGTACATCGACTGCCGCGGAACCTGCGGCCGTTGCCTCGCAAGAATCCTGACGAGCGTATGACCGACACTGGATCCGACCGTCTGGCTACCGTCATTCAGCATGTCATGTTGGCGGCAACGACCGCGCTCATGGCTGGATTGTTCGATGGGCTGTGGAGCGCGCACCGCACCGGGCAAAATTCACTAGCTACCGCCGTGCTGGGTGCTGGGACCCTCGCTACGGCTGGAGCCATCGTGGGGTTGGCTCAGGCAGCGCTGTTCATCGTGGTCGATCCGATCGTCGAGAAACGCGGTTGGCGCACACGGTGGCGCGCCGCAATGAACACCGACGCGAACGGAAACCGGACGCCGGTGGTCGCCTTCCATGCGTGGCTTGCAACGGCGCTCGCGGTGGGTGCGCCACTGGTGTTGGGGTTTGTCTTCTTGCTTCGACGATCGGAGCGCATCAAGGAGGTGGCGCTCCGGGACGCGGTGTTGATCATGGGTGCGGCGGGGGCATTGATCGTGCTGCTCGTCGCGTCGGCGGCAGTGCGTCCCATCTTCGAGAGAGCCTGCGAAAAGATGGACCGCTCGTGGGGGTTGCCGCGCCCGCGATCGCAAGTGCTCCGATACCTGCTGTTCGTCGCTCTTCCGGTAGGGCTGCTGCTGCTACCCATGTTCACCGAGTTCGGCGTGAAGCTGGGTGTCCTTGCCGCCCCGTTCGCGCTGGCGTTATTCTTCGCTGCCGAGGGCCTGCTCTGGCAGCTCACACAGGCGATCAGCAGGAAGTGGCTCGAGCCGGGAGGCCGACGCAAGCCGCTCGCGGTTCGTTTGTGGGCTGGATTGCTGACCGCGACAGTCGTCGCCACCATCGCGCTTTTCGAGCTATGGCCCGCGGCCAGTGCCGCCATCAGCGGCGGGCAGGTGACACCATCAGTGGCCGTGAGCTTGCAGCGTCTCACCGATGTCGACCGCGATGGCGTCTCGTCGCTGTTTGGTGGAGGTGATTGCGCGGCGTTTGATGCGAGCCGTTCTCCGACGAAAACCGAAATCCCGAACAACGGCGTCGACGAAGATTGTGATGGTGGCGATGCGACCGCTGCGACGAGCCTGCCTGAGCTGGCGCCTTTCTATGGTCAGCTTCTCGACTCACAAAAGAAGCGCTTCAACGTGCTCCTGCTCGTCGTCGACTCGCTTCGCCCCGACCATTTGAACGCGTACGGCTACCCGAAGAAGACGTCCCCGCATATGAGCGAGCTTGCCAACGAGGCTTGGCTCTTCACCCGAGCGTACTCGCAATCCTCAACCACTGCGCTGAGCATGCCCAGTATGCTCAGCGGTCGTAGGCCCAGCAGCATGCAATGGAAGGGCGGGTACCCGGAAACGGTCGAAAGCGAATGGATGCTACCCGCGCTCCTGCAGCAACAGGGGTACGACACCACCCTCGCGATCAACCGCTATGTGGTACGGCATTTGAAGGGACTTCAGCGGGACTTTCAGCAGGTTCTCTCGGTGCCGGAGGGGTCCGATTGGAAGAGCGGAGAGTACATCATCTCGAATGTCATCTCGGCGGTAGAAGACTCACGCCGGACCGGGCACCCTTTCTTCGTCATGGCGCACTTCGATGATGTGCATCACCCGTACCGAGCGCACCTTGGGCGGGCGGTGCCGGACTTCCCCGATCCGAATCGCAACGTCGCCGCGTATGACCGATGCATCGCCAACTTCGACAATATGTTGCGATTCCTCACCTCGTATCTCGAGCAGGCAGGTGTCTGGGACGACACGATCGTCATCCTCACCGCAGACCATGGCGAAGAGTTCCGAGAGCACGGCGGCGCGATCCATTCCCTGACCTGTTACGTCGAGTCGGTCCATGTTCCGCTCATCGTGAGAATTCCGGGCTTCGAGCCACAGCGAATTTCGCACCGCGTGGCACTCACGGACCTCGTTCCCACCCTACTCGAGGTGATGTCACTGCCGTCGGATCGCTTCGCCGTCGACGGCCAAAGCCTGTTTATTCCGGCGCTCGCACCGGAGCGGGTGTCTGCGGACCGTCCGATATTCTGCTCGATTTTCCAGCTTCTCAGCGGCCGAAAGAACTTCTTCACACGGAGCGTGCGGACCGAGGAGCATGTGCTGGTCTACGAGACCTTGTCGGACCACGTCGAACTCTACGAGGCTGTGACGGACCCGCGGGAGCGCCAAGACGTTGCGCCAAGCAGTCCCGAGGCCGTGGAAGACCTGCTTGAGTTGCTGGGTGCCTCTGCCACTGGGAACTTGTGGGAAGCCAGGCGCTTTCAGTAGCTAGCCAAGGCGCTGCGCAGAAGCGTGAGAGTGGATATCGGAGCCTCGCGAGGGACTGTGGTCGCCAGTTGGACATGACCCGCAAGATGACTAACCTGGCGGCGTGGAAAACGAGTTGAAGCCCCCTGAGGACGCGCCTGCATTTGCAGCTGCCGCTTCCGAAGAGCGGGTAGCGTCGCCGCCGGGCGGCGAGTATCTGTCGTCGCTTGCTCGCGGGGTGGCGTTGTTGCTCGGTGCCGGGGCCTCGTGCGGCATTGCGGTTTGGGAGCTGGTGTTCGGCGACCTGATGCGCGTCTACGTCAGGTCGAACCAGATCGAGCCCGCCACCCGAAAGCTTCTGGCGCTGTTCGGTGGTGTCGGAATAGCCCTCCCACTCATAGCCGTTGCGATTTACTGGTGGACTCATCGAACGCGGCCCCTCGGTGCAGCGCGCAGGATCGAGTTGCTCGGCTGGAAGCTCTCGCCGCTCTGCCTCGCGATCGCCGTTCCGATGCTGTTTCGCTGGCAGATCTGGAAGGGACTCGACATCCAGTTCCTGGTCATGGCCGCAATCACGGCGTTCACGGCGCAGAAGTTGCTCTATCGGTCACTCGCCGAGCCTTCCCTCTTCAGCCCCTCGGGGCGCGTTGCGTCGATCCGCCGACGCGGTGCAGACGCTCTCGAACGATGGTCGCCATGGCTCCCCTGGGTCATCGTGCTCGGATTGTTCTTTTTCTACGCGTCCTATTTCTCATTCTTCACCCTGCGCAACCACTGGAACCTCGGGACATCCGCGTACGACATGGGGATCGAAGACAACGTCGTCTTCAATGCCATGCGGGGCGAGTTGCTGAAAGCCTCGCCGATTTTCGGCCCTGAGGGCACACATCTCGGCCACCACGCAACCTTCTTTGCGTACGTGCTCGTGCCCATCTACGCGATTGCACCGCGCGCGGAGACTCTGCTGATCATTCAGGCCACGCTCATCGGTGCGGCCGTCATTCCGCTCTTCCTCTTCGCGCGCAATCGTCTTGGCCCTTATCAGGCGGCCTCGATCGCGGCCATGTACGTGTTCTACGCACCTCTGCACGGCGGCAACCTCTACGACTTTCACTACCCTCCGCTCGGGATCGGGTTCGTGTTCTGGCTCGCCTACCTGGTCGACATTGGTAAGTATCGATGGGCCATCATTCCACTGCTCTTGAGTCTGTCGGTGCGCGAGGATATCGCGCTCTCCGTCTTCGTGCTTGGGGCGTACTTCCTGTTGTCGCGCACAAGGCCCAGGGCTGGATTGGCGTTGGCTGCGATCGGTCTGGGCTACTTCCTCACCATGAAGATGGGCGTGATGCCGTACTTTCGTAACGGCAAGTCTACCTTCGTCTGGTACTACGAGAAACTCGTTCCCGAGGGAGGGCCGGGGGGCTTTGGGGGGGTACTGGTAACGATCTTTGGAAACCCTGGCTACACCCTAGGCACGCTGCTCCAGAGCGGAAAGGTAAAATACTTTCTTCAGGTGATGGTGCCTCTCGTCTTCCTGCCATTGCGAAAACCGATTGGGCTCGTGTTCTGTTTGCCTGGATTGATCATGACGTTGCTGGCAACGCGCTCCGCCCTCTACGACATCGGCTTTCAGTACACCACGCACTGGGCGCTCGAGGGGTTCCTCGCAACCGTTGTTGTCCTGACGATGATCAAACAGCCTGAGTGGCCCGCTGACCAGCACGGCGAAATTCGAGTGCGGTCATGGTTGATGGCATTGGCGTTGGCAATGGCTGCGACTTCCTATCAACACGGAGCCATTCTTCAGCACAACACCGCGCGCGGCGGCTTCTCGGCCTTCAGATTCGACCGCACCGACAAAGACGTCGAGCGCTATGAGCAACTCATCTCGCTGCGCACCCACATTCCGCCGGAAGCCAAAGTTGCCGGGACCGAGAGGGTGTTGGCCCACGTGTCCAATCGACCCGACGCGTACACCATTCGGACCGCGGGCATCAAAGATGCCGAATTCATCTTGTTCCAGTACAACATCAGCGGCACCGAACTCGACCGCATCCGCCCGGTAGTCGATGATGGGACATTCGGGGTTGTCGAAGTCAGTGGCGATTTTATTCTCGCCAAGCGCGGGCACTCGACCGAGCGAAATGGAGAGGCCCTCAAGCGCGTTCGCAAGCCGCGACCACGTAAGCGCTAGCGAGGGCGAAACCGGGAAGGCCGGGCGAGACTCTGCCTGCCGACAGCACTGGCGACCTTCTACTCGAGATGTAAGTCGACCCAGGATGCGTGGGCGTAGTGCGTCGATCCGGTGGCCAGGACTTCCAACAGGAGCTCGCGGCTCTCGTCGAGGGGAACCGAGAAAGGTACGGCGTCCATGTTCGAAGTCAGTTCCTTCGACTGAAACAGCACTGTTCCGTCGGAGTTGCGGATGCGAAAGCTCATGGTGGCTCTCCCTCGCGAACCGTCGTCGGCACCCACGGAACCGGCGAGCCTTGCGCCCCCCTCGTCTGCCCGAGCGCGGATGAACGATGCCGCGTGGGCTCCGAGACCTTGCGCGTAGTGGCGGCGGTTGATCTGTAGTGGGCGTCCGCTCACCGAGAGATTGTATTGCAGTTCCTTCCACCCCTGGGCGTCGCGCACGACCGTGAGAGGCCCGACCTTGCGGGGGGGATCTTCGAAAAGCAGCCACTTGCCGTATGGTCTCACGAACTGCGCACGAGGCCGGTAGCGGGCTACTGCACGTTTGGCTTTGGTCAGGTTTCCCCGAGCGATCACGTAGCGGTAGCGTGTCGGGAAGCGTGTGGCCCTTCGTCGCACGGGCATCTGAAAGTATCCGCCTGAGTCGTTCTCGAGGAGGTTCCCGCTCTTGGCGGTCAGCCAAGCCGGCATCTGCCCGAACTGCGCCCTTCCGAAGACCGCACTGCTGTGGTCGGTCTTCGTCACGAGTTGCATGACGTCGCCTTCAGGAGCGAGGTCCGCTGCGAGATCATCGAGACCGCCGGCCTCCTCGTTGAATCGGTGGAGGCGAACGTTGAGCACGACGAGGAGCGCGACGACGAGCAGCGAGACCACCCCTGGGAGGCTTCGACCAAGCGGACCACTGGTTCGCGGGGCAAAGACCGCGGGGGCGAAGCCGTGCACGAAGACGCAGAATCGCGTGCCGACGAGAAATGTAGAGGCGATCCATTCTGGCAACACGACAAAGAGCAACAAACTAAGCGTGAGAGGGACGGCCCGGGCGACGCTGAAGACCAGGCGCGGTCGCCCGACGATCGCCAGGAGCAGCACGATCGCCACACCGACCATTGCCCAGAAGACGTCCCCGGTCGGCATGAACGGGCCGGAAAACAACGAGAGCAACCGATCGTTGTCGATGAACCAGTCCTTTGGTCGAGAGCTGTTCCGGCCTCGCTGCATGAACCCCCACGCGATGGTCATGAGGGCTAGGGGGACGAGGTGTATGCCAGCGCGCCACTTATTGAACACCTCGCGTCGCCATAAATAACTCACGCCGGATGCCAGCATGGCCATGCCGAAGACGATCCCGTGGCTCAGAAACAGCGCCAGGCCCAGCAAAGTCGTCCATAAGATACCGTGGTTCGTGGGCCTCTCGTACTGGCGTTCGAACACCGCCAAGTACCAGAAGAGAAGCGGCATCGCGAAGACGTTCGAAAGAAAGCCCCACAGGTAGGTGAGGTCGAAGGCCAGCATGAAACCGAAGAGGCCGAACATCGGGTTCGCGCCGATGGTCTTGAGCCAGCGCGCCATCGCCAGCGGCGTTGCAACCACTATCAGGGACAAGAGGCACTTGACGGCAAAGAGCGCGCCCCCGGCTTTCGTGAGCAACGCCCCCAGAGTGAAAGGCAGGAAATATGGTGTGAAGAGGTTGTAACGATAGAGCAGCTGATACTCGATCGGGCCCTCTCGCAGCTGCCACCAGAGCTCGTAGAGATTGGCGTGCTGGGGAAGATCGACGCCGACCGGGTACCGATGCCACCACACCGCTGTCAGAGCGAGCAGAGCGCAGACCGGGAAAGCCCACCGGGGTAGCTGTGGATCTCCAGGAGCTTCACTCGGGAACTTCAACCGGCTGGGGACCACGCCGCCCGTATACTCGCTCCGGACCGTTGGCGGTACCTGAACTCAGCCGGTGAACCAGTACGCCCACGCGATGAAGAGAAACTGAAACGGCAATCGTGCCCACAGCACCCAGCGTGGGATGGGTTTCTCCGGGTCGAGCGAGATGTTGTGCGTGAGCATGTAGATGTTCGCGGGGAACACGGCGACGTAGAGGGCGATGAGACCCCAGGCCGCCCACGCGCGCGTCTCGGGGATGAGCAGCCCGATGCCGCCGAGGATCTCGAAGAAGCCACTGATGTAAACGAGCGCCAGGGGGGCGGACAGGTACTTCGGCACGATTCGGACGAAGGGGTCCGGGCGAGCGAAATGGGAAGCGCCGATGGCGATCATGACGATGGCGAGGAGCCAGAGGGCGGCTAGTTGGATGGGGGGCACGTTGGCGGTTGTACCGCACGGAGGTCCTCAGTGGCAGCGTCAGCGACAGTGCCAGCATCGGCGTCGCCGTCGGCGCCAGTGTCGGCGCCGGCGATCATGCTGCTGTACGCGTCATCGTTTGAGTTCGCGCCCAGCATAGGTCGGCGATTTCGGAAAAGAGCAGGTTCTGGGCGTGGCTCCCGCCGAGGTTTGACACCTTTGGCGCTGCCGTTGCGAGCACGACCGAGGCGAGCTCGTAGTCGTCTGCAGCAAACGCGCGTAGACCCACGCCCATTTGAGCCAGGAGTTTGGCGCCGGGATCGTCGGTCATGCGCCTTCCGTGTAACCAGCGGTCGAGGCCCTCAACATCCCCCGCACCCGCAAGCGCCAGCAGACAATGCAGCTCCACGTACGGACTGCCTGGCTGGGTGAGCCGGCGCACGGCGGTGGCGCGCACCGGCTCCCACGCCAAGATCACGGGTCGCGGCGCTGCGAGCTGCAGCCGCCACAGCATTGCTGGCGCGTCCGTCAGCGCGTCGTAGGTATGGGCGACAACAGGGAGGATATGTTTTTCGAATCGCTTCAAGGCGGCTTCCCACTGTCCGACGGCGATTTCGAAGGTCGCCATGTGCCATTGGAGGTGCGTCCAGTCACTTCCGCTTCCGTCACGGCCCTCGAGCCATGCGCCGAGAAGCCGGTGGCCGAGCTCATGACGCCCCTCGTCCAGCATGCGGTGCGCCATGACGTGCGCTTGGCCCGCGTCGCCGTGGGAGAACACGCCAAACCCACTCACGTCGTGGCTTTGCGTGCGCGTCATGAGCTCGAGGCTCATGACGCCCTCTTGCTTTCGCTAACGCGGGTAGCCTTGGCGATCACGTAGGGGCGATGCACGACGATCCCGGAGTTCGTCCGGGCCGTCTCGTGAAACGCGATGAAGTCGGCTTCGAGGGCCGCGGTCTTCTCTTCATCGAGCACGTCGAGCAGCGTGACGACGGGTCCGAATCCGGTGGAGAACGTCGCCCACGCGTGCTCCGCGCTCTCGGGCCGGAAGAAAGAGGTGCCTACCTCGAACTCCACGTCGAAGTGGCCGCCCAGCAATTCGAGGACCCTGGCGGTCTTACCCCACTCGAACGGCGAGGGGGCCGGGTTCTGACCCGCCGGCTTGTGCGAACCAATCAGCTTGAACATCTCATGCACGCTTCCTTCGTTCGCCCAGTTTGCGAGTGAGATTCGGCCGCCAGGGCGCACCACGCGAGCGAGCTCCGCGGCAACAGCTTCTGGGTCCCGTGCGAACATCACGCCGAACGTGGAAATCACCGCATCGAAGTGGTTGTCGGGGAAGGGCAGGGCCTCTGCGTCGCCGATGCGAAAGTCGATGCCAGCGCTGAGCTGTCTTGCAGCCTCGATCACTTCGGCGCCCAAGTCGACACCGGTCACGATGGCGCCGCGCGCTGCGATGCTGCGCGCCGCCCAGCCCGTGCCTGTCGCGACGTCGAGAATGCGCTCACCGGGCTGCGGGTCGAGCGCGTCGACGGCGTGCTCGATGGCGTCGGCGATTCCACGGCTGATTTCGTCATATTTCTCGCCTCCAGCGCCCCAGGTGCGGGCGGCTTGAGCGTTGGTGGGCAGGACGGCGGAGCGGGTGGGCGGGGCTTGGTGTTCGGCGGTCATGGCGGTCTCCTTTTGTGGTGAGTCCCGTTGGGGACATCTCCATCATCGGTGGCCGCCGTTTATCCAGCGTCAGAGCGAAAGCTATGAGGCGTCTATTCTTCGTCTATAATCCGTCCAGGATGAGCAGGACCCTTCGCCTCAATGTGCTCGGCCCCTTCGACGCTCAGTGGTCGGACGGGACGGTCCTCGAGGTCACCGGCAAGAAAATCCAGGCATTGCTAGGGTATCTGGCGGTCGAAAGCGCTCGCCCCCACAGCCGCGAGCAGTTGGCGTCGCTCCTATGGAGCGAAACGGGCGATGAGCGGGCCCGGCACAATCTCCGGCAGGCGCTCTCGAAGATTCGACGCTCGTACGGGCCTCTGATCTCTTCGACCGGCGACGCACTGGCGCTGGATTTGGAGCAGTGCTCGGTGGACGCCCGTGAGTTCGGCCGTCTTGCGCGGAGTGAGGATGTCGGCGAGCTCGCTCGCTGCATGGAGTTGTACCGCGATGATCTCCTGGACGGCCTCGTGCTGCGGGAGGCGCTCTACGACGAATGGCTCCTCGGTGCACAGCATCAGTTTCGAAGGATGGCCTGCGATGCAATCGAACGGCTTGCATCCAAGCTCCCTGCACTCGACCGCGCCGATGAAGCGGTCGATGTCCTCAACCGGCGTATCGCCATGGACCCTGCTTGCGAGCCCGCCCACCGGCACCTCATGGAGCTCTTCGAGCGAATGGGACGTCGATCGGACGCGCTTCGGCAGTATCAGTTCTTGAGCGAAGCGCTCGATCGGGAGCTCAGCACGGAGCCGAGCGCAGAAACTCGAGCCATTTACGAACGGATCCGCACCGGGAGCGCCGCGGTGACGCAAACGGCATCAGTCCCTTCCGCGGTTGCGGCCGTTCCCGGTGTGCATGAGCTGCCCACGGTCGCGGTGCTTCCATTCGACAATCTCTCCGGCCCCGATGACGGCTACTTTGTCGACGGGATCGTCGAAGACATCATCACGGCCCTTTCGCACTTCAGCACGCTGATGGTCATTTCACGTGGCTCCAGCTTCGCGTATCGGGACCGCGAAGTGTCCGACCACGACGCGGCGGCGGAGCTCGGCGCCCAGTTTCTCGTTCGTGGCAGCGTTCGGCGGGCGGGCAACCGCGTGCGCATCAGTGTCCAGCTCCTCGATCCCCAGGCAGGGTCGACCTTGTGGGCGCACCGTTTCGACCGCGAGATCGAGGACGTCTTTGTCGTACAAGATGAGCTTTCGTCGACGATTGTGGCGACGCTGGCCGGACGGGTAGAGGCGGCCCGCCTCGCCAAAGCCCGGCGTGCGCCACCAGAGCGCTTGGATGCCTATGACTTCGTGCTTCGCGGCAAGGAGCATCACCACCGGTACACCCGCGAGGATTGCCGTGCTGCCATCGAGATGTTCGAACA
>CALLDH010000315.1 GCA_937998345.1 uncultured bacterium | reverse complement strand
GGGGCCCCACTCGTTGGTCTCGGAAGCCTCTGACAGTGCCTCGGCCGCGCGGTCGTACTGCTTGAACGCCACGAAGCGGACGATCTGCCACACGGCGTTGCGCACCATCGTCGTGAAACCGCGAACGTCTTTGGTGATGTCCACTGTCTCGTCGTCGTGCCGCTCCACCGGTGCGACGACCTGCTCGTCGGGGACCTGCAGCTGCTCCCACTCGTCGATGAGGCTCGCATCCACCGACCGAACCGTGAGCCCGAGCCAGTCAGAGACGTCGTAGAGCTCGTCGGTCTTTGCCGACTCGGGCACCGTTTGGACAAAGCCCTTGTAGGCGTCGGTCAGGTAGCGAAGCAACACACCTTCCGAGCGCTGAAGCCCATACTCCTTCACGTACTCGACGAAGCTCATACCGAGCTCGTACATGTCCCGCGCGATCGACTTCGGTCGAAGCACATCGTTGCCGACCCAAGGATGACGCTCCGAGAACAAGTCATAGGTGGCGTAGAGAAACTCCGCGTTGGGCTTCGGGTAGTCGATTTTTTCGAGCTCCGCCATGCGCTCGTCGTAGTCCATGCCCTCCGCCTTCATTGCGGCGACGGCGCGTCCCTTGAGCGTGTCGGTTTGCCGGTAGAGAACAGCCCAAGGGTGTTCGAGCGTGGATTCGACGAGCGTGAGAACGTCTAACGGATATGCCGCATCCTCGGGGTCGAGCACGTCGACCGCTTCGACCACGTACAGAGACAACGCCTGATTGAGCGAGAAATCGGACTGAAAGTCTTCGTTCACCCGTGCCCCATCCGGACCGAGCTCGATCACACCGGCATCCCGAAGGGACCGGATCATCGCAATCGCGCTCCGTGCGTGCTGCCGCTTGGCAGTCGGCCCCTCGTGACTGCTCCGAATGAGCCTCCGGAGCGCGAGGCACCCGTTGTCCTCCCGCTCGAAGAGGTTGAGGATCATCGCGTTGCTCACACGAAACCGCGACATGAGAGGCTCGGGCGCGGATTCCTGGAGCCGCGTGAACGTGTCCGCGTCCCAATGCGCGTATCCACGTTCCGGCGGCTGCCTCATCTTGATCTTGCGGAGCTTCTTCGGGTCCCCCGCAGCCTTCGCTCGAAGCTTGTTGTTCTCGATCGCGTGCTCGGGCGCCTGCGCGACGACGCTGCCGTGCGTGTCGAACCCGCGCCGCCCCGCGCGCCCCGCGATCTGTTTGAAATCCCGAACCGTCAGCACCTTGGTGTTCTCACCGTCGTACTTGCAGAGCTTCGTAAAGAGCACCGTGCGGATCGGCACGTTCACTCCGACCCCCAACGTGTCGGTCCCGCAGATGATTCGAAGCTTCCCTTCCTGCGCGAGACGTTCCACGAGGCGCCGGTACCTCGGCAGCATCCCGGCGTGGTGCACCCCAATGCCGTGGTGCAGGAACTTTTTGAGCTCTTTGCCAAACGGCGTATCGAACCGGGTTCCGCTCAGCTCCTCCTTGACCGCCTTCTTCTCGTCCTTCGAGAGAAAGTCGATGCTCATGAAGCTCTGCGCCTGCTCGGTCGCAGCACGCTGCGCGAAGTGCACGACGTACATCGGCGCCTTCCCGTCCTCGAGCAGTCCGACGACCGCGTTCTGCAAGTTCTCTTCGCTGTACGAGAAATCGAGCGGCACCGGTCGATCGGTGCTCTTCACCAAAGTCGTCGGCACGTCGGTCAGCTCGGTGATCGCATCCTCGAACACACGGGTCTCCCCAAGCGTCGCGCTCATCAAGAGAAATCGCGCCTGGGGTAGGGTGAGCAGTGGAGTCTGCCATGCCACTCCGCGGTCCCTGTCGGCATAGTAGTGAAACTCGTCCATCACGACGCTGTCGACGTCGGCACGCTCGCCTTCCCGCAACGCGAGGTTAGCCAAGATCTCAGCCGTGCAGCAGATCACCGGCGCATCACGATTGACCGTTGCATCTCCGGTCATCATCCCCACGCGCTGCGGCCCGAGCACTCGACACAAAGCGAAGAACTTCTCGCTCACCAACGCCTTGATCGGCGCGGTGTAGAACGACCGCTCGCCGAGCGCGACCGAACGAAAGTGCGCCGCGAGCGCCACCAACGACTTGCCGGACCCCGTCGGCGTGTTGAGGATCACGTTGTTCCCGACGAAGAGCTCCATCACCGCTTCTTCCTGCGCAGGGTAAAGCTCGAGCCCTTGATCGCTCGTGTACTCGAGGAACCGCGTTAGCAGCGTGTCGCCGTCGACGCTCTCGTCCAGATCATCGAGATAACGATCGAGCACGCTCATGGGACGAACTTCTCGCTGTGACTGTGCTTCACGGATGCGTGGTGTTTGTGCGTCACACGCACTGTGAGGGGGCAGTTCGCACGCAGTATATTGCAGAGACTGGCCATTGGCACGACGGTTGCACCGTTTGACACCGCGCGGGCAGCAGGAGGTGTCTTCATGCTTCGATCTTCTTCCTTCCGCCAATGCCTGGCGCTGTCGATCACAGGGGCCTTGGGTTGCGTCGGCTCCGCAGACTATGATGCCGATTGCGAGCTGAGCCCGCCCAAAGCCAAGATCGAACGGCTCGAAGAGCGGTATGCCTTGGGCTCACGCGCCACGATCAATCTTCGGGGAGAAGCGCCCCTGACGCTCGAGTCGAGCAACTCAGAGGTGGTGCGTATCGAAAGCGTCGCGAATGGCGTTGCCACCCTGAG